>JAUXDC010000116.1 GCA_030618605.1 Holophagae bacterium | reverse complement strand
GGAAATGGAGGGGCATTGGGCATCGAGCCAAGCAGTTGGCCGGGGTTTTTACCCACTTTTTCACCCGGACCAGGTGGGAGCGGCAGTTCAAGTTGATTCGGTAATTCGTAACTGACCCGGATCCGGCTCTGCCGGGTCTGGTTTTGATAAGATCCTAACCGGGAGGCGTTCTATGAAGTTGAGGCGGGAGCGTGGTGATGTTCCAGTTGGATGTCTTGTAGGTCTGGTCGTGCTCGCCCTGGCGACCCTGATCGGCATCAAGGCCACCCCGGTCATGATCCATGTGGGGGAACTGGACAAGGAAATCGGCAATTTGGCGGATCGTGCGGGAAGACGGGATTACAAGGACAAGCGAATCATCCGTGACGTTTTGTCGAAGGCAGAGGAAGTCAGCCTTCCGGTGACCAAGGAGAGTATCAAGATCGAACGAGGAAGGACCCACTTCAAGATCTGGGTCACCTATCAGAAGGACATCGATTTTGTGTTCTACACCTACCACTGGAACAAGGAGCACTTCCACGATCGGCCGATATTCTAGGGGTTTTTGGCTCAGGCCAGAGTTTGCATTTCGGCGAGGATGCTTTTGGCAGCGGCTTGAGCGTCGTCTGCGGTGGTGATTGGGCGACCGACGACCAGAATGTCTGATCCCGCCGTTACCGCCTTTGCAGGCGTGACGATACGGCGCTGATCATTTCCGGCAGCCCACGAGGGGCGGATGCCTGGAGTGACAATCAGGAAATCAGGGCCGCAGACCCTGCGAATTCTTTCAGCTTCCTGGGCGGATGCCACCACCCCGTCGAGCCCGCATTGTTGGGCCAGTTCCGCCCAGCGGAGGACCAGAGATCCAGACTGATGGTCAGCGCCCAATTCGGCCAAAGCCGTCGTATCGAGACTGGTGAGAATGGTCACGGCGATGACCTTGGTTGATCCGGAGGGATCGGCCGCCCTCACAGAGGAGGAGGCGGCTTCCATCATTGCGCGACCTCCGCCGGCATGGACGTTGAGCAGGGTTGCACCCAATCGAACACAATTGGCTGCCGCCCGTGCCACCGTCGTGGGGATATCGTGAAGTTTGAGGTCCAGGAAGACGGAAGGCCCGTGTGTGCTGACCTCGCGGACCAAATCCGGGCCATGGGCCGTGAAGGCCTCGAGACCAACCTTGAGCCAGTCGACATGTGGTCCCAAGGTTCGAGCTGTCGTTACGATCCAGTTTCGGTCGCTGCCGTCCAGAGCGACGCACAGTTGTGCAGCCATCATCACCTCCGCTAAGGATTCCACCTCGTCCTATCGGTTGCAAGTCTACTGCACTCATGGCGGCTCATTGGGAGCACTGAAGGCGAATCCAAGTTGACATTGGGAACGGTAACGGTAATGGGCTCGGACTCGGGATTACGGTGCATTCTCTGGTTGCACGACCCGTGGTGAGAACGCTCGGTCGGCTGTACCATGAGTGAGACATGAAGGTAAGAGCAGCAATCTGGATGGCATCGTTGTATGCGGGGTCGGTGGCAGGGGTTCTGAGCCTGGTTTTGCTGACTCGGCTCAATCCGGATATTGAGCCAAGCGCGCGGACATTTTTTATCGGCGTTCCCCTGTGGATGGGATGGGGTGCATTCCTGGTTGGAGTGCCCTTGGGATTGGGCGCCTGGATTGTTGGCCGGTCAATGCATGGCAGGGGTTGGGGTATCTCCGAAGGAACGGTGGCCCTTTTGGCCATTGTTTTCTGTCTGGCGGCTGCTCTCAGTTGGACCAACTCGGAAATTCACCCGGAATTTCTCTCACAAACCGGACGCCGCCAACTCGAACAGGATGCTGTGATGTGGCTGGCGGCGGCGCTGATAACGATCATCGTGTACAGGGTGTGGCAGCGGTCCGGCCGGCGTCAATGGATTGTCTGGTTAATGTTGCCGCTGGTGATCCTGGTTCCGATCGGCCGTCTGGTCGGAGAGCCGACCTCGTTTTTCAAGAGCCTCGAAGTCAAGGCACAGGCGTTGGGCCGTTCTTCCCGCCCTTTGTTGGTATGCGGCATCGAGGGTCTGGACATCTCAGTGTTGCTGACGCAGGGCAGTGGGAGGAACCTCTCCAATTTCGACCGTCTGACCGAGGAGGGTGCACGGGGGCCAATGAGCCCGTTTCGGCCATTTCTGGATCAGGCCCACTGGACAACGATGGCGACGGGGACCTTTCCCCGGACCCATGGCGTGATGTTCAGGTGGGGGTGGCAATATCCCGTGGCCTTTGATGGGACGCTTCGGCTCCTGCCCTGGACCCCTCAGGGATCGAGGCTCTTCCTGGCGTGGGATCGTGGAATGCGGGTCGAGCCACCCCCGTCGACCGTGCCGCCTTTGTGGCAGCGGATGGCCTTTTCTCAGACTCCGACGACTATTTTGGACTGGCCGGGAATCTGGGATGAAGGCGCCGCGGTTCGCCGGGTTCGTCCACCCCTGGATCCCTGGGCGACCGGTAACTCCCTTGAGGCATCCCTTGGGGCCATTTTGGTCGGCAACTTTCCTCGGGCGGCATCGGAGATTCTGAGCACACTGCGCAAGGATGAAGCCCGGGTTGAGCAAGCCCGGTTGGCCCTGGAAGCCGGTCGGGAAAACGTATGGTTGAGCCTTCACACCCTGGCGGTAGGACGACGCCTCTTGGAGCCTCACCGGACGGGGGAAACCGGGCGGAGGGAGGCCCTGGCCCTGGTATTGGAATTGGTCGATGATCAGATCGGCCGGTTGATGGAGGCGTTGCCGGAAGATGGGTTGGTCGCGATCGTTTCCCCCTACGGTTTTGCCCCTCCGGATCCGTTCGAACGCCTTCGAAGGCTGTTGGGATTTGGCGGGAACTGGCGCGCTTCGGCCGAGGGATGTCCTGAGGGAGCGTTGTTTCTGGTCGGTGATGGTGTGGTTGCCGGCCAGAGACTGGTGCCGATTGGGTTGGAGGATATAGCCCCAACGTTGTGTTACCTCCTGGACCTCCCGGTTGCCCAGTACATGGAGGGCCGGGTGATCCTCGAAGCGGTCCAACCGGAATGGTTGGCGACGCATCCTCTGCGGGTTGTGGAGTGATGGCATGAGTCCTACTTTCTTCGAAAACACGAAGCAATTTTGCGGTGAGACTCGATACTGGATACTGGATACTTGACTACCTATTGTCCAGTGTTGAGTTTCCTTTTCGAGTATCAAGTATCAAGTATCAAGGCATTGGTTATTCCTGAAACACCCATGCCGTCACCATGTTAGAGTCGGCACCCATGAATCTCTCAATCATCGTTCCTGTCTTCAACGAAGCGGTGACCGTTGCCGAGCTGCTGGAGAGCGTTGCGGTGGCGCCGCTGCCCGCCGGCATTGGAAGCCTGGAAATCATCTGTGTTGACGACTGTTCGAGCGACGGGACCCTGGCCGTGCTCGAAAGTTGGTCCGCCCCGGAGAGAATGGACAATATCGGCGTTTCATTTTGTATGGAGCGCCACGATCGAAATCAGGGGAAGGGTGCCGCTCTGAGGACCGGGTTCGCCGTAGCTACCGGGGATATTCTGCTGATCCAGGATGCCGATCTGGAGTACGACCCGGCTGAGTATCCCGTCCTGCTGAAGCCCATCTTGGACGGCAAGGCTGATGTTGTCTACGGCTCGCGGTTCCTCGGCGGGCCCCACAGGGTCCTTTTTTTCTGGCACTACCAGGGCAACCGTTTCTTGACCCTGCTTTCCAATATGCTGACTGATCTCAATCTGACCGACATGGAGACCTGCTACAAGGTGTTTTCCGCAAAGGTTCTGGAGGGGATCACGTTCGAGAGCGACCGTTTCGGCTTCGAGCCTGAATTCACCGCCAAGGTCTCCCGCTCGGGTTTCAGGATCTACGAAGTGCCGATCTCCTATCACGGCAGGACCTACGAAGAAGGGAAGAAGATCGGTTGGAGAGACGGTGTCTCCGCGATCTGGACCATCCTGAAGTACAACCTCTGGCGCCGTTAGGCATTGACCCGGGAAGAAAGAGTGGGAGAGGGGGAGCAGGGGGGAGGGGGAGATCGTGCGATTTACCTGCCCGACTTAGTCGTCTTCGTTCCCTTGTTTCAGACTCCTCGCTTTACTGGTCCTCCGGCCCCACTGTATGTAAGAGGTTGGGGGTTAGGAAGTCAGGGGCCAATAATTGCGTTACCCCCTCTCCCCCTCCCCCTTCCTGCATTCGGACAACTCCATGCAGGTCGGTAGATCTTTTTTGGTTCCGGCTTCGCCGGGTTTTTCTTTCCTTCTGTGTGCCATTTCGGTAAGGTGTCGCCGCGCGGTATGAGGCCGCAATAGAGAGCGTTGGAGGATCAATGTCTAAGAGAACTATAGTCGTCATGCCTGGAGATGGAATTGGAAAATTGGTGACGCCCGAGGCGATTCGGGTGCTCGAAGCCGCAGGCTTCGAGGCGGACTGGGTAGAGGCCGATATCGGATGGGACTTCTGGATCAAAGACGGTAATCCGTTGCCGCAGAAGACCATCGATTTGATCGCCGAACACAAGGTAGCGCTGTTCGGGGCGATCACCTCGAAGCCCAAGGACAAGGCGGCCGAAGAACTCAGTCCTGAGATGCAGGGCAAGGGCTTCGTGTACTTCTCACCAATCGTGGGGCTTCGACAGCGGTTCAACCTCGACATCAGCATCCGGCCCTGTCCGACATTCAGCGGCAATAGCCTGAACTTCATCCGCCGCGGGGCCGATGGACAGGCCGAAGAGCCCAAGATCGATACCGTAATTTTCCGCCAGAACACCGAGGGCCTGTACGGTGGGATCGAGTGGACCAATCCCCCGGCCGAGGTCTACAACGCCCTGAAGACCCATCCGAAGTTCAAGAGCTTCGCCGACGTACCAGGTGAAGACCTTGCGATTTCGACGCGAGTCTTCACCCGTGAGGCATGCCGCCGGATCTGTGCAGGGGCCTTCGAATATGCCGAGAAACACGGCTACTCCAACGTCACCGTTTGCGAAAAGCCCAACGTCCTTCGGGAGACCTCCGGGATGATGATCGGCGAGGCGCGCAAGATCGCCGAGAAATATCCCGCCATCGAACTCTGGGAGACCAACATTGACGCCCAGATGATGTGGTTGACCAAGAACCCCGAGGACTACGGAGTCGTTGTCGCCGGCAACATGTTCGGCGACATCATTTCGGATGGATTTGCCGGTCTGGTCGGTGGCCTGGGCTTTGCCGCTTCGGCCAATATCGGTGACGAAATCGGTGTTTTCGAGCCGACCCACGGATCTGCGCCGAAGTATGTGGAGCTTGATCCACCGATCGTCAACCCGATCGCAATGATCATGTCCGCTGTCATGATGCTCGACTGGCTCGGGGAGACCGAGACCGCTGATCGTATTCGTGCTGCGGTGTCAAAGGTGGTGGCCGAGGGCAAGGTTCGGACTTACGACATGCTCAAGGTCCGGGGTGGTCCGAACTCGATCTCTCAAGGTGCGGCATCGACCACCGAAATGACCAACGCGATCATCGCAGCCCTGGGCTGAGAGGCACTATCCGCGGGACGGCCCGCCCCGGGCCTCCCGCATGGAGGAGATCAATGACCGAGACGATGATCGTTGCCGCAACTGCCGGTCCGGCAGGAGACCGCCCCAGGTCCGACCTCAAGGTCACGTATCAACCTGGGTCCGAGGCCCTCAGTGTCGATGTCTCGTCCAAGGTCGACTACCTCTACGGTGAAGCGATCAACGCTGCTGTGAAGCGGGTCGTTGAGGCCTTCAACGTTGGGACCGGCGAATTGGTCATCGATGACGGAGGCGCCGTCGAGTGGGTCATTCTGGCTCGTGTCGAGACCTGCTTGAGAAGGGCCGGTTTCGACGGGGCGGCCGTCCTGCCGAAGGCGGCGCCCAATGCAGGCGCAACAACCTCTCGGGACCGCCTCCGCCGCAGTCGGTTGTACGTGCCCGGCAATCAGCCCAAGCTGATGCAGTCGGCCGGTCTCTACGGCGCTGATGGCATCATCCTTGATCTCGAGGACTCGGTACCTCCGGCCGAGAAAGACGGCGCGCGGATCCTGGTGCGCAACGCCCTGATCGCCATGGATTGGGGTTCGTCCGAGCGTATGGTGCGCGTCAATCAGGGCTCGGCCGGTATCGCCGATCTTGAAGAGATTGGACCCCACAACCCGCACGTCGTTCTTCTGCCCAAGATTGAGGCGCCGGCCCAGGTCAAACAGGCAGCCGCCTGTCTGGAGGTGGCCGGCAAAGGGCATGAGATTTTCTTGATGCCGATTCTGGAATCTCCTCTCGGCATCCATCGCGCCTTCGAGATTGCCGCCGATGAGCCGTCCGTCGCGGCTCTGACCCTGGGCCTCGAGGATCTCAGTGCCGAGTTGGGTGCACCTCGAACCGAAGAGGGAGTGGAGAGCTTTCTTGCCCGCCAGACGACCGTCTATGCCGCCCGGGCGGCCGGTGTCCAGCCGATTGCCTCGGTCTATTCGGACATTGCCGACGAGGAAGGCCTGGCCGCCTACATCGTCCGGGAGCGTGGCCTGGGTTTTGACGGCATCGGCTGCATCCATCCCCGCCAGATCCCGATCGTGCATCGGGAAATGACGCCGACCGAGGCCCAGGTGGAGAGGGCCATCCGTATCGTTGCGGCGGCCCGCGAGGCCGAAAAGAGGGGTCTGGGCGCCGTCGCTCTCGGCACCAAGATGGTCGATCCGCCCGTCGTCAAACAGGCCTTCCGTACCGTCGAACTGGCGATCTCCGGGGGTGTTCTGGCCTCGGACTGGCAGCCGGAGGACGCATGAACAATTTCGAACGAAACGCCGCTGGACGCCTCGTTCCCACCGAAGTCAACGGCCGGAAGTCCGTGCCTTTTGCCGGTATCGGTGGGCATCGGCCAACGGGCCGCAAGGCCGCACCGACGATTGCCACATGTCTGGACTACCCGGAGGACGGGGACAAGAGGGCAAAATCGATCTCCGAGGCCCTGAAGAAGGTCGGCTTGAAAGACGGGATGGTCATTTCTTCCCACCACCATCTTCGCAATGGTGATCTTGTCGCCAACGCCGTCTTTGACGCTGCCGCCGATATGGGCATCAAGGATCTGATGTGGTTCCCCTCGGCCTCCTTCCCGGTCCACGCCAACCAATTGCAGCACCTGGAATCAGGCGTTATCCACCACATCGAGGGCTCGATGAACGGCCCTCTTGGCGCCTACTGTTCCGAGGGCAAGATGCGAGGGCTTGGGGTTTTACGGTCCCACGGTGGCCGGTGGCAGGCCATTCAGGATGGTGAAGTCCACATCGACGTTGCCGTCATTGCGGCGCCGACAGCCGATCCCTTCGGGAATGCCACCGGCGACCGGGGACCCGCCGGCTGTGGCCTCCTGGGTTTTGCCCTGGCCGACTCGATCTATGCCGACAAGGTCATCGTCGTCACCGACAACCTCGTGTCCTTCCCCTGCGTCCCATGGCAGATCCAGGGCAACAATGTCGATATTGTCGTCGAAGTTCCCTCGATCGGTGATCCTGCGAAAATCGTCTCCGGCACAACCCGCGTGACCCAGAGTCCTGACCGTTTGCGCATCGCCGAGTTGGCTGCGCGATTCTGTGCCGATACCGGCATCATGAAACCGGGCTTCTCCTTCCAGGCCGGCGCCGGCGGGACGACCCTGGCCTTCGCCATCTACCTGCGGGATCTGATGCGATCAGCCGGTGTCACCGCACGGTTTGCCCGGGGCGGATCCAATCAGTACATGACCGCCATGCTCGAAGAGGGTCTGATCGACTACATTCTCGACGGTCAGACCTTTGACCTCGAGGGTGTACGATCGATGCACGAAGACCCCCGCCATATCAACACCTCGCCCTTCACTTCCTATAATTTCCACGGCAAGGGAAATTTTGCGTCGATGGTCGATGTCGCCGTCCTGGGGGCGACCGAAGTCGACCTCGGCTTCAACGGCAACGTCGTCACTCACTCCGACGGCCGTCTGCTGCACGGGGTTGGCGGGTGGCAAAACTGCCTGGCATCGAAATGTGCCATGCTCCTGGTGCCCTCTTTCCGCGATCGCATCCCGGTGATTGTCGACGAGGTCACAACGGTTTGCGGTCCGGGTGAGTTGATCGATGTCGTCGTCACCGAGCGCGGCATTGCCATCAATCCTCGTCGCCGGGATCTCCTGGATGCCGTCGCCGGTTCGGACCTGCCGATCAAGCCGATCGAGGAACTCAAGGCCGAACTCGATCGCATCTGCGGTGTTCCGGGCAAGGTCAAAAAGACCGAGGACCCGGTCGCTGTCGTCAAGTGGGTCGATGGGACGATCATCGATACCGTTTGGCGGGTGCGTTAGCCCTCGTCGGACGAATTGCCTGCGCGTTCGGCGTGGGGTTGGAACAAAACCGGTTAACTGGGTCCGGGGGTGCATTGATGATCGAGACCAATACGGACGAGTTCTGATGAAGAAACTGATATTGCGGGTGCTTCCCGAAGAACTGGCGGTCTGGAAGCTTCCTCCAGACGCACCGTTCCCGTCCGCCGGGGGTCGTGGGTTCTGGTCCGTTACCCGAACCCCCGAGGAGCTTTCGGTGGTGTCGGATTCTCGGTCGGTGCCTCCGGGGAGACCCATGGAGACCGGTTGGCGGTGTATTGGCGTCAAGGGTCCGTTGCCGTTCGATCTTGTTGGTGTCTTGGCCGCCCTGGTTGTTCCGCTCGCGGAGGCAGGGGTCAGCATCTTTGTGGTTTCCACCTTCGATACCGACTATCTATTGGTGAAGGACCATCAGCTCGAACGAGCGCGTAGGGTTCTGCTGTATGCGGGCCACGAATTCGATCGGTGACGATGGATACGAGTTTGTTTGCACACCCGGCATCGGCCGGCAGGAAATATCGGACCCTGACAAAGGTGTTGAATTTTCTGCGATGGCCACCGAACCACTGGAGAAATAGAAAATGACCCATCACCGAATTTTGAAACCAAAGATCGCATTGGCTATCGTATTCACGTGTCTTTGTCCCGGCATGCTGTCGGCGGATGTTGGATTTCAAGACGAGATCCTGTCACGTATCCAGGCCAAGGGAGATGCCGCTGAATTTCACCTTGGCGGGAATATTCTCTTCGGTGGTCATTTCATCACAAACCTTTACCAGTCCAATGGTCATAAGCCGGTCTGGGGTGAAAGTTCGACAGCAGTGCTCAGGAGGGAAATCCAGGACCTGAAAAACGATGGGTTGAATCCGGAAAATTATTGGTTTCCGTCCCTTGATGCCTTGATCGCCGACCAGCAACGAGGTTCCCTGGGCGTTTCCTCGGCCGTCGATCTGGACATGCTGCTTTCAGAGGTCTTTATTCGTGCGTACTACAATCTCCTGGTCGGCAAGGTGGATCCGGAACGGCTGGATGATCATTTCAATATCTCGGTGTCACTGAAGAGAGATGATCTACTCCCGGGGATCATCGCGCACGTTGAAAAGGGGAGAGTCTCCGAGGCTTTCAATAACGCCCGTCCGGCAAGGAAGGGTCATTTCTGGTTAAAGGAAGCCTTGGCACGGTATCGAGGGTACGAAGATGCCGGCGGCTGGCCTGAAGTTGAAGGTGGGAAGGTCCTCAAACCGGGAGACAGAGATGTACGCGTCTCCCAGGTTCGGACACGTTTGGCGGTGACTGGAGATTTCGCAGGCCGCGTTGGGGACCCTGAATTATTCGATCCGGCAGTGGAAGCTGCGGTGAAGGCTTTTCAGGAACGCCACGGGTTGGATATTGATGGGGCTGTGGGGGCAAAAACCATCCTGGCGATGAATGTCCCTGTCCAAGAGCGTATTGACCAGTTGCGGGTCAACCTGGAACGGCAACGTTGGTATGTGCACGAAAACCATGGGGAATTCGTTGTTGCCGATATTGCCGGATTTCACGTCTACCTGGTCAGGGATGACGTAGTCATTTGGGACGCAAGGGCGCAGGTAGGTAAGGGTTATCGCCAGACTCCGGTATTCAAGGACATGATCCGTTATATCGATTTCAACCCGACCTGGACAATCCCGCCCGGTATTCTCCACCGAAGCATTCTCCCAAATTTGAAAAAGGACCCCGATTACCTGGACAAAGAGGGTTACCTGTTGCTGACCCAGGACGGAAAAAAAGTCGACCCGAAAACGGTTGACTGGGCATCCATCAAAACAATGCCCTACATCGTGCGGCAACCACCTGGGCCTGACAATGCGTTGGGTTTGGTCAAGTTCATGTTTCCCAACAAGCACATGGTCTATCTCCATGACACGAACCACAAAGAGCAGTTTTCAAGGGCCAGTCGTCCCTTCAGTTCCGGCTGTGTGCGGGTTGAGAGACCTTTTGAATTGGCGGAGAAACTCCTTGCGGGGCAAGGAGGCTGGGATCGCCGGAAGATCGACACCGTCATCGAATCGGGAATAACAACACGGGTCAATCTCGAGCAGCCTGTCCGAGTTGTCATTGCCTACAGCACCGCGGTGGCAAGGGACGGTCAAGTGTATTTTCGCGAAGATGTCTACAGTCGTGATTCAAAGGTCTCAAAGGCGTTGGACGCCCCATTCAGGAAACGCAGGCGGGACAGATGAGCTGGAATACCAGAGCACTTGGGCTTTTCCACCGCCTCGAGATTTTCGACTGGCTGCCATACTTGCATCACGGCCGTTCGAGGTGTAGAATCCGCCTTCTCGGTCCAGTGGGCCGTGTGGAGGTAATATGAAAGCCGGAATTCATCCTGATTATCACGAGGTAGATGTTCGCTGCGCCTGCGGGAACACGTTCAAGACCCGCGCGACCGAAAAAGAGATGCGGCTTGAGATCTGCAGTGCCTGCCACCCCTTCTATACGGGAAAACAGAAGCTCGTCGATACCGCCGGAATGGTCGAGAGGTTCGAGCGGCGTTACGGCAAACAAGGCAAGTAAACCAAATCGGTCGCCTGCGTGGCGACCAGGGAAACCCGCGCGGGCTTGTTCCGGCGGGTTTTTCTGCATTTTGAGGTCCGGTAGAAACGGGGCGAGGCATGTTTGAGCGATTACAGGACATCGAGGCTCGGGCAGTGGAGCTGAGGGAACGACAGGCCGATCCGGAGATTGCGGTCGATCCCAAACAGAGCCGGGAAATTGCCCAGAAACTGGCCGAGATCCAGCCTGTTGTCGACGTCTTCAGAGAC
>JAUXDC010000361.1 GCA_030618605.1 Holophagae bacterium | reverse complement strand
TGGTTGAGCGTGGGATTCTTCCGTGCCCGGCTGAGGCCCTCGTGGATCGCCTCCTTCAGAGGTTTTTCGGAGTGTAGCGCCTCGAAAGGCGCCGTGCGCTGGAAATCGCGATTCTGTCCGGCGCCCCAACCGGACTCCCGCGTGCCGTTGATCTCCGAGTTGTAGCGCTTCCCCGAGGTCAGGATGAAGATGCCGTAGACCTGTTTGCGGTCGGCGGTAAAGAGTTCGTCGGTCGGCCGGTAGCTCGTCGGTGAACGCTGGGCCGACTGCAGCAACTCCCATCCGGAGTGAATCATCTTCAGAGACGATTTTCCGGAGGTCAGTCGGACACCCCGCTCGGTGACCCTCTTGAGATGTGCGTCCTTGTCCATGCTGCGATAGACGGCGACCGGCACGTTGACCGTCGTGTCGAAGTAACGTGCGAGGTGGTAGTAGAGCAATGACGCCGTGGAGAAGGTCCCGCTGGTGGGGGGGCCGTTAATAGTCATCTTGTACTTTGCAAGCTCACGAACGGCCTGCTTTCTGGCACTACCGCCTTTTCCGCACACTTCCCGCTCAAATCGGGCCGGATCGTTGGCAAAAGTGCCCGAAGAGATGTCGTAGACCAGGGTGCCGGCCGAGGTACTCCAGGTCTTGGGACACAGGGCGACGGAGGAAGCGTGGAGGTCAACGGCGCAAAAGGCCTTTTCCTGATTCCGGTCACTCTCGGAGTAACGGCCGCCCGGAATGGGCGCCAGGGCCACGCAGCGTTCAGCCGCTCCGGAAGGTGATCGATACTCGTGGACCTTTCCTTTGACGGCATCCGAGGCCCACGCCCCGGGAACGAGGAAGATCATCAACACAATGAAAGGCACACATTTCATTTGACACCTCAATCTCTGGGTACTCTTCGACGTCGGCATCATACCGTGTCACAATCAGCAGAGGATCCGTTCCGGACGTCGAACGGTTTTGGGAGGTAATTCACTAGTCGGCGGATTTGGAGTGCGGGTTTCAATAAATAGGGGGAGAGGTCCATGAAAGATTCTGTGAAACTTATTGTGTGGATGATTGTTGTTGGCGTGGTGATGGGGTTGATTGTCGGCTGTGGTCAACAGGGGGCTGTCGGGACCGATGCGGCGGACGAGAGTTTGGCGCCGACCGCGACGATGCCGAGTCCGGCTGAGGTTGCGAGCGCGACCTTAGGCGGGATTTACGACGAAGCCGTCACCCTGGTCGAGGGAAAGTACGAGGGCGAGCCCTTTGAACCCGAGGGCGCCTCAAGGCCGACGGTTCAGTTGATCACCGAGTTGATACCGCATGGTGATCTCAACGGAGACGGTGTCGACGAGGCCATTGCCCTGGTTACCGAGAACTCGGGCGGGACCGGCCATTTTTTGTATGTCGTTCCCCTGACGACCATTGACGGAGTCGTTCAGCAGTTGGGTTCGGTCCTTGTGGGTGATCGGGTCAATCTCCGTTCCGTCGATGTCAAAGACGGCACGATTGTCATGCAGACCATTGAAGGTGGACCCGGTGATGCGGCATGCTGCCCGACACATAAGGGCACGAGAGCCTGGGCAATGCAAGATGGTGTCCTGACTGAGACTGTTTCGGAGATTGAGGGCCCGCTCTCGCTGGCGGACCTGGCGGGACCGGAGTGGGTCTTGAAGGCTTTCAATAACAAAGAGGCTGCCCCCGAGACTCCCGTGGTCACCCTCCAGATAAATCTCGAAGAGAACAAGGTCGTCGGCTCGAGTGGATGCAACAACTACTTCGGTTCGCTTGAGAGTTCCGAAGCACGCAAGCTGACAATCGGGCCGCTCGCCGGGACGATGATGATGTGCCCCCCTGAGGTCATGGATGTCGAGACGCGGTACCTCAAGGCCCTGGGCGAGGCAGAGGGATACGGTTTCTTCCTCGGTCGTATGGCCATCAACTATCCTGGCGGCGAGAACTACGGCGTGCTGCTTTTTGAGGCCCGGGAGGTCGAAGCCACCCAATGAAGAGGAAGGCCCACGACTCTCTGAAAGAGGCATAGGAATCTATAGGGGACGCTGTTCTTTTTCCCTTGGTGTTATCATTTCCCGATGAATTTTCAATCCCCTCCCAGTATCTGGATGCTTCTGCCCCCCTGGGGACGACGAATCGGGCCGAGAAGCCCGGTTGCAGCCACTGTGACGCTGGCGGTTCTGATGCTGTTCTGTTTCGCTTCCCAGGGCCGAGCCCAGGTTCTGACATTCGAGGAGGCGTGGAATCGGGTCCATGACACCCACGAGGGGATTCGGGCCGAGCGTCAGGCTTTGGAGAGGGTCAAGAATACGCGGGAGGCAGCACGAGCACTCAAACGCCCGAGCATCAAGCTCAACGCCTCCTACACCCATCTCAGCGATCCCATCCAACTCAACATTCTTGACATGGAACCAATGAACTCGATCGGTGACTCGCAGCTCGGCCAGATTCTCGGTGAACTCTTGGAGACCATTGGAATCAGCCCGGATGATGTTAATCGGGCCTTTACGACCGATTTAACCGAGCAGGACATTTTCTTCAGCAATCTGATGGCTCTGTGGCCGATCTATGCCGGCGGTCGTGTCGATGCGGCCCAGGAGATTCGAGAAGCCCAGGTTTTGGAAGCCGAGCAGCGGGTTGACCTCAAGATTCGCACGACCTTCGACGACACGGCCAAGTATTACTTTGGCGTCGTCTTGGCCGAAAAGGTCATAGAAACCCGAAAAATGGCCGAGATGGCCCTCGATCGGCATCTGGATCACGCTCTCAAGCTGGAAGAGCAGGGGCAGATCGCCCGTGTTGAGCGGCTCTCGGCCCAGGTCACCCGGGATCGGGCCGTCGTCGCAACCCGTAAGTCCGAGGACGACCTGGAGATCGCCCGGCTGGCCCTGGCCAGCCTGCTTGGCGAGGGGGATGCTTTTCATCCGCTCAGCCCTCTTTTCATCAACACTGATCTGCCCCCGGCCGAGGACTTCATCGAACAGACGTTGCAGACCTTTCCCGGTCTCAAGATTCTTTCGGCCCGAGCGGAGCAAGCAAACGGTCTGATCGAGGTTGAGAGTGGCGCCCGGTTGCCCGAGGTCTTTGTGTTCGGCAATCTGATCGCCTACAAGGATGACAGTATTGCGTCGGAGATGATTCCCGACTGGGCCGTTGGTGTGGGTCTGAGTTTCGAAATACTCGATCGAACGGGTCAAAGCGGAAAAATCGAGGCGGCTCGCAGCGCGATCCTCCAGGTCCAGCATTTGGACAGACAGGCCCGCAGGGATCTCAAGGTGCTGG
>JAUXDC010000147.1 GCA_030618605.1 Holophagae bacterium | reverse complement strand
CTCTCTGTGTTTGTGCAACCCGCTGTCCGGTGTCAGGGGATCGCCGATCATCTGATGGGCCGAGTGGTTCAAGAGATTGCCGATCGTGGATTTGAGGCGGTCAACGCTGTGTATATGACCGGCAAGCCGGAAATTGCCGCATTGGAAAAGATCTTCTGGAAGCAGGGATGGTTGCCTCCGGTCGTACGGATGACGGTTGTTCGGTTCACTGTTGACGAACTCGATAACATCCCCTGGATGCGATGGGCGCGAGTCCGAAAGGGATACGAGGCGGTCTTATGGTCGGATCTGGGAACGGAGGATCTCGCTGCACTCCGGGCGTCCGACGACAGCGAAGTGTGGATTCCCCCAGACCTCAAACCCTGGGATCACACTCGCGCCGGCTTCGAGCCCCAGACCAGCATGGCCCTCAAACGCGACGGACTGGTGGTCGGCTGGGTCCTGAATCACGCACTCAGCGAGGACTTTATCCGTTATACCTGCAGCTACATTCGTCCTGATCTGAAGCCGCCAGGGCTGTTGGTGATGCTTTACAGGGCTTCGCTCGATCGAATGCGGTCGACGAATTTCACCATTGGAACGCTGACTGCGCCCGCCAAACATCCCCAGATGGTGAAATTCTTGAAACGGCATGCGGCGCCGTATGTGTCGTTTGTGGGGGAGACGCGCGGTACGCGCAAGAATCTCGAAAAATCGACGCCTTCAGGCGCTGAGGATCGCGGATGAAATGGACTCTTTTGAATTGACGGGGAACCGTCGGGGAGGAACGATGTTGGGACGAAAATCGAGAGACGTCTTCGTGTTGGGGGTGGTGCTGGGTTTCATCCTCTGTTCGCCGCTGGCTGGGGCCGAAGAAACCAATCCCCCCTGGGCGCCTGGGGTAGTCACACAAGAGAGTATCTCGGCATTGGAGGCAGTCCAACTGGCCTTGGAACACGCGCCATTCATCAGGCTTCAGGAGCAGACAAGCTTCTTTCGGGAGGGTATTGCTCTCGAGTTCACCGGCCAATTCGACTCGACGCTGTTGGGAAATCTGTCGTACGACTATAGCCAGACGGCTCTGACGGCCCAAGAAAAAACGGGCGAACAACAACGCCGGGAGTTTACCCAGGAGACGCTGGACTCTGCCCAAAGTGGGATTGAGTCGAACCAGGCCGCCCTCGACGAAGCCAACGCCGCACGCGACGTTTGGGCATCAGGTGGTGATCTCTCGACGGTGACGTTCAGTGATCCCTTGGCGCAGGCACAGTACGACCTCCTGGTCCAATCCTATGACCAGGCGCCGCCTGACCAACAGCCGCTGTTTGAAGAGGCGATGATCAATTTCTTTGACGCGATTATCGTTGACAGTCAGGCCGGTCTGGATTCAGCCCTGGCACGCTCTGCGGAAATGCAGGACAAGCTCGATCAAATGGGTGACGTGCCCGAGTTTACGCAGTCCTTCAGCGCCAATTTAAACCTGATGCTGAACAAACAGTATCGCAACGGCATTATTCTGTCGCCCTACCTGGATATCAGTGGCAGTGGCTTTCGGTACAAGGACAAGGGGTACTACGAGGCTGACGGTGGTCTGGAGATTCCGGACGCCTACACCACATCTTTGGGGTTTGACGTCGTGATTCCCTTGGGCCAGGGCCGAGGCAAGGATGCAACCGGCGCCTACGAACGATCAGCTCAGATCGACTACGACGCCAGCCTGGATGCGTTGGCGTTTTCCGCCTCGAGCAGTGCTCTCGAGACTTTGATGGCGTACTGGAATCTGGTGGGAGCCCAGAGGACCTTGGAGATTCAAGCGGGGTCTTTGGAGGTGAATCGGAGGATTCTGGAATTGACCTCGGCCCTGATCGAGGCTGACGAGTTGCCTCGCGCGGAGATTGCAAGAACCCAGGCGACGGTCGCTCAGGAAGAGGCGGCTGTTGCCGCGGCCGCAAGGTCGGTGCTCGAAGCGAGGGTCCGGTTGGCCGACGCCATCGGCCTCGAGGTCGGCGGGGGGGCGATCGCACCCTTGGCCTCCGATGACTTTCCAATGCCTCCAACCGGGACCGAGGGCTTGACGCTGGATTCACAGGCCCTGATTCCCGGGGCGCTGGATCAACGTCTGGATCTCCGGTCGGCCAAGAAATTGGAGGAAAGCGGCAAGGTGCTTGCCGAAGCGGCGCGACTCAACCTTCGGCGTGTCACCGATCTGAACATCGGCCTGTCGTACAACAATCTTGGAGAGGACACCAATGTCTGGGATGGACTTTCCGACAGCTTTTCAGGAGACTGGGCAGGGCCCAGCGGCCGAATTGGTTTGACGATCGATTGGCCCTTTGCGAATAACACCCAAAAGGGTCGCCTTCAGCAGCAGCAGGCAGCGTGGCAGAGCTCTCAGATAACTTCCACGGATCTGGAACGGACGATCGCTCTCGGCGTGACGCTCGACACAGCCTCGATCGAACAGGTTGTCCGCCAGGCTTCCGGATTTGGGCAGGCGGTCTCCAGCTACAAGGAGGCAGTTGATGTCGAGATGGAACGGTTGCAGTACGGAACGGTGACTGTTCTGGATACGTTGATCACGCAGCAGCGCGCCTTGGTTGCCGAGTTGGCTCTTGTTTCTACGCAGGCAAAATATGCGCAGCTTCTGGCCCAATTGAGTTACGACACCGGTCGGCTGATCGTCCAGGAAGACGGTCAGGGCAGCGTGGATGCGAACGCCTTCACCGCCCTGCCAGGGCAGTAGGGGGTAGACCGTGAAACACCACGACGAAGGACGGTGGCGCGGACCTTTCAGGCGGGTGGTTGTTGTGACCGGTTGCCTAACGCTTCTTGCCGGAGCCCTTCAATCTCCAGCACTTTCGGCTCAGGATCAGTGGGCCGAAGGCGAATCCGGGAGGCCGTTGGCTCTAGTCGAAGCCATGGAAATGGCCGTACTGGCTGATCCCGACATCCTCTTGGCGACCCAGGCACGGGGAGTGTCGCTCGGGTTGGCACAGGAAAACAAAGGTCCTTTCGATCTGAGCCTTGGATTTCAACTCTCGTTCGATTCGGCCAGAAGCCATCTCAACGCTGCACAGCTTCATGGTGAGTCTCAGAAGCGGGATCTCTTCAGGCAACTTTCAAATATCCTCGATGCGGTGGCGGACGATCTTCAGGATCAGTTGGGCGGCACGGACTTCGTATGGGCGGACTGCCGTCCCGGGCTGACCGTCACCATCGGTGACCAGAAAATATGTATTTCGGGACGAATACAGGCGAATTACGAACTGTGGCATGACTTGGCGAACGCTGCGGGCGCCTCCGAAATGGCGGCTGCGATGGTATTGGCCAACCGGAGAGATGCTGCCAACATTGTTGATGTCCTGCATTTGAATGCGTTTGCCCAGCGGATCAATTTGCGCAATATGGGAACCATTCCAACCATCAATGAAACTCTGACGACTGCTTTCGACCTTCGCCTGACCAAAATGTTTCGGAACGGCATCGTGTTGCAACCGGGCCTGATTCTCGATGCCGTGCAGGACAATTATGCCGGCAAATCTGCGGTACCGGCTCTCGGGGGCAAGGGCATCCCGGACAGTGTTCGTTCGGTTCTGGGCCTGACCTTGGACATTCCGCTGGGGAAGGGGCGGGGTGTCGTTTCGACCGGCGCAGCCGAAGTAGCTGCTCAGGCAACGGCAGACGCAGCCCTGGCACAGGAGGCATTTACCGTTTCCCAATCGGTGGAACGGACCGCACTTGCCTATTGGGCTGTTGCAGCTGACCAGGCTCGGTTGGATCTTTTGCTGGAGTCCGAAGATCTTCAGTCTCGGTTACTGGAAATGGGCGAGGCCTTGGTCGAGGCAGACGAGTACCCCGAAGCAGATCTTCATTTTATCCGGGGTCGGTTGCACTTGACGCAGGGCAGGGTGGCCGAGGTCCGAGAGAGCCTGGCAAAGGCTCGATTGACGCTTTCGAAGGTCATGGGGCAGAGCCTGACCACGATCGATCAGGCGCCCACGGCTGCCGACAGTTTGCCGGCCGTGTCCGACTCCGGGGCCGAATTGATAATGACGGTTGACGAAATGGTCGCCTCAGCACTCCGGTCCCGCTTTGATGTTGTAGCAGCGAAACACAGGGTTGATGCAGCCGAAACGCTGGCTGAGGCGGCTTCCTCCGACCTCAAGAGGCGGGTTGACCTGCAACTTGGAGTTGGGTATTCGGGATTGCACGAGGGGGGTGACCTTACGACGTTGGACGATCTGACAAGTGGGTGGTGGCACGCTGCCTCCGACTTTTCTGCAGGACCCAGTTTCCGGATAGCCCTGGATTTCGAACTGCCGTTTGCCAACCGGGCGGCCATAGGCCGGTCGGCTCAGTTCTTTTCCTTGGAGCGTCAAAGCAGGATCGAAGCTCGGGATCTCGAGCGTGAAATTGCCAACGCCGTAGACCGGTTAGCCGGTTCGTTGAGTAAAGCCATCAATGAGGGCCGTCGCCGCAGTGTGTCTGTTGACCTTTTCAGTGACGCCTTGGCGTCGGATATCGAGCTCTACGGTGCAGGAGAGGGGAGCTCGATCTCCGTCATTTTGGCGCAGGAGCAGCAGGTTTTGGAGGAGATTACACTGGTGGCCATTCGCTACACGATTGCCCGCCTGGTGACGCAACTGAATTTCGAAATTGGGCGTTTGGTCGAGTGTCGGATCGACAACGGTAACGTGACGGTTGAGGCGTTTCATCCGCGGGCTGATGGTTTGCCGATCAGCGAGGCGTCGTGATCTCAGTGCAGAGGAGTTGAGGGATGGATCCAAGCAAACTATTTCGCAAGGCGGCTCTGGAAAAACTTGCGTCGCCCGAGCGGCTGGACGAGATGATGCAAATAACCTCGCCGATCGGCTGGCTGGCGATGATCGCGGTCGGTTGCGGACTGGTCGCTCTGGTGATTTGGAGTGTCGTCGGGACCATCTCGATCAAGGTCACGGGTAAGGGCATGTTGATACGGGGTGGCGTCGTATTCGATATTTCCAGCACGACCGAGGGCACGTTGGCGGAGGTTCTCGTTAAGCCTGGTGACCATATTGTCAAGGACGAAGTGATCGCACGACTTGACCGGCCGTCGCTTCGATTGAAGATCCAGAACGTAAGGGAGGATGTCAGTCGTCTCAGTGGTCAGGGAAGGCGGCAAAGTTCGGCCCAGCGAAGTCTTTTGGTTCGATATCAAACCCAGGCAGGCGAACTCAGGGAGAAAATCACAAAGCAGGCGGAGATGGTCGAACGCGGACTCTTGACCAACTCGACTCTGATGAGAACCAGGGCGGAACTGACGGCCAACGAGCAAGCCCAGGCGCGGTTGAGGGCCGAACAGGCCGGAACCGGAAACAGGGTTGAGGATGTTCGTCAGCAGCTGACTGAACTGGAGAACGAACTGGAAGCGACCTCCAAGATCATCAGTCCGTTCTCTGGCCGAATCGTCGAGGTTTCGATGGAGACCGGCGATCTGGTCGGGGCCGGAAGCCGATTGGTGACGCTGGAATCTGAGGATGCCCCGATCACGGCGATGGTCTATATCCCCGCTGCCGAAGGCAAGAAAGTCCATCCGGGAATGGAGGTCTATGTCTCGCCGACGACCGTTCGAGCTGAGGAATACGGGTTCATGGTGGGCATTGTCGAAACGGCCTCGGATTATCCTGTCACGCCTGAAGGACTGCGCCGGGTGCTGAGAAATCAGAGATTGATTGAGGAGCTGACTGGTGAAAGTGCTCCGATCGAGGTCCGAGTGACGTTGATCGAAGATCCTGAGACACCCAGTGGGTTCAAGTGGTCTTCGTCCGAAGGGCCGCCTATGAAGGTTTTCAGCGGCACCATTTGCTCCGCAAACGTAACGGTTGAAACCAAGAAGCCGATCTCGTATGTGCTCCCGCTGGTTCGGAAGACAGTCGGCGTGAGTTAGGCGATTGCATTGATGACCGATCCGACCGATTCCCCTGAAGTCAAAACCTACCCCAAGGTCAAGAATCGCCGTTGCAGGGTGCCGACGATTCTGCAGATGGAGGCCGTCGAGTGCGGTGCAGCAGCGCTGGCAATGATCCTGGAGTATCACGGGCTCTCGGTGCCGCTAGAGGAATTGCGGGTCGAGTGCGGAGTCAGCAGAGACGGCAGCAAGGCGAGCAATCTCCTCAAGGCCGCCAGGAAATATGGGCTGGTTGCCAAAGGCTTCAAGTACGAGTTGGATCGATTGTGGGACATCGACTTGCCTGTAATTCTTTTCTGGAATTTCAACCACTTCCTGGTCCTCGAGGGATTCCGCAAGGGCAAGGTCTTCGTTGCCGACCCGGCGACAGGTCCTCGGGAAATCAGTTTCGAAGAACTGGACGCTTCATTTTCAGGTGTTGTCCTGACATTCGAGCCGGGGCCGGATTTCGAAAAGGGTGGTGAACGGCATAGCATGGTTGCCGCGCTGGGCCGCCGTCTTCAGGGTTCGGAATCGGCACTGCTCTTCGTTATTCTGTGTGGCCTTTTCCTGGTCATACCGGGCTTGATCGTACCGACCTTTTCGAGGATCTTCATTGACGAGTATCTGGTTGGGGGTCGGGAGAGTTTCATCCGTCCTCTGTTGGTGGGGATGGGGTTGACGGCGATTGTTCGAATGCTCTTGACCTGGCTTCAGGAGTATTACCTCCTTCGAATGGAAACTAAGCTGGCCATTACGACGTCCAGCAGGTTTTTCAACCACATTCTTCGCCTGCCGGTGTCGTACTTTTCACAACGATACGCCGGCGAAATCGGCTCCCGGGTACAGATCAACAACAAGGTTGCCCGGGTGGTGTCCGGAAGACTGGCGACGACAGTACTGGACTGCGTGTTGGTGGTGTTCTACGCCGCGCTGATGTTCATGTACGACTTCACTCTGACTCTGGTCTGCATCATGATTGCGCTGGGGAATATTGTGGCGGTCAAATTGGTCTCACGGAAAAGGGTCGATGCCAGTCGGAGGCTCTTGCAGGAGTCCGGAAAACTGATCGGTACCGCCATGAACGGGCTGAGAATCATCGATACGCTCAAGGCCTCGGGCTCGGAGAGCGAGTTCTTTTCAAGGTGGTCGGGCTACCAGGCCAAGTCGCTCAAGGCGGAGCAGGAATTGGGGCAGTGGACCGAGTATGTCAACGCCGTGCCCCCGTTGGTCAGTAGTCTGACGACAGCCGTCATCCTGCTCTTGGGCAGCTTGAAGGTCATGGACGGTCAGTTGACCGTTGGAATGCTGGTGGCATACCAGAGTCTGATGGCCAGCTTCACCAGGCCCCTCAATACGTTCGTCACCTTTGGGGCAACCCTCCAGGAACTCGAGGCCGACATGAACCGGCTGGATGATGTGCTCCAGTACCCGATCGATGTCGACTACGAGCGGGAAGAAAAGATGGCCTCAGAGGATTCCGAAGTCGTCCGCTCGGCCGAGCAGATCAAGTTGTCGGGCGGCGTCGAGATGAAGGATCTCACCTTCGGCTTCAGCCCGTTGGGAAAGCCGCTGATCGAGAATTTCAACTTGAAGATCGAGCCGGGCCAACGAGTGGCTTTGGTCGGACGGAGTGGCAGCGGCAAGTCGACCATCGCTCGATTGATCGCCGGTCTGTTCCAACCGTGGTCGGGTGAGATTCTCTTCGACGATACCCCCAGGACGGAATTGCGACCGAGCCTGATCCGAGATTCACTGGCAGTGGTCGATCAGGAGATTTTTCTTTTTGCCGGAACCGTCAACAACAACATCACGATGTGGGATTCGACCATTCCGGTCAAGGCGGTGACCGCCGCATGCCGGGATGCTGCCATTGACGAAGACATTCACGATCGGGCCGGCAAGTATCAGTCGGAAGTGACCGAGGGGGGGACGAATTTCAGCGGCGGCCAGAGACAGCGCTTGGAGATCGCCCGTGCTCTGGTGGGAAACCCGACGATCGTGATTCTTGACGAGGCCACAAGTGCTCTGGATCCGATGACCGAACGATGGGTTGATGACAGTCTCAGGCGGCGAGGTTGCACCTGCATCATTGTCGCTCACCGGCTGAGTACCATTCGTGACGCTGACCAGATCATCGTGCTCGATCGGGGCACGATTGTGCAACGCGGCACCCATGAGGAAATGAAGGATGTACCGGGGCAATATGCGCAGCTTATCAGTTAGCTCGCAGCTCGCAGCTGTTGGAGGTCTTTGTGGGTGAGCGTCCCGGGGCCGGCGGCGTTGGTTCGGGGACGGCCGAGATCCGGATCCTCGGCACGGTCGATTCCAAAAAAATGGGTAGAATCTTCGCTGTCGGTCCCGAAGGAATCAGTCTCGGCAGGGGGGATGGCGATGTGGTTCTGGCCGATCCCTCGGTGTCGCGTCGGCATGCAGAAGTTCGTCCATGTGAAGGCGGCTTTGAGCTCAGGGATCTGGGGAGTTCAAACGGAACCTGGATCGAGGATCAGCGCATTACCAAGCATCTTCTTGGTGACGGTGAGCAGTTTCGGTTGGGCAATGCCCTGTTCCAATTCAAGTTCAAGCCGGCCGAGGCGCCTGTCTCCCCGAAACCCAAACCGCCGGTGGTGGTGCAGCCCCCCATTCCGCCGTCCTCCGAAAAAAAGGCCGAACCTGAATCGGAACCTGACCCCCGGCCACGTCCGGAACCGAAACCAGACCCGGAACCGAAACCACGATCGAAGGTGAAGACGCCTGACGAACCCCAGATTGAGCCCGCCCCTGAACCCATGCCAAAGACCGAAGAGGAGCCGGCGCCTGAACCACTCGCGGACCTGACGGGACTCGATCTGGCGGACGTCATCGAACGGGAAGGCGTTGAGGTTCAGGCTGGTGGAAACCAACCATTTCTGATCAATAAGCCCGATACGGTCTGGTACGTCCAAACCGGCAAGATGGAAATCTTCAACGTCAGGGTTGAGAACGGCAAACCCAAGGGGGCCCGAAATCATTTTGTCACCTTGCCGGAAGGCAGCCTGATGATGGGTATGGATCCTGATCTCTTTTCAGGGGGCACGGGATTCCTGGCTGTAGGCTCCATCAACACCACATTGAAGCGGATCTCTCTCCCCAGGTTGAAAACACTGGCTGGGGAGCCGGCCTTGGCGCCGACGGTGGCCGAGTGGATTGACGGATGGGTGTCTGCCGTATCGGCAGGGCTGACCGATGAGATTCCCAATCCTCCAATGGAAGAG
>JAUXDC010000253.1 GCA_030618605.1 Holophagae bacterium | reverse complement strand
CTCGGGACCTGGGCCTGCGGAGGCGGAGCGGGGCCCGAAGCTGAAAGCGACCGCCATGCCGACGGCAGCGCACATGTCGAAGGCGATGATGGACATGAGGAGCACGGGGAAGAGCGCATCGTCAGGCTTGACCTTGTCTCCCTCGAGCGTTTGGGTCTCGAGATTGCCGTTGCCGGGCCAGGCGAACTCGAAATCACCACGGAGTTACCAGGTGAGGTCCAGGTCAATGGTGATCTCATGGCCCATGTGGGTCCACGAGTCGGTGGCGTGGCTCGGAAGGTCCTCGTCAGCCTCGGCGATACAGTCCGGGCGGGACAGCTCCTGGCGGTCCTCGAGAGCCGGGGCCTTGCAGATGCCAAGGCTGACTTTCTTGCGGCAAATGTGCGTCTTAAGTTGGCCGATGCAACCTACAAGCGAGAGGAACGCCTCTGGAAAGAGAAGGTCTCGTCAGAGCAGGACTATCTCGATGCCCTTAATACGCGTGCCGAGGCCCGTATCGCCTTCCGCTCCGCCGAGCAGAAACTGCACGCGCTGGGGTTCTCCGAACAGGAGGTTGAGAAGCTTCCCGAGGAGCACGATGTTGTGCTCACCGAGTACCGGATCACTGCACCCTTCGGGGGCACCGTAATCGAAAGGCACATCACCCTCGGAGAGACCGTCACGGCCGAGACATCGGTGTTCACCGTAGCCGACCTGAGTTCGGTGTGGATTGATCTGGCGGTGTACCAGAAAGACCTCGGCGCCATTCGATCCGGACAAATTGCCATGGTTTCCACCAATCACGGCGACGAGGCTGAGCTGAGGATCGCCTTCGTTCAGCCGTTGGTGGGCGAGCAGACCCGCACGGCCCTCGCACGGATCATCGCGCCGAACCCGGACGGCGCATGGCACCCCGGCTGCTTCGTTTCCGCCAGGGTGGCCACGAGTGAGACCGAAAGATCGGGCCTTGTAGTGCCCGCGACTGCAGTGATCCGAATGGAGGATGGAGACGATGTGGTCTTTGTTGAAACGGAAGAGGGCTTCGAGCCGCGGCCCGTCACTGTCGGACGCCGTACCCGCGATCAAATTGAGGTCGTTTCCGGACTGGTAGAGGGTGAGCATTATGTGGTCAGGGGAGGGTTCAGCCTCAAGGCTGAGTTGGGCAAGTCAGACTTCGGTGACGGCCATGGGCATTAAGAATGCTAGGACGCTGGAACGCCAGAATGCTGGGAAGCAAGACGGGAGCGCGGGGCTCCTGCCCCGCATCGTGACGTTGAATGGCACGGGGACGCAATTGAACCGCCAAGACGCAAAGACCGCAAAGGGAAGAAGGCTGGAAGGCTGGGAAGCCAGGAAGCTAGGAGGCAAGACCGGAACTCAGGTTTCCGAAAACGAATGGCGGAGACCAAGAGCAGAAGGTTCTTTGCCTCGCCGGCCTTTCCTGCGTTCCAGCGTCCCAGCTTTCCAGCGTCCCAGCCTGTTCAACCACCAAGGACACGAATTAGGAGTTACTCATGCTTGACCGACTGATTCACGGAGTTCTCTCCAACCGTCTCCTGATCATGGTTTTGGCCGTATTGGTCATGGCCGCGGGGTGGGGGAGCTACCGGCAGCTCCCCGTCGACGCATTCCCTGACGTTTCTCCGAACCTGGTGCAGGTCTTTACCGTGACCGACGGGCTGGCGCCCGAGGAAATCGAGAAGTACGTTACCTTTCCTGTCGAAGTGGCGATGAACGGCCTGCCCGGTATTGAAGAGATCCGATCAGTCTCAAACTTCGGCCTTTCCGTCGTCAACGTGTACTTCGAAGACGATATCAACATCTATTTTGCCCGCCAGGTTGTCGGCGAGCGCCTTCAAGAGGCGCGGGAACAGATTCCGGAAGGGTTCGGCGATCCCGAAATGGGTCCCATCTCCACCGGCATGGGCTTGATCCTCTTTTATTACATCGAGGACACAACAGGTCGTTACACCCTCGAGGAGCTTCGCAGCATTCAGGATTGGATCGTCAAGTTCCAGTTGCAGACGGTTCCCGGCGTTACGGAGGTCCTGGGCATCGGCGGTTGGGAGAAGCAGTTTCACGTCGAGGTCGACCCCATGGCCCTGCTTCGCTACGACGTATCGCTTGCGGCAGTCATCGATGCCATTCACGCCAACAACCTCAATGTCGGCGCCCAGTTCCTGGAGCGGAATTCCGAGGAGATCGTCGTCCGGTCGGTGGGCCTTGCTACCGGGATTCCCGACCTAGAGAGGGTCGTCATCAAGACAGTCGACGGCACTCCGGTTTTTCTCGCGGACCTCGCCGAGATTCGAATCGGTGGCGCCATACGTCGCGGCCTGCAGACGCGCAACGGCGTCGAGGAGGTGGTCGCGGGGCAGGTGGTCAAACTTTTCGGAACCAACTCGTCCACGGTGATCAGCGCCGTCGAGGAGAAGCTCGAGGAGGTCAACAACATCTTGCCCGAGGGTGTGAAGATCGTGCCCTACTACCAGCAAAAATCCCTCGTAGAGGACGCTGTCCGAACCGTGACAACGGCTCTTCTCGTCGGCGTCGCCCTGGTCGCCCTCGTGCTTTTGGTCTTCATGGGGGGCATGCGTGCCAGCGCCGTGGTCGCTTTCTCGATTCCCTTCTCTGTGATGGCCGCGTTTATCGGTATGCGCCTGATCGGCTTGTCGGCTAATCTGATGTCTTTCGGTGGTCTGGCAATTGCCATCGGTATGATGGTCGACGGCACCATCGTCATGGTTGAGAACATCGACCGCATGCTGCGTGACGGCAACCAGGGCGAAAGCCGGCTCGCGATCATCGCCCGGGCGAGCAGGGAGGTTGCCCGACCAATATTATTTGCGATTTCGATTATCGTCATCGTTTTCCTGCCGCTTTTCACCCTGCAGGGCGTGGAGGGGAAGACCTTCCGGCCGCTGGCCTACACGGTAGCGATGGCCATGTTCGGTTCCCTGATCTATGCCCTTCTGGTATCGCCGGTGATGGCATGGTGGCTGATGCGACGCCCAAAAGCCGGAAGCGTCAGTCTGAGCGATCGGGTCGTTGCGGCCCTCAATCGACCCTACGAACCTCTCGTCCGCTTCTTCATCAGGCATCGCGCCGCCGCAGTATCACTGGCCGGCGCTCTGCTCGCCTTCGGCGTTTTGATCCTGCCGCAACTTGGCTCAGAGTTCACGCCGGCACTGCAGGAGGGCACGCTCGTCGTGCGTCTGACCATGGCGCCGTCGATTGCTCTGACTGAGAGTACGCAGGTGGCTCTTCGTGTCGAGCGGCAGTTGATGGAGCTCGAGGAGGTGGAGTCGGTCGTCACCCGTATCGGCCGTGGCGAGGTTGGCGCTCACACCGACCCTGTCAACAGTGCAGAGATGTACCTCTTTCTCAAGCCAAAAGACCAGTGGCAGGTGGACTCCCAGTCCGAACTGGAAGATGTCATCCGGGAGCACCTTGGGGAGATCCCAGGGGTGCTGATGAACTTCACTCAGCCGATCCAGATGGCTGTGGACGAGTTGCTGGAGGGTGTGCGCGCGGAACTGGCCGTCAAACTCTTTGGGGATGACCTCGAAATTCTCAAGGAGAAGGCCGACGAGATCGCCGCAGTCGTCGGGCAGGTTCGGGGCGCTGCCGATGTGCAGGCCGACCAGATCACCGGCACGCCACAGCTTCTGATCAGGGTGGACCGTGAGGCCGTGGCGCGGTGGGGGCTCAACGTCGAGGATGTGCAAAATGTCGTCAGAGCCGCAGTAGGGGGTGAGATCGCCGGCCAGGTCTTCGAGGGAGTACGCCGCTTCGAGATCCTGGTGCGTTACCCCAAGGAGTACCGAGATACTCCCGAGGCTATTTCCGCCATCTTTGTGCCGACGCCGGACGGGGTAACTGTCCCGTTGTCGCAGGTGGTTGAGATGCGGGAAATCGTGGGTCCGCGTCAGATCACTCGTGAGAACGGCCAACGTTTCATCACCGTGCAGTGCAACGTGGTCAATCGGGACATCGGTTCCTTCGTCGCCGAAGGCCAGGCGGCGATTGACGCCGGCGTGGACCTGCCTCCGGGCTATCTCGTGACCTGGGGCGGTCAGTTCGAACTGCAGCAGCAGGCCAACAAGCGTCTCGCCCTGGTCGTGCCTGTGACCCTGATGCTGATCTTTGTCCTGCTCTATGTCAGCTTCAACTCGCTGCGCAGTACTGTGCTGATTTTGCTGAATATCCCACTCGCTCTGGTCGGTGGGGTCGCAGCCCTCTGGATCTCGGGCCAAAACCTCTCGGTGCCGGCCTCTGTGGGCTTCATTGCGCTGTTCGGCATCGCTCTGGAGAACGGCATGGTCCTGGTGACCTACCTCAACCAGCTCGTGAGGGAGGGTGCGACAATCGACGAGGCGTCGGTGCGCGGCGCCCTGCTGCGCCTTCGGCCGGTGTTGATGACGGCGACGACCACAGCACTGGGCCTGATCCCGCTGCTGCTGTCTACCGGAACCGGAAGCGAGGTCCAACGACCCCTGGCGACGGTTGTTATCGGTGGTCTGGCTACCTCGACGGTGCTGACATTGCTCGTGCTGCCGGCAATTTTCCGGTGGTTTGCGGAGGGGTCGGGAGGGGAAGGGGTGGTTGAGTAGGCGGCCAGACGAGAGGGTTGCGGTTGCAGTCTGAGGTCCTGACGAACGGTGATTCAGTGGCTCCGGTCCGCACCTCGCCTCGCGTGGTTTGCCGGTATCCGGGGCGTGATAGCATCAACGGCGAGGAAGTCGAATAAGGTGAGCATTGGCCGTTCGCGGATTCCTGATTTCGCATGCGTTGATGAGGGGGTTGATATGCAGTCACCTCGAGTCGGATTGCTGATTACATTGGCAACGATGTCCTGGCTCTGTGCAGTGTTTGTAACTGCAGCCGTATGTAATGTACCGTCGGGAACACACCCCTCCATCCAGTCAGCGATCGACGATGCAGGCTGCACCGAGGTGGTGCTCGCCGCCCAGACCTTTGTCGAATCGGTGGCCGTCGGCAGGAGTGTCTCAATCGCCGGTGGCTCCACAGCCGCGACAATCGTTGACGGACGCTTCGTCGTCAACGGCTCGTCGACCCAAATCACCCTCAACAACCTGACCATCAACGCCGCGTCATTGTCGTCGGCCGGCTGCTTCCGGGAAGGCCTCGATGTGACCGGCGGCGCAACGCTGACGAGCAACGCGCTGGTGGTGATCAACGGCGACGGCGAAGCCTGTCTGATTTTTGGTGACGGCTTTGAATCCGGCACCACGGACGGGTGGGCGACGACATTTCCTTGATGAAGAGGCTCGACCCCTGAAAGGGAGGATCAATCATGAAAATCCGCGATACTTTCTGGCTTGCATTCCTCACGATCGTACTGGCGGTTCCAACTGCCGTCCCCGCCACCGAGATGGGCACCCAGGGGGTGTCACCGGGGGCTCTGGACCGAATGGCCTTGGTCGGGACGGCATGCCCGACCTTCAGTTGGGAGGTCAACCTTGAAGCCGACCACTACGAGCTCTTGGTCTACCAGCTCGGCACCGACAGCGCAGACCTAGCCGAAATAGACCTTGCCACGGCAACGGAGGTACTTTTCACCACGGTGCCCGGCCGCGCAACCAGCTGGACGCCAGAGCTCGAGGACTGTTTTTCTTCCGGTGGTCGTTATGTGTGGTTCATCCGCGCGGCGGGGGAGTTTCATACCGGAACGGCCGGTGAATGGTCCAAACCCCGCCTCTTC
>JAUXDC010000181.1 GCA_030618605.1 Holophagae bacterium | reverse complement strand
GGTAGCGATTTTGGTGCTGTTTCTGGGAGGGCTGTCTTTCCGGTGGGCGTCACCACGCAGACGGTGACTGTGATGATAAGCGGAGATACTGAAGCTGAGGGTGACGAGACGCTCTATCTCAACCTTGCCAACCCGCTGGGAGCTGAACTGGGAGACGATCAGGGTGTCGGGACGATCGAAAACGATGACCCCTGGACGTGGTTTGCGGCACCGGGGGGTAATGATTTCAATTCGTGTCTTTCACCCGCAGCACCATGTTTGACGATTCAAGCGGCCGTGGACAAGGCCTCGTCTGGAGATTCTGTGCGAGTGGCTCCGGGCACCTATTTGGAAAACGTCTGGATCGGTATCGATCTGGTATTGATTGCTGAGGTTGCGGGACAGAGTGTCATCGACGGTGGTGGTACCGGAACGGCTCTGACGGTGGCTGCCTCAATCGCGGTGACGATTTCCGGCCTGGAAATTATCAATGGGGGTGTTGGTGGTGTGTCCAGTCTCGGCAGCATGACCCTCGTTGATTGTTGGGTTCATCATAATGGGGACGGGCTTACCGGAAGTTTTGGTGGCATCAGCAACCAGGCTATCAGTCGGATTGAACGCTGCACAATCAGTGAAAACACTGGAACCCAGGAAGGCGGAATCTCCAATTTCGGACAACTCGAGGTCATCAACTCGACTATTTCCGGGAACGCAGGCAGGGGAGTGACCAACGGTGGCACATTATCGTTGGAGGCCTGCTCGGTGGTCGGTAACGGTAGCTTTGGTATCAGTGGAGGAGGGCAGACGAGCATCAGGGCGACAATTATTTCGGGGCACTCCGCAGGAAATTGTGACGGGCCTGTGATCTCTCTCGGGCATAACCTGGAAGATTTGGACGATTGCAGTTTTGATCTTGGGATGGGTGACATCTTCGGCAGTGACCCAATGCTCCGCCCCCTGGCGGATAACGGTGGGCCGACCCCAACCCACAGGCCGATGGACAGCAGTCCGGCGATTGATAGTGGTCCCGAAAGTGTGTTTCCGGCCTCGGATCAGCGAGGATTTGTGCGGCCTGTCGATGGTGATCTGGACGGAGTTGCGACAAGTGATATCGGTGCGATTGAAGTGCTGCCGCCTGACCCATCTCCGCTGTTTCAAGACGGATTCGAAGGCGGATCAACGATTGAGTGGTCGAACACCTCGCCTTAGAAAACGGGCCGGCCCACAAAGGGCCGACCCGAGAAAAAAGATGCCGGTTTGTTGGAAATCCAGACTGGCCTCTAGGGCATTTGCAGCCCTCGCTCCGGCCTGCTGAATCCGTGACACCAAGAGCAGTCGTATTTCTTATCCTTCACGTGCTTGTCGTGATTCTCATCGAATCCTTTCGAGGATTTGAATTCGTGGCACTGGACGCAGATGGTCTCAGCGCCGGCTTTCAGCGTGTAGCCGAGGTTGCCCTGGAGATCCATGCGTTCGGTGTTGCCATGGCAATCATCGCACTGAAGGGCCATGGAGTAGGGACTGACTTCGTGATTGAGCATCTGGAAAGTATCTGTCTCAACCCAGGTATACGCTTCGCTTGGACTGAGTCCCATGTTGGCGAGACCAGCCTCAGTAGAAGCGGAGGCATCCGCTGTGGCGAAGAAAACGCTGGTATCGAGAGCAATCAGCTGGTGGGAGGCGATGGTCATCGGTTGCTGAGCCGTCTTGTACTTGAAGGCGTAGAGCTTGCTCTCGGGATCTGCGACATCGCCGATGGGTCGTGATGTTGGGTATCGGCCGGTGTCCGGATCGACGATGGCCACATCTCCGAGCAGATAATTGTCGCTGAAACGGTTCCAGAACCGGTAGTGGGGGGTGAGATCGTTCGCCCGTTCCATGACGGGATGGAAGGGAGGCGTATCACTGTGGCTATTCAGCCAGGTTCGATAGACCTCGGTCGCCTCGGTTGCCATACTGTCGCCGGCATTCTTGCCGTATGAGGGAATGTGGCATGTCTGGCACGCAACTCTCGCCGTGTGCCGGTCAAGATATTCACCGGAATGTTCCCCGGCCGCCATGTCCCCGTGGCAGTTGGAGCATTCGAGGAGGACATCCGAGTCTGTGGGTCGAAGGTCAGACCCCTTACCGGCCACCTTGTGGTTGGTGAACGTATGGCATGCCTGGCATTCGAGGTTCGCACCAGTTGTAGCCATGTGAACATCAAAGGCAAAGTCGGTGGTGCTTGCATGGGCAAGGGTAAGGTCACCTCGCTTGACCGCGTCTCCACCTCCGGCCTTGGCATGGCATTGAAGGCAATTGGAGCGTACCGGCTTGTGGACGGTTTGCGCCGCTTCGTCCATGGTCATACCCATGGCTGCGGTGTCCGGGACAAAGAGGCCATCCACTTTCTTCCTGCGATACGCCTGTTGATGGCACAATAAACAGTCGATATTGGCGAGTTGGGCGGGCGTAGGATCTTCTTCGGGGAGTGAACCGAGACCGATGTGGCATGCACCACAGGCGTTCCAGTTGCCGGCAATATTGATGCAATAACTGTTGACTGCGCCCGAGATCTTGCCCTGTTTGGGGCCGCCGTTCACCATGTGGGGAGTGTCACCCTGCCACTGGTACATGACCGAGGCGTGGACCTCGCTTGCCTCGGAAGTGTGGCACTGAAGACACGTCGAGGTTCCATTCCATGCCAGCCCGTCATGGGGGGCTCCACAAGAAAGGTCTCCGCCATTGCAGTCTTGGTCGATGCCGTCACCGCACACTTCTGAGACTCCTGGGTGTATCAGAGGATTGCTGTCGTTGCAGTCGTTGCCGCCACAGTCCGCATCCGAATACCCGTCGCCGTCGGCATCGGGGCAGAGACCGGAATCATCACCGATTTCGACGGTGACACTGGTCTCCGCCTTGTTGTGGTCCCTGTCTTCGATTTTGATCTTGATCAGCCAGAGGTCGGGGCCGGTTCCCTCCTCGACGATGTAACTGTATGAAAAGAGTCCGGGTCCCGAACCTGCCAGAACATCTCGAACGAGCCGGTGCCCGTCGCCGTCCTTGATCTCGACCTGGGTTTTCTTTGTTTCCGAGACAAGGGAGCCGTCACCGTAGGTCGCCAACACCGAGACGACGATGGTGTCTCCCGATGAATAAACGGGGTTATCGGTAGATACGTTCAGCGTGATGGGATTGCGTGCTGCTGCCGAAAACGCCACGAGTAAAACCAGGAAGGTGAAATATGCAGTCCTTCCCAGCTGGATTTTTTGTGTGTCGTTCCTGTTCATAGAGTCCTCCAGTCATCATTCTCGTTGATGAGTTTTTAATTGAGATTTATATTCAAGAAAAGGAAGTCTCCTTTCATTTCCATATTTCTTCCTTTCTATATATGCTCAAATGAGAAAATCTACTGTGACCACGATCACCACGTGCCATCCAGCGCACAGCACAGGAATCAGAAAATCCAATAACAAATGGGATGAAGACTGGTGAGAGATGGGAGTCAAGATGGGGAAAACAAAGGCGGCCGGATGGCCGCCTTTTCCATGGGAGCTGCTTGATTCAGCGCCAGCCTCAGAGCTGACAGCTGAGAGCTATTTACCGTTCCCAGCTATCCAGCATTTTCATGTAATTGGCTCTCGTGTAGGCGCCGGGGTCTGGGGTCTTGGACAAATTCATCGAGCCGTGCATCTGGCCGATACCCTCGTATTCGTGCTCGGTCATCCAGCCCTCGACGGCTTCCAGGATGCGCCTGACATGCTCGGCGCCGTGGATCAAGAGCGCAGAGACCATCTGCACCGTGTTGGCCCCGGCCATGACCGACTTGATGACGTCACCTGCGTTGTGGGCGCCGCCTGTGCAGCTGAAGTCGCACTCGATCGTGGCCGACAGGATGGCCAACCAGCGCAATCGCAGGCGTAGTTCTTCGGCCGACGAGAGGCGCAAGTTGGGGACGACTTCGAGATCTTCGATATCGATGTCCGGCTGGTAGAACCGGTTGAACAAAACCAACGCTCCAGTGCCGGCGTCGACCAGCTGTTTTGCCAGATTGGGAATCGACGAGAAGAAGGGGGAGAGTTTGACCGAGACCGGAATCGAAACCGCACCGGCAACCTCGCGAATGACCTCGACCGTCCGGTTTTCGACGTCGGCGCCGCTCTCAGTGATATCGGTCGAGAGGAAATAGGTATTGAGCTCGATTGCATCGGCGCCGGCTGCCTGCATCTTTTCCGCATACCGGGTCCAACCTCCGGGGCTCGACCCATTGAGGGAAGCGATCACCGGGATGGACAGCGCATCTTTGGCCTTTTTGATATGGTCGATGTATTGGCCGGGCCCGATATGGTAGCCCTCGGGATCCGGCAGGTACGAGGTCGCCTCGGCGAAGCCGGCGCCGGCGGCTTCCATTGCCATCACGCCGTGGGCTGCGGCGAGGATCTCTTCCTCAAAAAGCGAGGGCAGAACGACGGCGGCAATGCCGCTGTCTTCCAGGTGGCGAAGGGTGTCCAGGCTGGCGCCGAGGGGCGATGCGCCACAGACGAGAGGGTTCTTGAGTTTCAGGCCAAGATAGGTGGTTGTCAGGTCCATGGTCAGTCCCTTCAGTTGCTTTCGCCGGTGGAGCCGGAGTCGAAGTTCAAGGAGGCGAGCTGCTTGTAGACGTTGAACCGTGCCTGAACCGATCGCTGGGCGTTGACCATCAGCTCACGGGCTCGCTCGGGATCACTCTTCGTCAGCATGCGGAAGCGGTTCTCGGTCATGGCGAACTTCTCAAAGGAGATGGTCGGCGCCTTGGAGTCCAGCTTCAGGGGATTCTCACCGAGCACAGCTCGGCGGGGATCGAAGCGATAGAGGGGCCAGGCGCCGGAGTCGACGATCGCCTGCTGGTGGTCGAGAGCATCGGCCATGTTGTAGCCGTGGGCGATGCAGTGGGAGTAGGCGATGATCAGTGAGGGTCCGGGATAGGATTCGGCCTCCTGGAATGCCTGGATCGTCTGCCGGTCCTTGGCGCCGAAGGCGACCTGCGCGACGTAGACGTGGCCGTAGGCCATGGCCATCAGGCCCAGATCCTTTTTCTCGATGGATTTGCCGCCCATGGCGAACTTGGCGGTTGCGGCCATCGGCGTCGCCTTGGAGGCCTGGCCGCCGGTGTTCGAGTAGACCCCGGTGTCCAGAACAAGGATATTGATGTCGCGCCCTGTGGCGAGGACGTGATCCAGGCCACCGTAGCCGATGTCGTACGCCCAGCCGTCGCCGCCGACCGCCCAGACACTCTTCTTGACAAGGTAGTCAGCGACCAGAGCCAGCCGCCTTGCTTCGAGGCTGTCGATGGATCGAATCTTGGCCTTGAGCTGGGCAACCCTTTCCCTCTGGGCGGCAATGCCGGCCTCGTCTCCCATGTCCGCATCGAGGAGAGCGCTGACCAGCGTGTCCCCAATGTCGGCCGAGAGGTGCTTGAGCAGATGTTCCACGTGGATCCGCGTCTGGTCGACTGCCAGGCGGAAGCCCAGGCCGAACTCCGCGGTGTCCTCGAAGAGCGAGTTAGACCAGGCGGGTCCCCGTCCATCTGAGTTGGTGCAGTAGGGGGTTGTCGGCAAATTGCCGCCATAGATCGACGAACAGCCTGTAGCGTTGGAGATCATCGCCCTGTCGCCGAAGAGCTGGGTCAAAAGCTTGACATAGGGCGTCTCACCGCAGCCCTCACAGGCACCGGAATACTCGAAAAGGGGTTGGAAGAACTGTGAACCCTTGACGTCGATCTTGACCTTCGTGCGGTCCACTTCCGGCAGGGAGAGGAAGAAATCGTAGTTGATGCGTTCCTGCTCCCGGAGAGGCATCTGCGGCACCATGTCCAGGGCCTTGTGTCGCGGGTTGCTCTTGTCCTTGGCCGGGCAGACTCTGACGCACAGGGTACAGCCCGTGCAGTCCTCGGGCGCCACCTGGATGGTGTACTTGGCGCCGGGGAAGTCCTTGGCCTTATAGTCGACTGCCTTGTAGGTGTCCGGGGCTCCGTCAAGCTCTTTCGGATCATAGACCTTGACGCGAATGGCTGCGTGGGGGCAGACCAGCACGCACTTATTGCACTGGATGCACAGCTCCTCATCCCAGATCGGGATGTCGATGGCAATATTGCGCTTTTCCCACTGGGTCGTGCTCAAAGGCCAGGTACCGTCCGGCGGGAAGGCCGAAACCGGCAGCATATCGCCCTTGTTTGCCAGCATCACTGCGTTGACCCTCTTGACCATGTCCGGCGCCTGATCGGAGACGATCGGGGGGCGGGGTCTGTTGGTCGAAACCGCTGCGGGGACGTCGATCTCGTTGAGATTGGCCAGCGTCGAGTCGACCGCCCGATAGTTGAGCTCGACGACTTCGTCACCCTTGGAACCGTAGGTCTTCTTGATCGCGCCCTTGATCTTGGCGATGGCCTCGTCGCGGGGCAGGATTCCGGAAATCGCGAAGAAGCAGGTCTGCATAATGGTGTTGGTTCGCCGGCCCATGCCGCTGTCCTGCGCGACGGTGGTGGCATCGATGCAATAGACCTTGAGCTTCCTCTCGATGATGGTTTCCTGCACCTCCAGAGGGAAGTGGTTCCAGGTTTCTTCCGGTGAGAAGGGCGAGTTGACCAGGAAGGTCGCACCGGGCTCCGCGTATTCCAGGACATCGTATTTGTCTAGGAAGACCCACTGGTGGCAGGCGACAAAGTTGGCCTTCTTGACCAGATAGGTCGAGCGGATCGGCCTCGGGCCGAAGCGCAGATGGGAGATGGTGATGGCGCCGGCCTTCTTCGAGTCGTAGACGAAGTAGCCCTGGGCGAAGTTGTCGGTCTCTTCGCCGATGATCTTGATTGAGTTCTTGTTGGCGCCGACGGTGCCGTCCGAACCCAGGCCAAAGAAGATCCCCCGGAAGACGTCGTCCGGTGAAATGTCAAAATCGTCGTCTACGGGTAAGGAGGTGTGGGAGATGTCGTCGACGATACCGACCGTGAAGTGGTTCTTGGGGGTGTCGGCGGCCAGGTTGTCGAAGATGGCCTTAATCATGGCGGCGTTGAATTCTTTCGACGACAGACCGTAGCGTCCGCCAAGCAGCCGGGGTTCGGTCGCAAAGGGAGAGCGTCCTTCGGTCCGTGCCTCGTTGAAGACGGTCATGATGTCGATGTACATCGGATCACCGACGCACCCGGGCTCCTTGGTCCGGTCCATGACGGCGATCGCCTTGGTGGTAGGGGGCAAAGCCGCCAAGAAGGCCTCGGCAGCAAAGGGCCGGTACATCCGGACCTTGAGAACGCCGACCTTCTCGCCCCGCTCTGTCATCCAGTCGACCATCTCATGAACGGCCTCGGCGCCGGAGCCCATGATCACAATCACGCGCTCGGCATCTGCTGCGCCGACGTACTCATACGGCTGGTACTGCCGGCCGACGACCTTGGCGAAATCGTCCATTGCCTGTTGTACATGCCCCGGGCAGGCCTCGTAGTACGGGTTGATCGCCTCACGCGCCTGGAAGAAGACGTCGGGGTTCTGGGCCGTGCCTCGGATGACCGGCCGGTCCGGCGTCAAGGCCCGCTCGCGGTGGGCGTGAATCTGCTCCTCGTTCATCAGGTTCCGCAATTGGTCGTCGGTGATCCTTTCCATCTTGGAGACCTCGTGGGAGGTGCGGAACCCGTCGAAGAAATGAATGAAGGGAATTCTCGAGGCCAGTGTCGCCATCTGGGCGATGCAGGCCATGTCGTGGGCTTCTTGAACCGAGTTCGACGACAGCATGCCCCACCCGGTCTGGCGGCAGGCATTGATGTCCGAGTGGTCACCGAA
>JAUXDC010000194.1 GCA_030618605.1 Holophagae bacterium | reverse complement strand
ACCCGAACCCGATGAAACAGAAACCGACGACCTTCAGAGAACATGAGGAGGAGAGCATGGCAAAGATCCTGCTGGTAGAAGACAACGAGATGAACCGCGACATGTTGTCGCGGCGGCTGATCAAGAAAGGCCACGAAGTCGTGATTGCCGTAGACGGCCAACAGGGCGTCGACATGGCGGTCAGCGAAGGGCCGGACCTGATCTTGCTGGACATGAGCCTTCCGGTGATGGACGGGTGGGAAGCGGCCAGCCGCCTCAAGGCAGATCCGGCCACCAAGGCGATGCCGATCATTGCCCTGACGGCCCACGCCATGGCCGGCGACAAGGAGAAGTGCCTTGAGGCCGGCTGCGAGGACTACGACACCAAACCGGTGGAGTTCAAACGGCTTCTGGGCAAGATTAACGATCTTCTTGGTTTGTGAGCCGAGGTTTTTGATGAGCACCGAAGGTGGTCGGCTTCTTGTGGTCGACGACAACGAGATGAACCGCGACATGCTGTCCCGGCGATTGGCCCGCAAGGGTCACGATGTGTTGGTCGCTGATGGGGGAGAGCAGGCCCTCGAAATGATCGAACATGAGTCATTTGACGTCGTGCTGCTCGACATCATGATGCCGGGGATCGACGGATTTCAGGTTCTCGAGAAAATCCGCGCCGAATACGGCGCCGCTGATTTGCCCGTGATCATGGCCACCGCGAAGGACGACAGTTCGGACGTGGTTGCCGCTCTCAAGGCCGGCGCCAACGACTACGTCACCAAACCTTTCGACTTTCCGGTGGTCGTGGCCCGCGTCAAGACCCAGCTGGCTCTCAAGCGATCCCGTGATTACCTGGCGGCGGCCCACGAACGAATGCGACGTGATCTTGAGGCAGCAGCCAGGATTCAACAGCATTTTCTGCCGTCTGAGAAGCCCGATGTCAAGGGTTTGGTCTGCGCATGGCGGTACTTGCCGTGCAACGAACTCGCAGGTGACACCCTCAACGTGATTCCCCTGGATGACAAGCATGTGGGTCTGGCGATGGTCGATGTTAGCGGCCACGGTGTGCCATCAGCTCTCCTGTCGGTCACATTGAGCAGGGTAATGGGTGGCGTGATGGAAGCCTCGTCGGCCCTATGGACTCTCGACGAGCATGGCGGTGATCTCCGCATCGCGACACCGCTCGAGGTCCTCCGAGATCTGGCGGTCCGTTTTCCTCACGATGCCGAAACCCGGCAGTACTTCACGATGGCGTATGCCGTTCTCGATTTGGAGAGGCTCGAGCTCTCGTATGTGGCGGCCGGACATCCCGGGCCGATCTTGATCCGTCGTGGCTGTGAACCGAGGGTGCTCGACAACACCGGTCCGCCGATCGGGTTGCTGCCTTCGATAGTGCCTGTGACTAACTCCGAGGGAACGTTGAAGCTCGAGCCAGGTGATCGACTCTACATCGTCACCGACGGTATCCCCGAGGCCGAAGGCACCGAAGAAGAGGAGTTTGGGATGGAACGCCTGACGGACCACCTTCAGGACCTCGCCGGACAAAGCCTCGAAGAGAGCCTGGACGCGGTGGTTGTTCGGGTTCAGGAGTGGTGTGGTGACAAGGGGCCAGGCGACGATATCTCGATGCTGGCGGTTGAGATCGATGGGCAGAGGGAAAATAATGAGCAGTGATTCGACTCCAGAGCTTGGGGCTTTTTCGGGAATACTCGCCGAGGTACGCCACGATCTTCGCACTCCGGCGGGGCATTTGATCGGATACAGCGAAATGATGGTCGAAGACCTCGAAGATGAGGACAGAAATTGTGGGGTGGAGGACTTGAAGGCGATTCATAGCGAGGGCCAGAAGCTGGTGGAGCTGATCGACGAGCTTCTCGGCGTCTCCAAGACCCACCTCTCGGACCTCGATTTGCCGCAGATTCAGAAAGAACTCAGTCAGCCTCTGGTGGAGGTGGAGTCGCATTGCGGTCGCGTGAAAGAACAGTTCGAGGCCGAAAGCGAGGAGGACCTCCTCCCCGATCTGGAGAAAATCATCACGGCCCGGGGCGCCTTCCAGAATCTGATCGATCAACGTCTGACAGCGGAACACTTCTCACAAGTGACGGTCCCCCATGTCGAAATTGAGGCCCAGCCAACACACAGCATCGCTCATGGCGATGCTGCTCCCGCTCTCACCACTTCTGAGCTTGCCGAGGGTGGCGAGATCCTGGTGGTCGACGACGATGCTTCCAACCGTGACCTTCTGTGCCGACGCCTCACCAAACAGGGCTACTCGCCGATCGCCGTAGACAGTGGGGAGGAGGCTCTCGTTTTTCTCGTCGACCAATCGGTGGACCTTGTCCTTCTCGATCTGATGATGCCGGGTTTGAGTGGCGCGGAGGTGCTCACCCTGATGAAGTCGGACCCGGGCCTCAAGAACATCCCGGTCATCATGTTATCGGCGCTGGACGACGTCTCCCAGGTGGTGCAATGCATCCTGATGGGCGCCGAGGATTATCTCTTTAAACCCTTCAACGCCGTCCTGCTCAAGGCCCGCATCGGCGCCTCGCTGGAGAAATATCGTCTTCGTAAACAAAGTGCCCTCAAACTCCGCGTTTTCATCTCTTCACCAGGGGACGTTTCGCCGGAGCGCCAAATGGTCAAAAACGTCATCAGCCGCCTCAATGACGAACTCTCCGGTCAGGTTTTCATGGTGCCGGTTCTCTGGGAGGATGAGCCGCTGTTGGCCTCGGAAACGGCCCAGACCCAGATCGTGCTACCCAGAGTGACCGACATTTTCGTCGCCATCCTGTGGGCTCGCATGGGCACGCGGCTTCCCGACGATATTCGCCGGCCCGATGGCAGCATTTATGATTCCGGAACCGAATTCGAGTTCGAGGATGCCCTGACCGAGGCCAAAAAAACCGGCCGGCCGGACATGCTGATGTACCGCAAGATGTGCGAGCCGATAGTCAGCCTTACCAACCGTCAAGATATTCTCGACCGTCTCGACCAGAAGGAACGGCTCGAGGTTTTCATCAAGAGGTGGTTCACCTCACCGGACGGCGAGAGCATCTCCGGCGTCTTCCACGCCTTTCAGACCGTTGAAGAGCTGGAGGGCCTGGTAGAAAACCATCTCCGAAAACTGGCCAACCAACACCTGGCGGCAGTGGATACTGACACTCCCGTCGAGTCCGAAAGCTGAGAGTTCAGTCGATCTTTTTTGACGGTAGAAGAGACCGCTGGTAACGGTCTTTTCTACCAACCCGAAACCCCTCCGCGAGGAGGGGTTTTTTATTGGGGAGAAAGCTGGGAAGCTAGGAAGAAGGGCCGGTAGGGGCGGACCCCCGTGTCCGCCCGGTCGATGTCGATTGAGACATTGACCCCCGATCAGTCCAAGCGCGACCGGCAGATGCAAAAAGGGTGGACACGGGGGTCCACCCCTACGAATCCCCGGGTTGGCGACCGGCGTGGGTCCGGACTCCAAGCGTCCCAGCATTTTAGCGTGACCCGCAAACGCAAAACGGGCGGCCACATGGGGCCGCCCGTTCAAATCTCTGGATTCAAACCGGGACCTGTCTTGCGTCCCAGCGTCCTGGCGTCCCAGCGTCCCAGCCTATTTACGCAGGCGCCCTCTGTGGGCGGCGGCGGCGTTGGCGGGGGGGGCGTGGAGGGGGAGCATTGTTTGCTCTGCCTTCACGTGCAAAGCGTGCTTCCTGCTTTGCCCGCGACCGTGCTCGCTCATCGGCTTTCCGGGCGCGGATGGCGGCAATGCGCTCACCGATCGGCACTTCAAAACGGCCCTCGGGTTTGGCGTCGTAGTCGAAGCCTTCGATCTTGCGACGTTCGATACGGCGGCCGACGGCGCGTTCGATGGCTGCCAGTTCTTTACTTTCTGCAGGGGACGCAAAGGTCAGGGCATCACCGGTTTGAGAGGCTCGAGCGGTGCGCCCGACCCGGTGGATGTAGTCCTCGGCCTGGGCCGGCACGTCGAAGTTGATGACGTGGGGCAAGGCCTCGATATCGATGCCTCGGGCGGCGATGTCGGTGGCCACCAGCACCTGCAGGCGACCATCCTTGAAAGCCTTGAGGGCGGCCTGACGCTGCGGCTGGCTGCGGTTGCCGTGGATGCGGTCCACCTTGATCCCTTTCTTGCCGAGGAATTCGGCCAGACGGTTTGCGCGGTGCTTGGTCCGGGTGAACACCAGTGCAGTTTGGATCTGCTCGGATCGGAGCAGGGTCAGCAACAGCTTCGTTTTCAAGTTCTGTTGCACCGGGAGGATCGTCTGCTTGACCCCGGTGGCCGGGGCTGACGGACGCTCGACGTCGAGGCGGACAGGGTCCTCCAGCAACTCACGGCTTAGGGTGACGATCGGCGCCGGCATGGTCGCCGAAAAGAGCAGGGTTTGCCGTTGTTTCGGCAACTGCCGCAGGATGCGTCTGACATCGGGCAGGAAGCCCATGTCAAGCATGCGGTCGGCCTCGTCGAGAACCAGAACTTCGAGGTTGTCGAAACTGAGCCATGGATGCTGCATGAGATCGAGCAGACGGCCCGGAGTCGCCACCACGATATCGACCCCGGCACGCAGAGCGCGCTCCTGGGGCGCCGGCTTGACGCCGCCGAAGACGGTTGTAGACCTGATTCGGGTGTGACGCGAGAGGTCTTCGGTGTGCTCGTGCACCTGAATGGCCAGTTCCCGGGTTGGGGTGACGATCAGGGCTCGAATACCCTTTCGGGGACCGCCCTTCATCAATCGGTCGAGAATGGGCAGCGCAAAGGCGGCGGTTTTTCCGCTGCCGGTCATGGCGCAGGCGATCACGTCGCGGCCGGCCAGCCCCGGGGGGATAGCGGCACCCTGAATGGGGGTGGGCTCCGAAAAGCCGAGGTCAGAGATCGCCCGTTCGAGCGAGCGATCCAGTTTGAGGTCGTTGAATTTCATGGTTTTCCTTCTCAAGGTGCATGGCCCAAGGCGGGGCTGCACCAAATGTTATCCGGCTGAATTGTGAACGGGAGACTTGCCGGTGAGGCTGCCGTCCGGGTCCGGACGGACCCTGCGGTTTAATTTCTTTTGCTGCCCGACCGTTGGTCTAGCTGCATAAGATGAGACAATCTCTCATGAATCCGGCCAAAAAGCAAGCTCAAGGTCGTATTCACGATTTTGAAGATGAAATTTGACAGGATCAAGGACCGTTATAGAATTGCCGCCTGTCAGGGGTCGATCCCGGAAACGGTGTCGGTCAATGGCTGACGGCAAGAGTGATTCATGAACAAGCAACCACGATTGATGACCGCAGCGGTGTACCTGCTGATCGCTCTGTTCGCCACAACCGGTGGCCTTCAGATCGGCGGTGCCGTGGTCTGCGTGGGCGCCGACGGCCACATCGATGTTGAATCGTTTTTTGACGGATGTTGCATGCCTGTGGTGCCTGACGAGCACGGTGCCGGCGTCAACGTGGTGGTGGATGGTTCCTCGTGCGGCGACTGCGTGGATGTGCAGCTGAGAATGGTGCCTCTGCAGACCAGGCAGGGTTGGCTTCCTTCCCCCAATTTCAGCACCGGGGCTCGTTCAATCGTGTCAATGTGTGGCGCCGGTGCCGGCGCGCAGAAGGCTCTTTTCCAAGAGGTCACAAACCTGAGCTCGCAGTCGCTGACTTTGCTCTCGACGGTCATCCTTCTGACCTAGATTTTCTCACAAACAAATCAGCATCAGTTTGGGCCCCGGTTCTGCCGTTAGGCCTTCAGGGCGTTTTTTTGATGAGGAGATCTCAATGCGTATTCTATGGAAAATTCTTTTGATAACGACGGTGATCGTGCCGTCGGCTGGGGTGTTGACAGCTGCACCCCTGGTTGAAGGTGAGATCACCCTCGATCAGGCGGTCGAGGCAGCGCTTCGGCTGAACCCGACCGTTGGCGCCGCAAAATACTCTGTGTCAGCCGCCGAGGCACGGGTGACCCAAGCGGGACTGCTCCCGAACCCAGAGTTCTTGCTGGAGACAGAGAACTTCGGTGGGAACGGAGACCTGGACGGATTTGATGCCGCCGAAACCACGGCTGTTATCAGCCAGGAAATCCTGCTGGGCGGAAAACGAAGGCGCAGTCGCGCTGTGGCCCAATCCGACCAGATGCTGGCCGGGCGTGACCTTGAAGCGGCCCGCTTGGATGTTGTGTTGCACACCACAGCGGCGTACTTTCGCGTTGTGACTGCACAGGAACGACAGGCGCTGGCCGAGGAATTGCTGGCGCTGGCCGATCGGTTTGCCCAGACCGTCCGGGCTCGAGTCGATGCCGGCAAGGTGTCGCCCGTGGAGGGCACGAGAGCCGATATCGAGGTGGCACAATCCAGGGTTCGACGGACGCGGGCCGCACGAGATTTAGAAGCGGCGAGGATCCTCTTGGCGGCCACATGGGGTTCGGGGACAGTTTCCTTCGACCGTGCCGTCGGTGAACTGCCCGAGCCGAAGGCGCCACCCTCACTCGAAAAGCTTCGCTCCCTTCTGTTGCAGACACCGGAGATCGTTCGTCTCGAGGATTTGATCCTGCGGCAACAGAATGTGCTGGAGGTCGAAAGTTCGTTCCGTGTTCCAAACTTGACCGTCAGTCTTGGGCCGCGCCGTTTTGAAGAAACCGGGCATTCGGCGTGGGTCGCAGGAATCTCCCTCCCAATCCCGATCTTCGATAGAAACCAGGGTTCCAGAGAGGCTGCAGAGTTCGAGTTGGAGCGCGCCCAACGTGACGCAGAAGCCGTTCGCATCAACACTGAGGCCGAACTGGCCGCGGGACTCCAGAGCCTCCACGCAGCGGAGCAAGAAACCGAGATCATGGGAAACCAAGTGGTGCCGGCTGCCGAGGCTGCGTTCTCTGCTACTGAAATCGGATACACCGAGGGCAAATTCGGTTTCCTCGATGTGCTTGACGCACAGCGGGCACTCTTCGAATCCCGCTCACTTCTACTCGACAGTCGAGAGGAGTACGCGTTGACACTGACCGAACTCGAGCGGCTGGTAGGGATCGCGCCGGGCGTTGCCGGCCCATCACAAGGAGAATGAAGATGAAATGGACTGATATCAATGGGACGTTGGGGAGAAGGAAACAGAGGAGGAGAGAGGAAGAAGGGACAGAGTGGGAGAGGGGGAGCAGGGGGGAGGGGGTAATTGCGCCGGTTGATAGTGCGGTTCAGTTATCTTCATTCCCGCGTTTCAGACTCTTTTCTTTTCCGATCCCGCAATCCCAA
>JAUXDC010000167.1 GCA_030618605.1 Holophagae bacterium | reverse complement strand
TCCGGGTGAAACTGCACGCCAAAATGGGGGCGCCTTTGATCTTCCAGAGCCATCACCAACCCGTCCTCGGTCCATGCGGTCACCCGCAGATCGGCCGGAAGACTCTCTCGATCAACGATCAGGGAGTGGTAGCGAGTTGCCTCGAAGGGCTGCCCCAATCCAGCAAAGAGCGTCGAGTCGTCATGGTGGATCGGTGAGGTCTTGCCGTGCACCGGTTCCGGCGCCCGTACGACTCGGCCCCCGTGGACCTGGGCCAGCGCCTGTTCCCCCAGACAGATTCCCAACAGCGGCACCTCGCCTGCCGCCCGAATCAAATCCTGAGTGACGCCGGCATCCTCGGGCCGCCCCGGGCCGGGCGAGATGACGATCGCCTGGGGTCTGAGCGTCAATAGTTCTTCGGGTGTCGAGACATCGTTGCGCACGACCTCGATCTCGGCCCCCGAAATTTCCTGAAGCTCCTGCACCAGGTTGTAGGTGAAGGAGTCGTAGTTGTCGAGCATGAGGATCATCGCGTTACCTCGTTCTTCCTGGAAGTGAATGACCGGGCACCTCGTTTGCACGCCAAACCGGGTTTTGGTTTACACCGCAGTTTACAGAAATATCCTACCAATTCTAATCGTCCACCCCCATCCGTCCATGCTAAGGTACCCGGCGCGGCCAGACGGCCGCCTTTATAGAAGGAGTTGTGATGAGAAATTCGATGTCTTTCTCCCTGTGCCTGATTCTCGGTCTGGCAGCCCTCACCGGCTGTGGGGCCAATAATGCCGATACCGACCTCGCTCCCCCTTCGACTGACGCCACCACGGCGGGCGCGCCGGAGATCCAGTCTTTTTCCGGCGAAGTCGTGGAGACGATGGAAGCCGGCGGCTACACCTACGTTCTGGTCGACACCGGATCGGAGCAGATCTGGGCCGCATCTAACCAGTTCGTGGTTGCCCAGGGTAACCGCGTAACGGTGCCGATCGAGTCGCCGATGGCTGATTTTCGCAGCGAGACCCTCGATCGGTCATTCGACCTGATCTATTTTGCCTCACGGATCGTGCCCGAGGGAACTGCCCTCGGCGGCGGAATGGGCTCTCCCCATGGCGGTGCGATGGGCGGCGCGATGGGCGGCGGCATGGTAAGCGATCATGCGCCGACGATGGGCGGCCACACGACGGCAGCGGATGCCGGCGTTGAGGTAGGAACAATCGAGACCCCCGAGGATGGCCTGAGGATCGCGGCAATTTGGGCCGGTCGTGAGGTCCTGTCCGGAAAGACCGTCGTCGTCAGCGGCAAGGTGGTCAAGTACAACGGCGGAATCATGGGCACCAACTGGCTCCATATTCAGGATGGATCGGGTTCGGCGGCCGAGGGCACCAATGATCTGACCGTGACCTCGGCGACCCCGGTTGCCGTGGGCGACATCGTCACCGTCACCGGCGCACTGACCTTGGACAAGGATTTCGGCTCAGGCTACCGCTATGCAGCAATCATTATGGATGCCGAGATCACGAAGTAGCTAACCACTCCATCATCTGCCCGCTCACTGCAGGGCTGCTCAGCAACTCCAGGTGATTGGTGCGGTAGACGATCAACTGCGAATCATCTGAAAACCTGAGATTTCGTGGTGCGTCCTTGTGGTTGCCCAGGGCACTGTTGAGCGGCACCAGACCGTCGCCGATCAGGCGATCCGCCAGCGGTGAACGCTTTGCTGCCGTAGTTGCGGCCACGGTGAAGCAGGCAACACCCTCGGGCAAAGGCACAGGCTTACGGCTATCAGGTCTGCGCTGAAAACGAGCGTGCCCCTGCCAGTCCTCGTCCAAGATATGTCCGTATCGAAGGTCGGTGATGCCAGGGCTCCGCAGTTGGCCGAGCTTGGCAAACGGTGCAGAGTAGGGCGTGCTGCCCAAGATAACGTCCACCCAGTTGCCCGCCCGTTCGAGGGGGGCGCCATGGTGCGGCGTACCCAGAAATACAATGTGTTTCAGGTGGGCCGGCCAGCTCAAGGTCTCCTGGGTGGCGTAATGGAAAGCGCTTCGAGTCAGCAGGCCCCCCATCGAGTGGGCCACCACGGTCAGTTCTTCAATAGGTACCGGCCAGAATGTGACCAGCTGCTCCAACTGCGCCGCCAATTCGCGCCCGTTTTGAGAGGTGTGCAAGCCGGAGTTGTAGCGCAGATAGACGGGGGTGTAGCCCAGGGTCCTTTCCAGAGCCTCACCATGGTCGAAGCCTTCGTCTTTGTGCTGTACCCGCCACTGGAGGTCGTTCATGCACAGACCATGAATCAACAGCAGCACCTTGCCCGTGACCTCAGAGGCCGGTGGTGGTATCTGCCCGCTCAGTTCCTTACCTCGAAAACGCACGGTCATGGGGGTTGCAAACGGGCTGCCGTCGGCCACCAGGCGATCCCCTATCACGCCGTTGAGGGCCGCCAGCATTCTTTCGCGCTCGGGAGTCTCAGGTTTGGCTTTTTCAGCCGACTCAAGAAACGGTTCCAGCGTGGCCAATACCGTGTCCAGACCTTTGCCCAACAGCAGCGTGCCATCGTGGACGCACCTGTAGACCAAGGCGGTGATGCCGCGGGTCAGGCCAGGTTCTTTGCCGCCGGGAATGCCCATCGTGCCCCACACAGACCGGTGTACACCCTCGGCGATCCGGGTCACACCCGCGGTGGCCTGCGTTGCCATCTGAGCAGCCCCCCGAATATCCGAGGTACGAAGGTGCTTGAGTGGATTCTCCGAAGGCTTCGCCCCGGGGTCCATCAGTCTGTCGATCTGCGCATCTTCATCAAGATCGATCCCAAAGCGGTCCTTCAGCAGCGCTCGGTACTCCTCCTGATCCGAGACCTCCCACTCCTCACTCTGTCCTCCTGACCCTATGATCAGACGACTGTTGGACAGCGTAATACGCCCATCCGGCGTTGCCAGAGAGCAGACCGTCTTGCGCGTGAACATCGACTCCGGAGAGGTCTGATGATAACGACACATGGCGGAAAACTCGGCGAATCGACGAGGAACCGGAGAAAAGACGTATTGCGGCTCCCAATCAAACTCTCGCCGCCGCTCGAGGACCCTTGCGGAATCCAAGCCGGTCAGGCGGTAGGCGCTGTCATGCAGAACATACTCGTCTCCACGAACGAGTCGAAGCGGCTCCAAAAACGAGTCCCCAAAACCGACATCTGCTACCAGAGTCTCTTCCATCTCGACCAGCAGAACCATGTGGTCGAACTCCGGCCCCGGCTGAGCGCCGTCAAACACTCGCGCCGACACCATCTCGACCTCATAACCGATCTGCTCGAGCAGCCATGCAAACAGTCCGTTGAGCTCGTAACAGAAACCTCCACGCCGGCGACCTACGATCTTTTCATAAAATGACGGGAGGGAGTGGACAATCGGGTGACCCAAAGGGATGTCGAGATTCTCAAAGGGGACGGCAAGCATATGCGCCCGGTGGAGTTGCCTCAGAGTCTCAGGCGTAGGCTCGCGCGAGCCCTGGTACCCAATGCGCTTCAAATATGCATCAATATTCATCGCTTCCATTGTCTTTCTCTTCGTGCCTTTTGGTGCCTATTTCGCCCTCTTCGTCGCCTTGCGCTCGCCTTTATAGGCCCAGGCTGAGAGCTTCCACCAAAGCCTCCCGGCTTTGGTGGATCACACCTGCGTGTCGGCGTTCTCGGCATCTGCACTCTTATCCCTGAAACCAATACGGTCGAAGGGATTGACGATGCTCGAGGCAATATTCATCTGATGGGCGGAGATCCGCTTGAGAAATCGGGAATAAAGGGCGACCACCACCGCGTCCGGACCGTCAAGGCCACTCTCACCGTCGATCAGTTGATTGACGATGTCGTCGGTCTTTCGGGTAATCCACCAGTGCTCGGACATTACCTCGCTCGCAGCCTCCATGTCCGACGCCGGGAGGGCCTTGATCAAACGGTCGAAGGCCTTCATTACGGTCGCTTCGACCCGGCCAACCCTCTTTTCGAACGGGCCGCACTGGAGACGCTCTGGATGCCTCAGTGCCAGATCGACGATATTTTTGGTGTAGTCACCGATCCGTTCGATATCGATGACAATGCTGATCAGGACCATGCCTCCGTGCAAATTGGCGCCCTGCCCCAGGGCCAGATGGGTCATCGCCTTGCGCCGAACCTCACGTTCGTAGTGGTTGATCTTCTGATCGGCCGCATAGACATCCATATCCAGACGAGCGTCGTCCCTCCTGCGAAGACTCTCGACCGCCGTGGCGAACATCCGGCTGTCGAGTTCGAGCATCTCGACCGAACGGTCGAAGGCCTGCTGAAGAAGATTGTCTTTGCGGAAAATCTCGAGGAATTGTTTGAGCATTTTTCTACCCCAATACAAGAATGACGATGAACGGAATGACATAAAAAGCCGTCAGGACATAGACGATGGCCAGCCAACGATAAGACGCCGCAACCTCGGCCAATCCCTGGGCCAGGATCATCGGTATCCGCCTTATGGCACCAAGAGGCCACACTAAACAGATGCCGAGAATGTTGAACAGCAGGTGAGCGAACGCCACGGCAACCCCCACCTCAACCCCCAGCGAGAGTGCCGCCAGGATGGCCGTGATCGTCGTGCCTATATTGGCGCCCAGAGTGTAGGGGAAGATCTGGGTCAGCGTCAGAATACCGGCCCCGGCCAGGGGTATGACCAGCGAGGTCGTAATGCTCGAGGACTGAACCAACACTGTCAGCAAGACCCCGAGGAGCATCGCCCGACCGGCGTTCTTGAAGATGACGGTGTCGAAAAAGGCCTCGATCCGAGCCATGACGACGATCCTGAGCACAACAACCAGATACCTGAGCGCCAGGAACATCATGATCAGCGAGAGGATCACCAGGGGCCAGGGTTTCTGGTCGAAAGTATCGACCAGGAAGTGGATCACCGGCTTCGTGATGATCTTGATCGGGCTGGCAAAATGCAGGCCACCGATTTCGGCAAACGCCTCCTCCATCGCCCACGCCGCCCTTCCCAAAATATTGAAGAAGTACTGTAAGGGCATCAATATTGCCACCGCCATGACGTTGAAGAAGTCATGAACGGTCGATGCGGCGAAGGCCCGCTTGAATTCCTCGCCACGGGTTATATGACCCATGCTGACCAGTGTATTGGTCACCGAGGTCCCGATGTTGGCGCCCATGATGACGTAGACGGCGCTCTCGAACGGCAGCGATCCAGCCGCTACCAGGCCGACGACAATCGAGGTCGTCGTTGATGACGACTGGAGCAGCGTCGTCGCCAGGATGCCCCCGAACAGGGCAACGATAGGGTTGCTCGAGGTCTCGATCAACTGCTCGGCAAAGCCCTTTCCGAAGAGCTTGAAGCTGGCGCCCAGGAGCCCGATGCTGACGAGAAAGGCGTAGAGCAACCCCACCAAGGCGAGCAGCAGAAGGATCGTCCTCCAGCGCCTGCTTTGGGTCAGCGATCTCCAAAAAGACTCTTTCATGGACCCCCACCCTCCGTGTTTCACACGACTGGGCCACCATAACCGAACCTCTGGCAACCGCCAAGGTCCAGATCTTTACGCGGCCTTCACACGGTCTTTACATCGCCGTTTTGAAATTCACCTGGGCATCAGACAGGCAGCCGCCCGTCGAAGTACAAGGCCCATGGAGGGTGAATGAAAACCGCACGACATTTTCTTTTTCTGGTCATCATCTCAACGACCACCATTCTCATCGGAACAGGCACTCATGCTGCAGCCGACGAACTGGACCCACTGCTGCGTCTGCTGGTCGCCAAGGGCATCATCACCCAGGAAGAAGCTCAGAGCCTCCAGGCGGAATCCGAGGCCATTGAGAAGGCCGAATCACCGGCACCTTCGGCCGCCGAAACTCCTCCCCATACAGCTGAAAAGAGCTACCCCGCATGGATCGACCGTTTTGATGCACTCGGCGACATCCGGCTTCGCTACGAAGGATTCCAGAAAGACGGCAGTTATGATGACGACCGCCGCGACCGGTTCCGCATCCGCCTTCGGGCCGGTTTCAAGGCCACCGTCACCGACTGGATGAAGGTCGGCCTGGAGATGAGAAACGGAGACCCATCGGACCCGGTCTCCAACAACACCAGCTTCGACGGAAGCTTCCAGTTCAAGGAATTCAACCTGGCCCAGGGTTTTTTGGAAATTCGTCCCAACAAACGCTTCGGCCTGATCGCAGGGAAATTCGACGCCAAGAAATGGTGGACGGTTTCGGACTTCCAGTGGGATGACGACGTCACGGTCGAGGGTTTGATGACCAATTTCGGTCTCGCCTCCGGCGACGGCGCCTTCAAGAGCCTGGACCTGGTCGCCTACACGTTTCTTCTCGAAGAACAAAAAAGTGCGTCGGACGCCAACCTCTACGGCGGCCAACTCCGCTCCGCTTTTCGGTTGGGGACAGACAACAGCCTCAAGATCGGCACAGGCTTCGACGTCTGGAAGAATCCCCAGCATGTGGTCGATCTGACCTCAAGCGGCACTCTCAAGGGCAACAAGATCACCAACTTCCTTGACGCCGACGGCCAATTGATCAGCGATTTCGAGATCCTTAATCTCTTTGCCGAGTACAAGAATTCCACAAGTAAACGATGGCCCGTCAAGTTCACCCTGTTCTACTACAAGAACCTGGGCGCCGAAGGAATCGGTGCGGACAACGACACCGGTTATTACGGGCGGGTTCAGGTCGGCGACTACAAAAAGCAGTGGCAAATGGCTCTGCGCTACACCTACTACTACTCGGAGCCCGACGCCCTCTTCTACGTCTTCACCCAATCAGACACCTCCCAGGGGTCCGACGCCGAAGCCCATCGTTTCGACCTTCGCCTGGGCTTCATCGCCAAGTCCTATTTCAATTTCACCTGGTACAACACCAAACCTGTCTACAAAGAAGACGAGACCATCAACCGCTGGCAGTTGGACTACATCGTTAAGTTTTAGGGATGAAGGATGCAGGGTTCAGGTCTCAAGAGCGAGGTACACCATGTCCCCTGCTCCCTGCTCCCTGTCCCCTGTCCCCTGTCCCCTGTCCCCTCAACCCAAAGGAGACACCATGAAATCAATCGTTACAACCTTGATCCTGGCCATGGCAGTTATGCCGATTCTTGCCGGCGTGCCGTCCATCGACCCCAACCTGCCCCACTACGAAAAAACGACGGGCGTGCGCGGCACGCTGGGCGCCGCCGGCTCCGACACCATGCTGGAACTCCAGACTCTGATGGCCGAGGCCTTCCGCAAGATCTACCCGCAGGTCAAGATTCAGGTTGAGGGCAAAGGTTCGTCGACCGCTCCACCGGCCCTGATCGAAGGCACGGTGCAACTCGGCAATATGTCGCGCAAAATGAAGCCGACCGAAACTGATGCGTTCGAGGAGCGTTTCGGCTACGAGCCGACCCGGTTCGACGTCGCACTGGATACGTTGGCGGTCTTCGTCAACAAGGACAACCCGATCGAGAGCATGACGCTCGAACAGGTGGATTCTGTCTTTTCAAAGACGCGGCGCTGCGGCGCTCCGGCCGACGTCAGCACCTGGGGTGGACTTGGACTTGGCGGCAACCATGCCGGAGCTCCGATCTCCCTCTATGGCCGTAACGCCGCCTCCGGCACCTATGGCTACTTCAAGAAACACGCCCTGTGCAAGGGTGACTACAAGGACTCTGTGAAAGAACAGGCGGGCTCCGCGTCGGTGGTCCAGGGCATCGAGAACGACGCCTACGGCATCGGCTACTCCGGCATCGGATATGCGACCTCTGGCGTTCGCGCCCTGCCGCTGGCCCAATCCGCTGGACAGCCCGCGGTGCCGGCCTCGTCCGAGACCGCGGCCGACGGCTCCTATCCTCTGGCCCGCTTCCTCTTCGTCTATATCAATAAGAAGCCCGACGGAAAACTGGACACCCTGACCGCCGAATATCTGCGGTTCATGCTGTCCGCCGAAGGCCAGACAATCATCATCAAGGCCGGATTTGACCCACTCGATGCCGCCACCGCCGCAGCCCAACTGGCCCGATTGGCTCACTAGGTTCTCGGTGAATCTACTTTTCGACGAAAAGGTCAAAGACCGCATCGCCGCCGTACTGATCCGCGGCGGCGGTGTCATGGTCATCCTGGCCGTTGTGGCGATTGTCGCCAATATCGGAATGGAAGCCCTGCCCTTGCTCGGTGGGGCTTCGGCCCACAGGCTTAACGGTGTCAAAGCTCAGGACCCGCCACTTCTGGTCGGGAGTGATCCACGACAGGAAGATCCGTGGACCCTCGGAACCGACGGCGTGATTTCTTTTGAAGGTTTTCCGGATCGTAAACCGCTGAAGCCGTTCAATGAGACAGTCTCCTTGAGGGCGACCGATATCGAGATCCATGACCTGATCACCCTTCTCGATGATCAGGGCCGGGTCGCC
>JAUXDC010000282.1 GCA_030618605.1 Holophagae bacterium | reverse complement strand
CCTTTCCCGGAGGGGCGTGGTTTCAGGCATCGGGAGAGTCTCGCCCCTCCAGGAAAGGACCTCGGCGGCCTACGCCGTTGGCCGAGACTCTGTCGCTGAGGTGACCGCCGAGTGGTGCCAAGCTCGATTTTTCCTGAAGCGGGACTCGAATCGGGAGGTCTGCCGAGGAAAAATTCGAAGCATGGCACGCACCGTCCAACAGGGCGCTCTCTCGCATTGGATGGGCAGCCGGCCAGGGCAGGTTCAGTCTCAGGGGCAGGTTTAATGATGCGGTTCCGGTCGCTGTTCCTCTACCTTCTAACGTTTGAGCTCAGCGGCGCTGGTTGTTGGCATGGCCGGTGCCTTTTGGGTTTTCGTTCGCACTGGACATGCCAACAACCAGTGACCGCTGTAGTGATTTGTTAGGGGGCGATCAGCAATATAGTCGCCGCGAGCCCCAGTCCGCTTCAGCGAATTGTTAGGGTTCCAAGTCGTTTTGTTTGGGATGGTTGCGATGGATTGCGCCTCAGATATCACTGTCGCACTTCAAACCCGAACTCAAGCGGCCCGGTCTATTGAGCATTTGGGTCCGCCTCTCCAACGAATGAGAAACAGCCTCCCAACTATGGAACCAAACAAAGGACAAACGAATAGGATCACTCGCAAGTCGATAGCGAGGTTGAGAGTTTTCCAGCCCAGATATCCAAAGATCAGGAAGACAGCCGCCAGAACGCCAGTGGCAACGGCAATGCCAAATATCCTACAGGGATGCTGCCTCCTAACAGTCGAGCCAAACCGGAAGACCAGCCAGAACACTGGGACAACCGGGAGCAGCTCGAAAGCAGCGACGCTGGTCAAGAAGATTGCGTCACCCCAGTCGCCGCCCATCTTGCTGACTCGTTCAGTGGTAGCGAAGGCCCAGACGGCAACGGTGAGTACGGCGCTCAAGAAGTGCACGACAGCGGCGAGTGGTGCCGTTTGGAGAATGTTCAGCATAATTCGCCCTCTAACGCTTGAACTCAGCTGCGAGTGCGGCCGGCCGCAGGCCGGATCGGCGCACCACTTGCCTTTGCAAGTGGTGTGACGAGAGCACTTGACAGCTGCAGTGATTTGTTAGGGGTCATTGGATTTTCAATACTAGGGTCACTACGACCGATGCGGCCAGCGCTCCAGAACTGATTAGGAAGCTCGCGAGGAAGGCTATCGGGGATCGCAACAGTTCTTTTGGTACGCTCTTTCGACGCACCACGACAGTCTTCGCCCAACGATCCCCGAGACGCTGGTTCGTGTCTGAGTTCTGCATTGACATCGCCGCAACACCTCCAAAAATCAGACTATCTATGATGAACGCGATCGACCTCAACAACGCAGAGAAAAGCCCGCAAGGACGCAGATCGTTGTCAAGAACGGTGATTCCAACTATCAACTTCCCTAAAGTGCTCCCGTGGATTCCTTCCAGAATCGTGTGATAGAGCAAGGTGGCGAGAGCCCCTACGAGGAAACCGACAGCCGTGATTGAAGAACCCTCCTGGATTGTCCGCAGATAGTTGGTTCCGCCGTTCTGATCCAACACGATCAAAACGAATACGCAGAAAATGCCAACTACGAAACTGACGATGTAGAAGTAAACCATGTCTATCAACCTGGCGGCTGCACGCCTCCAGAACCATACGTACTCTGGCTGAGGGACTACCGGCTCCCCAATGTTATTGGCCTGGTTTTCTGCGAGACTCTGATCCACAATTCCTCCAAATCGTAGGGTTGAAATGACGCCTAACTACTATTTATGCGTCCGAATTGACGGGTTGCTTTGCAGCAGGGTCTTATGCATCATTTTTGAGGTGGCTTCCAACTCTCTATTTTACAGCACCTTGCTCTGAATAGTTGCCGCGAAAAAGAAATAATCGATTCTGCAAATACGTCATCCGCTGTTCGAGACGATGATACCAGGGAGAGTGGTGTCGACGCCCAATCCCGAGAGCGCCCTTCTCGGACGGCGCGTGCCATTCTTGATGTTGTCCTGCGCCGTCCTCCCGAATTGAGTGGCGATGCGGACAACGTCAAGGGTGGCAACGCTCGGCGAATGCGTCAGAAAACGAGTCTCCCGGCTGGGCCGTAGGCCGCCGAGGTCATTTCCCGGAGGGGCGACTCCCTCCCGAATTCTGTAACGAAGCCCCTCCGGGAAATGCACCGAGCGGGGGCGCTTGCGACCCCGAAGGCCGGGGATGAAGAACTGGCGACCGCAAACCGCGACCGGGGCAGCATCCGCGTCAGGGAACCGTGTTCGGTGACCGCCAACGGTTCAGCCGCCGTCCTGATCGGGAACGGGCTCGGGCTCGGGTGAGAGTACAATACCCGGCGAATGCGGATTCTTCTGGTTGCCACCAAGACACCTTGGCCTCCGATCGACGGGGGGCGGCTGGTGCTGCTCAATACAATCGACGGGCTTCGGGACGCTGGTCATCGGGTCACGTTGATTGCTCCGGTTGACGGTCGGTTTCTTGACGGCGAGCTGGTCAGGCGAAATCTCGAGGGCCGGTGCGAGGTCCATCTGCCACCGGCCGCTACGCGAGGCGCCATCCGGTCCCTGGTGCAGGCAGAAGTTTCTCGTACACCTGTGACGATCATCAGACATTCCCTGGAGCCGGTTCATCGAACAGTCGAGCGGGTCATCGCGGACGGGCAGTTCGATGTCATTCACGCAGAACAGCAGCAGGCCTTCGCTGGATCACAACCTGCTCGACGGGCGGGACTCCCGGTCGTGCTTCGGGCACAGAATGTCGAGAGCGCCCTGTGGACCTTTGCCTCCCGGTATCGAAGCGCTTTTCTGAAGGCCTTCTTTCGCCGGGAGGCTGGCAAACTCGCTGCATGGGAGAGCGAGTGTGTCCGTCATGCCGACGCGACGATCGCTTTGACCCAGTTCGATGCTGATGCCCTTCGAAACTTGGCGGGTCCTGAGGCTCGGATTGAGACAGTGGAGGCGCCTTTTGTCGGGCGACTGGAGGCAGGACAGATCTCGTTGGAGGGTGATCCGGCGGTTGTCATCCTGGCGAGCCGGAAGTGGTTGCCCAATCGCGACGCGGTGTGGCGTTTTGTGGGGGAGGCGTGGCCGAGAGTTCACCAGGTCCTCCCCAGCGCTCGGCTGCACGTTTTCGGTATCTCAAAATCGGTCGACCGGTCACCGGGTGTCTCATGGCATCCGGCGCCTGATAAAAGCGCCGATGCTTTCCCCTCCGGCGCCGTCGTAGCAATTCCCTCCCGGCACCCGACCGGCGTGCCGATGAAGTGCCTGGAGGCGTGGGCCCGGGGGCTGCCGGTCGTGGGTTCTCCAGAAGCTGCCGAACAACTGGAGGCTGATGACGGCCGGGAGATGCTGGTGGCATCAGGCTCGGAACACTTTGCCCGGGCGATGGTCATGCTGCACGAGAACCCCGGTCTCAAGGATCGTCTGGTCGACGGTGGGCGCGAGGCATTGAAACAACGCCACGACCCGGCGAAGGTCGTGGCGAAATTGGAAGACGTTTATCGGGAGGCCATCGGTGTCCCCGAAACCCGTACCTGAGCCGGGCGAGACGCCCGACTCTACAAAGACGCCCACCTGGTTTTTGTTGGTGCGGACGTCCCGCCCGCGCCGGTTCTCAAACTGACAGCTGACAGCTGAGAGCTGACAGCTCTTCTACGACTTCTCCACCCAGACTCCGAGGATCTCGGCTGTTGCTTCAACCGCTTTTCCCATCCACTCCAGCGAGACCCACTCGTTGACCGAGTGGAAGCTTTGTCCGCCGGCCCAGATATTGGGCGTCAACAGCCCCATGAAAGACAGGCGGGCGCCGTCGGTACCGCCGCGAATGGCCTGGCGCTTTGGTTCGACTCCGGCGCGCTTGATGCCTTCGATGGCGTAGTTCAGTACTTTGGGATCTTCGCTGATCTTGTATCCCATGTTGCGGTAGGACTCTTTGATCTCGACCTCGATCTTGGCCTTGGGGAAGCAGTCTCCGACCTGCTCGACGACATCGTTGAGATGTGCTTCGCGCTCCTCGAGTTCCTCCTCCGTGAAGGCCCGCACCAGGACCTTGAACTCGGCCTTGGAGACGTCACTGGAACTCATCATGTAGGGGTGAAGGTAGGGTTCGCGTCCCTCGGTGGTTTCCGGCAACAGGTCCTCGTCGATGCTTTCGATGATGGCGGCTGCGACCCTGATGGCGTTGACCAGCTTGTCTTTCGCATAGCCGGGGTGGACATCGTGGCCGGTGATCGTCACGATCGCAGTGTCAGCGCAGAAGGTCTCGTCTTCGATCTCACCGAGTTCGGAACCGTCCAGGGTGTAGGCGTAGTCCGCCCCGAAGTTTTTGACATCAAAGTGGTCCGTTCCCTGTCCGATCTCTTCGTCGGGAGTGAAGCCGATGCGGATCGTTCCGTGAAGAAAAGCTGGGTTGTCGTTCAGCCAGGAAACGAGAGTCATAATTTCTGCGATGCCAGCCTTGTCGTCTGCGCCCAGAAGGGTCGTGCCGTCTGTGTGAATCAGCGTGTGGCCTTTGCAGAGTGCAAGGTTGGGGTTGGCCGAGACTTCGAGGATTTGATCATCCGAGATATGGATGTCCGACCCGTCGTAGTTTCCGATGATCTGTGGTTTGACGTCTTTCCCGGATGTTCCAGGGTAGGTATCGACGTGGGCAATCAACCCGATGGTCGGCACACGCCCATGAGCCGGGTGGCTCTCGGGAATGTTGGCCGAAACGGAAGCGAAGACATAGCCGTTCTCGTCCATGGCGGCGCCTTGGCACCCAAGTTCATTGAGTTCGGAAACCAAGAGCCGCGAAAGGTCCTTCTGTTTTTTGGTCGATGGTGTGGACTTTGAGTCCTCCTCTGACCTGGTGTCGATCTTGACGTAGCGGAGAAACCGCTCGAGTAGGTTCTTTTGGTGTTCTGCTGTCAGTGTTGCGTTCATGGTGTGCCTCCAAGGCGGCACAGTGTAACGCATGCTGAGTGGGGGGGAAAAAGTCGGAG
>JAUXDC010000364.1 GCA_030618605.1 Holophagae bacterium | reverse complement strand
GCGGCGGAGATTGCCCGGGAGGCCTGCCGTCGTCATGCAACCCAGGAGCACCCCCGTTTCGTGTGCGGTTCCATGGGACCGACAACCAAGGCCATCACTGTTACCGGAGGCGTCAGCTTTGACGAAATGGTCGAATATTTTCGCATTCAGGCATTGGGTCTTACGACAGGGGGAGTGGATTACCTGGTGCTCGAGACCTGCCAGGATATTCTCAATACCAAGGCTGGTTTATTGGGTATCCAAAAGGCCTTCAACGAGGCAGGTTGGCGGATTCCTGTTGCCGTCACAGTCACGATCGAAACCAACGGAACAATGCTCGGCGGGCAGGATGCCGAGGCCATTGTCGTGTCCCTCGCTCACGCCGATCTGCTCTACCTTGGACTCAACTGTGCCACCGGCCCGGACCTGATGCGCGAAGATCTTCGCACCATCGCGGACCTCGCGCGAACCCGCATCGCCTGCATTCCCAACGCCGGCCTGCCGGATGAGAACGGACACTACCTCCAGGAACCTGAAGACTTTACGAGAATTCTCGGCGAATACGCCGACCGGGGTTGGCTCAACCTCGTCGGGGGCTGCTGTGGAACGACGGCAGATCATATTACCGCCCTCACCGCCTTAGTGAACGGCCGTCGGCCTCGCCCCGTGCCTGATCACAATCGCTGCATGATATCCGGCCTTCAGGCCGTCGAATTGACCGACCAGAACCGTCCCCTTCTGGTGGGCGAACGCACCAATGTCCTCGGCAGCAGGATTTTCAAACGACTGATCTCCAATGATGACCTCGACGGCGCTGCCGAGGTCGGCCGAGCCCAGGTTCTCAAAGGCGCTCAGGTTGTGGACGTCTGCCTTCAGGACCCCGAGATCGACGAGAAGGAGCGCATGCTCTCCTTTCTTCCCCTTCTCAATCGAAGAATCCGGGTTCCCCTGATGATTGACTCCACAGACCCTGAGGTCATGGAGGTTGCCCTGAAGAACTGCCAGGGTAAGTCCGTCCTCAATTCAACCAATCTCGAAGACGGCCCTGAGCGTTTCGGCAGGGTCGCGCGGCTGGCCCGCCAATACGGCGCCGCCGTCATCGTCGGTACGATCGACGAGCAGGGCATGGCCGTCACACTTGAACGAAAACTCGAGGTCGCACGCCGCAGCTTTTCGCTTCTGGTCGATGATCACGGCCTTCGGCCTGAGGACATCTGGTGGGACACCCTGGTTTTTCCCTGTGCGACCGGGGATCAACAGTACCTCGGGGCTGCCGGCCTGACCCTCGATGGTCTGGATCTGCTCAAGGCTGAATTCCCGGGCACGCGTACCCTGTTGGGCATCTCGAATGTCAGCTTTGGGCTGCCGACGGCAGGTCGAGAAGTGCTGAACGCGGTTTTTCTGTACCGTGCCACCAGGGCCGGCCTCGACGCCGCAATCGTCAACACACAAAGACTTTCCCGTTTTGCAGAGATCCCTCAGGAGGAACGTCTCCTGGCCGAGGCCCTCCTCAACCTCAAGCCAGGTGAAACATCGATTGGAGAAGAGGCCGTCGCCACTTTTACGGACTACTTCCGTGAACGCAAACCGGTGAAGACGGACGCCGACACCCGAGAGAATCTCGATATCGCCGGACGCCTGACAAGGGCCATCGTCGAGGGCACCAAGACTTTTGTCGAGGAAGATCTGAAAGAGGCGCTGAATGATGCACGCTGGCCTCGTCCCCTCGACATCATCAACGGACCCCTGATGGCCGGTATGGCCGAGGTCGGCAGGCTTTTCAACGACAACCAGCTGATCGTTGCCGAGGTGCTCCAGAGTGCGGAAGTGATGAAGGCCGCGGTGTCTTTCCTTGAACCTGATATGGACCAAGGGGACACTCCCTCCCGAGGCAGGGTGCTGCTGGCCACCGTCAAGGGCGATGTGCATGATATCGGCAAGAATCTGGTGTCCATCGTCCTCGGAAACAACGGCTTCGAAATCCTGGATCTGGGAATCCGGGTTACCAACGAACGGCTTGTCCAGTCGACCCACGAATTCCAACCCGACGTCATCGGTCTCTCAGGACTGCTGGTCAAGAGTGCCCACCAAATGGTTTTGACTGCCGACGACCTCCGAGCCGCCGGAATCACGACGCCTCTCCTGGTTGGCGGTGCTGCCCTGACCCGTCGTTTCACCCACCGAAAGATAGCCGCCGCCTATGACGGCCTCTGTACCTATGGGCGGGACGCCATGCACGCCCTCGATCTTGTTGATCGCCTCACCGATGGCGAAAAGCGCGTTCAGCTGGAGGGCAAAATCAATGAAACCGCTCGAAGAGACCGGGTCCTTGAAGCCCCAACAAAGACAGAGAGTCCGGCGGCCGAACCTCCAAAGGGCACGCCGGCCATCAACAGGAGTATCGTCGTTCCCTCACCTCCGGATCTCGAGCGGCACATCACCAACCTTGATCTTGACGAAGTCTGGACCCTCCTGAACCCGCAGATGCTCTTCGGCAAGCATCTCGGGCTCAAGGGCTCGATTCGCCGACTCGAACAACAAGGAGATCCCAAGCTGGCCAAGCTTCGCGCCGCGGTTCACCAGATCCAGGAAGAGGCCCGAGCCGGCGCCATGATCGCCAGAGCCGTATGGAGGTTCTTTCCGGCACGGGCCGACGGCGAGGACCTGACAATTCAGGATCCGGACACCGGGGAAATTGCGGCACGTTGGACCATGCCTCGCCAGAGCGGCGCCTCCGGCATCTGTATCACTGACTACGTTCTCGACGACGACCATGTGGCCCTCTTCGTCACCACCGCAGGTGAGGGCGTCCGCACCAAAGTGGCTCAACTCAAGGAAGACGGAGAATATCTCAAGAGCCACATTCTCGCGTCGTTGGCCGTTGAAACCGCGGAAGCCGCCGCAGAGTGGCTTCACGGGCGCATCAGGGCACAGTGGGGCTTTCCAGACGGCACCAACACCAGCGAAAGTGATTGTTTTGCGGGCCGCTACCGCGGCAAGCGCTTCAGCTTCGGCTACCCCGCCTGCCCCAACCTCAAAGGTCAAAGGCAACTTTTTGCCGCCCTCCGGCCGGACGAGATTGGGGTTGAACTGACCGAGGGCGACATGATGGATCCCGAAGCGTCTGTCTCCGCCATGGTCTTCCACCACCCCGACGCACGGTATTTTTCGGTCTGATGGCAGTCCTCTCCGGAATCGTCCCGGTCTTCCTGTTAATCGGTCTCGGGGTGCTTGCGAAGCGACTCGGATGGGC
>JAUXDC010000219.1 GCA_030618605.1 Holophagae bacterium | reverse complement strand
AGTCACCCCGATGGCACAATTTCCCACCGCGGCGCCGGTAGAGCTGGCCGGCGCCTTGAGCAGCCTCTGGTGGGCCAAGGCCCACCCTACAATTTTCCGGCTCACCGTAGGCCCACCATGTCTACGCAGCCACCCGTGTCGGCCCGCCGCCGAGCAGTCGTGCCGGCAGCATCAAGACGGCCTTGAGCAGGTGGAAGACGGCACTGACCGAGATACCGATCAAACGGAAGGGCAACGTCAACAACCAGACGATCGGGTACAGCACCAGCGCCAGCAAGGCCAATGGCCAGCTGACAACCAGAAGAATCAACCAAAGAAAAAAGGTCCACATACTCGCCTCCTATTATTACTACGCATCTAGGACCCCGGAGGTTCTCAGTTCACCCGAGCCCGTCCCCGTGCCCGTGCCCGATTTTTCTCGGCCTCAGCTGAGGGCACAGCCCAACTCATTGCCTCTCGCCAAGAACGCAAAGGAAACACGGGTTTTCACATTCTCCTTCTTTGCGTTCTTGGCGAGATTATTGTGTTTCTGTGTTCGTTTGCTTCGGGGCACCTACTCCAGCCCAAGCTCGGCCTGAGCCTCGAGCAACACTGGAGACCTCGGCAAGATCCTCAGTCCCGCTTCCATTTCCTGCAGGGCTTCATCCTTCAACCCCAGTTGGACCAGGGCTCTGGCACGAGTAGCCCAAAACCATTCGGAGGAGGCCCACACTTCGGCGTCTTCGATGACGACGAGGGCCTCAGGCGCGCCACCGGTAGCCACAAGCGCCCGGCTCCTATCGATCGATGCCCCGGTCAACCATGGAGAGTTGTTCGGCACGGGTCTCAAAATATCGGAAGCTTCTTGGTATCGACGATTAACCAATAGCTGATGGCCCTTCCCTGCAACGGCATTGATGCGAAGGATGGGCAGAGCCACCGCCCCGACAATGACGATCGCTACCACGGCGCCCACCACCGAAAACCCCATTCTCCAGGGGGCGCGCTCCACCTCCCCTTTTCGCGAACAGTCCGCGGATCCCCCCGCTGCCAGGCCTATGCCGATCCAAAACAGGGCCGCTGTTGCCGGAGTGTGGAACGGAGCGGAAAACAAGGACAGCACCGCAAAAGTCGTCAAAAAGACCACGATCGAACCGTCCACCGGCGCCCCCCCTTCTCGGAAGCGTGCCAGAGACACTCTCAGAGCCCGATACCAGATCAACAGCATCAGGACCGCAGCCGGCAGGCCCCGCTCAACCGCGATCTGAAGCAAATCCTGGTCCAATCGGTCGACCAAGAGCGTCGGTAGCCACGGGTGATATTGGAGTTCCAGGCCTGCAACGACAGCCTCGAGACCCTCCGGCAGAACTAGGACCGTATGCCTGAGGCCTAAGCCCGTCAGTGGTTCTTGCCGGACAAGGTGCAGCCCGGCCCCCCAAAGACCCAGTCTTCCTGTCAGCGGCTTGAGCTCTCCCAATCGCCCAATTCCCATCACCATCACGAGGATACCGATGGCGATCACACTCCCCAGAACCACCCATCGAGGTCGGCGAACCACCGGATTCAATCCCAGGCGCCAACCAACCACAGCCGTAATTGCAAGCCCGACCAGGGCCCCGCGGGAGCCGGTCACGGCAACCGCCACGGCGAAAACCAACCCCACTGACCAGAGCCACACGCCCCGTGAACGACCCTTGGGTTTCCATGCGGCAAGCACCAGGGGCAAGGTAAGAACCAGCAGTTCCGCTGTCCAGGTTGGGTTGCCCAGTGTCGTCAAAACCTGCCAGCGACCCGGACGAGTCGAACTCAGGTCAAAAATCAGCCTCAAAGGATCGACTCCCAACCCTTGAGCTACCGCCAGGGGCAAGACGATCAGGGCCGGCAGGGCCAGGAGACGGATCAACTGCTCTTCAGCTCGCTGGCCAGCCGCCCGTATACCCAGCACCCCGACGAACAACGCCATAAACAGCAATGCCTCGAGTGCTCCAAATCCGTGGAGGATCCTGTTTCGTGCCTGTGCCAGTGGCACCGCCATCGACCACACCAGGAAGGTGATGACCAAGCCTGAAAGGAGAGCGTCGGCCCCCATCAACTCCCGACCGGCCAATACGAGGCCGACAATCAGAGGCGCTCCAACCAGCAGTACGAGGCCCTTGGGGAGGAGGAATTGATCCAACCCATAAGGTTGGAAGGCCAGAACCACCCCGACGAATAGCACGCCGACCGCAAAGCTCGGTATGTCGGACAACGATCGAGGAAAAGCTGAACCGGTTTCGGAAGGTTTTCTGAGACTCAACATCGTCTAAAGGGTTTCATTCAGAGGAATGCTAGCATAAGGCAAGCGCCCAGCCGCCCTTTCGAACCACCCAACACCGGGGAGTCGACATGACCAGAAGGATTGAAATCACGGGCTTGGTTTTTTCGTTGATGCTAGGCATCATCCTGATCGGCGCCGTTCCTGTCGGGGCACAGGGCTACGGTGGGATGTACGTGGACCATGAAAATGACCCCGACGTGTCCGGGGGAGCAGCGACAGGATCAGGCCCGACTCCAACACCGACCTTCGCTGCGACACCCACTCCCACTCCCAGACCCTCTGGAAGGCTGTCACTGTCAATATCGCCCCAACCGGCAGCCGTGGAACCTGATGGAACGCTGACCTTGGAAGTATCGATGACTGCGTTTGGCTTCGTTCCGGGCGAGTACACAATCGCCGCACTGTCACTGGACGAGCGAGGCGGGCGCCTCTCTCCACCCCGCACGTCGATGTCGGGCAGTGGAACGTGGCAGGTCCGCTTTCATGCCGGCGCCGACCCCGGAACCTACCCCCTGCTCTTCGTCGCCCAGGATCGATTGGGAAACCACAGCGCTGCCTCGACGATCGTGCAGGTCGAAATTGTCGTTGAACCTCTGCTGATAGCCGGGAATCAGCATATCCAGTCGACAGCCAACTCCGCAGCACTCAGGATCGACCACCGGTCGTGGTGGGGCCATATCACCTCCCGCAAACTGGTGAGTTCTAACTGGTTCGAAGATCTCTGCAAGGACATTTACCAGAGCCACGCCTGGAAACGCACGATCTCCCAAGCAACGAGGATAGATCGAGACCGCCTCAATATCACCGGGACGTTGCCACAGGATCAGAGTAATAGGTCCTACACCGACATCGAGCCGATCATGAGCCGCTACTGGGCAGACGGCGGCATCACTGTGTCCATGATGACCCTCAATACACTCGGCGATCTCTCAAAGACATGGAAGGCCGCCCCGCACCTTGTCGTCCAGAACGCCCCCGGCATCGGCCACACCCTGGGGATCAAGACCCCAAACAAGGGAATCCAAGCCGGCAACATACTCAACGGCATCGGGGCCACGATGATCCTCTTGGATTTCTGGTACAACATGTCGGAAGCCAAGACCCCCGCCGACGTTCGAGTTGCCTGGGCCAAGGCCGAGTACGGCTCCCTCGACCTCTACCTGGCCCACATCATCGGCAAAACCTTCGGCTCGTCAGTAGCTCTGCCCGGGATGATGGTCTCCTACATCCTCCAAAACTCATACGACACGTTGATCGGCGGTTACAAGACCTGCTGGTTCAAAAAGATGGTCACTCAGGCGCTGGACGCCAACCTCTTGAGCGAGAGCATTCACGACACTCAGGCGGTCAATAACGTCAAAGCCGCGATGCTGAGTTCCAAGGGACTCAAGGGAACTCTGATGGAATGGTGGACCGCTGAGGCCCCCCACTGGGCCGGAAAAATGGGCGGTTGCGGCAACTGGGATTTGGCGGAAGCGGAAGGCTACCAAAAGGTCTTCGTCGAACGCATGATGCGCACGACCGAAGTTGAGATCGACGGCAAAAAATACCACCCCTGGTCTTTTTATTACTCGGTCTCACGGATGTTGGTTTTGGACCGCCGACGAGAAATGGCCCGGGAGTCCGCCGAGGGGATCCGGGAATTCGAGTCCGCCTACCTCTCGTCGTTGGAACAGACAACTTACCTGGGACCCTTCAGGGCCGTCAGCTCAGGCAATACACAGGTTCCGATCAAGAAGGCCAAGGTCTGCCCAACCGAGTGGCACAATAATGTGGTCGGATGTGAAGACGGATGGACCACGGCAGAGGACGGCTCTTTCACGGCGGTCATCAAGGGACACCTCTTCTCACCAAAAGGCACCATCCTGATGACCATTGAGACGAAGAACGGGAGTCATACCTTCGTCGTTCCCCAGGACGAATTTGAGAAGGTGACACCATGAAGAAACTCGCCTTTTGCTGCCTCGCTCTGATTTTGCCCATGACCCTGGCGGCGGCCGACCGCGATGTCAATCGTGACGGCCGAATCGACCAGGGCGACGTCACGGCCCTGGCTCGCATGGTTGCCGGTCTTGATCCCGTCAACCTCAGGTACGATCAGGACGGTGATGGGATCTTGACACTGGACGATGTCAACCATGTGCTGGATGCCACCGCTCAGGGGCCGATCTCAGGCGGCGCGACTACCGCCACCCCACACACACCGCCATCCACCCAGGTCGGTGGCGGCATGGCCTTCTACGCCGTGCGGCAGCAGAAAACCGGACAGTGCGTCGTCGTTGCCGGCGACGAGGGCATCTCTCCGGGCGATACGATCTATGGCGTTTTTCCATCGTTCCGGGAAGCGCAGGACCAGATCACCAGCCGGTGCAGTCAGGAGACAGCGGCGTCGACTTCCACAAACGTTTTTTCGGGCCTGCCCCTGAGCACCGACCGGCTCTACCGACCCGATGAGACGATCACGCGCGGCAAGTGGGGAACCGCCACCCATATCGGAGAAGACGCCAACTTGAAAAGCAAGGTCAACGAGCGGGGTTTCGTCATCGAAGACGGCTTCTTTGTCGCTCCCGGCCACGGGGGCGATACTGAAATTCTCTGGTCCCACGACGGGTCAGGGGTCACCTTGTCGGGCACTGCAACGGTGATCGACTGCATCGACTATTGCGGTCGGGCGGGGTCAATCGAATTTTTCATTCGAGGGGATGGCCGAGACCTCTGGGCCGGCGGGCTGGTGCGACAGGGCGACCCCGCCAAACCTTTCTCGGTTTCCCTGAGCGGTATCCGTGAGGTCCGCCTGGTCATCACCGACGGCGGCAATGGCGTTGACGAAGACTGGGGCGGGTGGCTCAATCTGAAGATTGGGTCGCCCGGAACCCAGCCGACGGCGGCAACAGCTGCGCCCTCCCTCGGTAGAACTACCGAAGGAGCTTTCCCTCCGATCCTGGCGATCCCTCGATTCGACAACGACGACTCAACTCGGGGTATTTTCTCCATCGAGTTGGAAAGCGGCAAGGGCACCCTGATCAACCGCATTCGAAAGACGCCCCTCGACATCCAGATTCACCCCATGCGCCATAATTTCTTCCAGGCAATCGGAAGGCGCCCAGGGCAGTCCGCACACCAGGGTCAGGTCCTCGTCGGTCCCATCAGGAAAGGCGGTGGGAGAGTCCACGCTCTCCTGATCGTCGACACAACAACGGGGAAAATGGGCTATCTGACGGACCTGGATGACGACCCGACCCGGGGCAAACTGAAGATGATCGACGGCGCCCCGGCCCAGGCGATGGCCACAGGCGACGGAAACTACGCGCTCGTCATGCGGCGCTCGAGGTCCGGCAAGACCCTTGGCGCCTACCTCTATCACGGCACAACGGGTCGATGCCGGATCTTCAGGGACATCGGAGATCTCAGTACTGCCGTCACCTCATCACCGACGACCACCCTGCCGAAAATCGACGCTGGGGTCTCCAGTCTCCAGATTCAGGCCGGGAGCGACGCGACCTCTGATGTTCTTCTGATCGACCCCTCCAGCGGCACGCTGTATCTGATCGGCAGCATCGAACGCAAACCCACTCAACTCACGGTCCGCACACTCTCGCTGAACATCGTCCAGGCATTTCCTCAAAACCCAAAAGTACGCTCACCGCAGCGTTTCCTTCCGATTCCCATCACCGACAGATCAGGGGCCACAAGCTCTGCACTGATCGTCGATGTCGGAAGCGGCGCCCTCGCCCTGCTCGACAACGTCCGCAAGCCTTCCCAGATCCGTATGATCGGCATCAAGGGATCGATCTACGATGTCTTGCAGGAGGATGTTGGGCGGCCGAGGACGATCACCGCAGCCCCCAAGATCGATGACACCGGCGCCACCGAAGCCGCATGGCTCTTCGACAGTGCAACCGGCGCCATTCTCTTCATCAACGACCTCCAGAATCCCGGTAACCTGAAACTCCGGGAGGTTGAAATTGGCGGAGGGGGATAAAAAGCCAGGACGCTGGGAGGCTGGGACGCTGGGAGGCTGGTGGTATTGCTGGGGAGATCCCTCCACTCGGTCGCTCCGCTCCCTCGGTCGGGATGACAGGGAAATGGAAGAACCCCTCTTGTCATTCCGACCGAGCGGCCTTTTCCCTCTGTCATTCCGACCGAGCGGAGCGAGTGGAGGAATC
>JAUXDC010000192.1 GCA_030618605.1 Holophagae bacterium | reverse complement strand
AACCGGAAGAACACGCCGAGCTGGGGTCCTTGGTAGACGAGGTCGAGCCCGAGCCGTTCGTTCGGTCCCGCGTCGAACTCCTCCCCGAGCGCCAGGTAGCCGAACCAGATGCTCACTACCCGGCTGGCCTCGAAGCCGATGTTGGCCTCAACCCGCCAGGTTAGATCCGTACCGACGCCAAAACCGCCCACGTCCCCCTGACCCATAACACTCCAGCGTTTGCCGATCGGCCCGTGGGCCCGGATGCCAATGATCGGGTCCCAGAAGGTCTTGTCGGCGGTTCGTCTGCGGTCCTGCAGCGGCCCCGAGGCCTGAAGGTCGAGAGTGACATCGGAGTAGCGCAGGCCGACGAATCCTTCGACGACCTTGTTGAAGCGGTATCCGACGTTGGCGTCGAAGACGAACATGTCGAGGTCGGCGCCGCCCTCGCCGAAGCCAAAAAAAATGGCATCGGCGACCACCACCAGCTTGTCGCTCTGGCCACGGTAGTGCACCATCCCGCCCATCTCAAGCTTGTCGACGATGTCATCGATGTCGATGTCGATGTCCAGCTCGAGGTCTCGAATCGTGCCGGTGCCCGTGACCGAGGCCGCGGTGCCGTAGAGACCAAGACCGTTCTCCCAGTCGGATGCCGCTGCCGGCAGGGACAGCAGCAACGCCGCAGTCACGAGTACGGTGATCCGCTCAATCTGTGTGCTCATTGTGGTCTCCAATCAAGCTTTTCAGCCTTGTTGCGCCGCTGTCGGCGTGCTCGTTCGCATCGGTGTTGTGGTTTTCGAGGTTCCGCCGCACGGCCCAGTCGATGGCGTCGAGCAGCGCAGAACCATCGACAGGCTTGCGGAAGAACGCCGCAGCATTCAGCCTGTGTGCCGCCAGTCTGGTTTTCGAATCGTCATCCGCCGAGACGACGATCATCGGCAGCCTGACGCCGCGCTTCGCGAACTCCGCCTGAAGCTCGTCGACCGGAAATCCAGCCGTCCGGGAGTCGAGCAAGAGGCAACCGACCAGCTCGGGGTCAAAGGCCTCGAGGAACTCCTCCGAGGACACGAAGGCGCGGACATCGTGACCGGCGGTGAGCAACAGTCGGGCGAGCCCACTCCGTGCCGACGAGTCGCCATCGACCAGAAACACCAGTCTCGAAATAGTCATGGAGAAAATTTAGCGCTTGTGGAGGAGGGGCGCTATCCCACTTTGGTGGTATATCGCCTCCGCCCGGTACCACCCCCCCCGGGGTGTGTACTGGCTACTGGGCTGGGGGAATTCCCGCCTTTTCGCAAAGGCGAACGAGCTCAGCTACCGATACGAGGTGAAGCTTCTTCATGACCCGGGCGCGGTGGATCTTGACGGTCTCATCCGATATCCCGAGATAACCGGCGATCTGCTTGTTGAGCATGCCGGTGATGACGTAGGTCATGACCTCGTGCTCGCGTGGGGTGAGCTTTTCCATGAGTGCCTGGATCGACGTCTTTTCCTTACATTGCGCGCGGTTCTCCGCATCTCTGGCCAATGACACGTGGACCGCCGACAGCAGATCGGCAGCGTCAACCGGTTTGGTCAGAAAATCAACTGCGCCCTCCTTCATGGCCCGGGCCGCGATGGGCACATCTGCGTGTGCAGAGAGAAAGACGATCGGCATGCAGTAGTCGGACTTGCCCAGCTCATCCTGGAGCTCCGGCCCGGTCATCTCCGGCATTCTGACATCGAGCACAATGCAACCCGGCCCGCCACGGAATCTTGAAGTCAGGAAGTCCCCGGCGGAAGCGAACGACTCCGCATTCAAACCTGCCGCGCGCACGAGACGCGTCAGCCCCCGACGGGCGGAGGGATCATCGTCGATGATGAAGACCGTTGGATCGCTCATGTATGCAGATCCGTTTTCAGTACAGGTAAAGCAAACCCGACACGCGCGCCTCCCTCGGGCCTATTCTCCACCCACATTCTGCCGCCGTGCGATTCGACGATCGAGTTGCTGATCGCCAGACCTATCCCTGTACCGCCCGGTTTCCAGGTTGCCAGCGGTTCAAAGATGCGATCGATCTTGTCGGCATCGATGCCCGGGCCACAATCCTCGACCCAGACCGTGACTTCTTTCGCATCTTGAGCCGTCGCGATTTGGAGCCGGCGGTCAACGGGAGCTATGCCATCCATGGCCTGGATGCTATTCATGATGAGGTTGACCAGGACCTGCTGGATCTGGATCCTGTTTCCGTCCACCAGGGGCATGGAGGTGGCGCAGTCGGTGGTCAACGCGACGTGGTGAATGACCAGCTCGCTGCGCAGCAACTGGATGGTTTCGTCGACCAGTACGTTGATGTCAAGGGGATGGAACTCCACCTTCTGCTCGCGAAACAGCTCGCGCAGGTTGTGGATCACCTCGCCGCCACGTTTGGTGTCGGCGACGATCTCGGCCATGATCTCTGCCATCTCGTCGACCTCCCACTGACCGCTCTTGATCAGCATTTCGGCAGCCTGCGCGTTGCTGAGAATGCCGGTGAGCGGCTGGTTGAGCTCATGGGCGATGGACCCGGTGAGCTGCCCCAGACTCGTGGCACGATCGATGCGGGCCAGGGCCTCCTGGTGGCGGCGCGCCTCCTGTTCGGCCCGTTTGCGATCGGTGATGTCCTGCACGATTCCGATGGCCACCGTCGCTGTTCCCTCGTCGTCGAAAACCAGCTCCGCCTTCTCTCGGACCCAGCGTACTTCATCGTCGACGAGCAGCCGATGCTCGATGTCGTACGGCTTCCCACCGATGCCGGCCCGCCATTCTCCGTCGACGTAGTCTCGATCCTCCGGATGCACGTGCTCCAGGAATCGGGCGTACGTCATCGGTGTTCCCTTGGCGACCCCGAAGAGTCGGTACACCTCGTCGGTCCAGATCAGATTGTCACCGAGCAGGTCGAGCCGCCAGCTGCCGATATGACCGACCTCCTGCGCTCGCAGGAGGTCGGCTTCGCTCTCCTTGAGCGCATCTTGGGCCCGAATGAGCTCTGTGATGTCGACGTAGGTGAGGACGATGAACTGAACCTCCTGGTTTGCACCCACCACGGGGGCCATGTGGACTTGAATCCAGAGAGTCCGATCCTCCAGGTCCAGGCCGAGGTCGTCAGCAAGACGTCGGTTGGAGTACTCGACCGGGGGAAGGACCACCGGTTCACCCGCGAAGGCCTTCCTGATCAGCGGGCCGACCCCGAGATCGATGGTCTGCTTGTCCGTCAGCAGGTTGTACGTCGCCAGCACCTCGGCAGTCTGCCGCTCGTCATAGCCCCATAACCGCTTCCAGGCGGTGTTCACCTGGAGGATCCGCCCGTCGGGCGACAGCAGCACGATCGCCAGTGACGAATACTCCATGACGGCGCGAAAGCGCGCCTCGACCTTCAGACGTTGCTCTTCTTCATGCTTCCGTCTGCTGATGTCCACCACCACGGATACGAACCACCGCGGCGCCCCGGCGCCATCCCGGACGAGAGTGACGTTGAGGTTGGCCCACACCGTCGTGCCGTCTGATCGAAGGTACCGCTTCTCCTTGGAGTAGCTGTCGGCCTCTCCGCGCAACAGGCGCTGAACCTGATCGAGATCGGACTCGACATCGTCAGGGTGGGTGATGTCTTGAAACGTGAGAGCCAGCATCTCGTCGAGCGGGTAGCCGACAATGTCGCAGATCTTGCGGTTGACGCGCAGGAATCGACCCTCTGGCGACACGTGGGCGATGCCGACAGCGGCTTGCTCGAAGGTCGCGCGAAACCGCTCCTCACTCTCCCTCAGCTCGGAGGTGCGCGCAGCAACGATTCGTTCCATATCGACGTGCAGATTGTGAAGGCGCGTATGGGTCCTCACTCTCGCCAGGATCTCCAGCTCTTGGTACGGTTTGGTGATGAAATCGACACCGCCCGCCTCGAAGCCCCGGACCTTGTCGTCCACTTCTTGGAGCGCACTGACGAAGATGATCGGAACGTCCCGAGTGCGCTCGTCCTCCTTGAGGCGCCGGCAGACCTCGAAACCGTCAATGCCCGGCATTCTCACGTCGAGCAGGATCAGTGATGGCGGCTTTGCCAGGGCCGAGTCGATCGCCAGCTGTGCCGTCTCGGCCGGTCGGACCCGATACCCCTCCTTCTCGAGCATCTCGGCGAGCAGACGGAGGTTCGGGATCTCGTCATCGACGATGAGGATGTCTTCTTCGAATCTCATGTCACGTCCTCGAGCAGTTCCCGGATCCGCGCGAACTGGAATCCGTCCACCAGCGTCTGCAATCCCTTCGCCGTGTCCGGCGCATGGGCTTCGATGCGTTGGATGAGGGTCGCAAGCGCCGCCTTGTCCAACAATAGGGTGGCGTGGCGCAGCTCATCGCGGAGATCGGCCGGGAGGTCTGAGAGCATTTCTGCGCCGAGCGCGACGTCTTCTTCAGGAGCACTGCCTTCGACAGCCTCGGCATGCCTGTATTCGACGCCCAACAGCCGTCCAATAACGCCCAGGAGGACATTCTCGTCAATCGGCTTGCACACCAGCTCATCACAACCTGCGGCCAGGATTCCTGGGCGCTGCTCATCAAAAACACTGGCGGTGACCGCGAGGATCTTGACAGTCTCGCTGCCCTCAGAAGCTCGGATCCTCTTGGTAGCTTCGTAGCCGTCCATGACCGGCATGCGCATGTCCATGCAGATCAGGTGGGGGTGCCACTGCTTGAAAGCTGCAACCGCGGTATTGCCGTCGACGGCTTCGCGAACCACGAAGCCGACCTGGCCCAACACGGTCGTCAGCAATGCGCGGTTGTCGGCGTCGTCGTCAACCACCAGGATGCGCCAGGATGTTGGACCCGGCTCGATGCCGATCACGTGTTTCTGGCAGTTCGCCTCGGACTCCAGTGGCGCATCGGTCGGCCCGAGCGGAAACCTGATCGTGAACACTGACCCCACACCGACCTCGCTCGCCACCTCGAGCTCGCCCCCCATCACGTCAACCAGCTTCTTGCAGATCGTCAGGCCGAGGCCGGCACCATCGACCTGTCCGCCGGGCTCGACGCCTTGCACGAAGCTGTCGAAAATAGCCTCCAGCTGCTCCTCGGGGATGCCCGGGCCGCTGTCCTCGACCTGCAGCTCGAGCTCGATCCGGCCGTTTTCCATTGGTTTCGACCGCGCACGGATGACGACCTGCCCTTTCTGGGTGAACTTGATTGCATTGCCCAGCAGATTGATGAGCACCTGGCGAATCTTGCCCACATCTCCCAGGAGAGTGGCCGGCAGCTCAGGACCGAGATCGAGGGCAACGCTGAGACCCTTTTCCTGCGCCCGCGGCGTGATCATCTGCGCGATGTCCTGCAGATTTACCTTGAGATCAAAGGGGGCTTCTCGCAGCTCGACGAGGCCGGCTTCGATCCGCGACAGGCTCAGGATTTCGTTGATCATCTGCAGCAGGTGACCGCCGGCGCGGGCGATGATGCCGACCTGTTTTTGGCGCTCAGGAGTCAATTCAGGCGCCCGGGAGAGATTGCGCGCGAAGCCGAGGATGGCGTTCAAAGGCGTACGAAGCTCGTGCGACATGCTCGCCAGGAAGTCACTTTTGGCCCGGTTGGCTGTTTCTGCTTGTTCTTTGGCAATCTGGAGTTTTCTGGTCGATTCGGCGCGTAGAGTATTGACCTCTTCTTCCGCGAGCTTCCTTCGCGTGACGTCCAGGACAACGCCTTGAGAGAACTTCACCTCACCTTCTTCATCTCTGACTACTCTACCTTTTTCGAATACCCATCGAATATTCCCGTCTTTGTGGAGGATTCGATACTCCAGCTCCCATGGTTTCCCAGCCTCGATTGCTTGACGGGACTGTTGAGCACAGTACTCGACGTCATCAGGATGGATGATGCTCGCATAGGAACGAACAGCGTTGTTGATGAAATCGCTTGGGGGATATCCGGTAATCTGTTCAGCGTAGCTGCTCATGATATACAGCGTATAGTCTTCATCCCAGGCGCATCTGTATGAAATACCAGGAATGGTTTCAATGATCGAGTAGTAATTCTCCTCTCCCTCCCTGAACTCTCTCAAAGAACGTTCTTGCTCTGTGGCTAAAGATTCCAGATCTTTAACCCTTTGTAGAAGTTCTTCATAGGTCGGTCTGTTGTTCAAAGAGTACTCCATTGCCCGCTCAGCTCGGGCGCAGTTGGTAGAGGGCCGATGACCAGCTCTTCCAGCTCGGTTTCCTCGGCGTTGGTCAGCGGGTGCGATGCATCCACATCGCGGTTGACTCTCCCGGTCTGCCCATCGACATACTCCAGAATCAGTGCCGGTTTGCCATCGATCGACTGTTGCCCAAGAACCTTGCGCACACCCTCGACCGCGTCGAGGGATCGAGTCATCTCGTATTCTCTCTCTAATGATCGATTGTCTCTCCGGGATGAGGGGCGGTTGGTAGGTCTTTTGACAACCACCGGATCGGGGTAACCCGGGAGAGCTTCGATGGAAATGATCGAGTTGCCTTCGTGAACGACATTGTTCGTTGATTCCATCGTCACTCTCGCATTCGCTGCTGCAACAGCTCTCGAATTTTGGACATGCGGTCATTCTACAGAGTATCCAGGTGATCCTCCAAATTGACCGGGCTCCCTGACGGGCCGCTGACCCCTGCCCGCTCACCACTGGCCACTGGTGGGGCTTCGGGTGGGCACTGGCTACTGGCCACCGGCAACTGGGTGGGTGGGCGGGCCGTATACCACAAAGGTGGAATAGCGCCCGTTGGCCTCGCGAGTTATCTTGCCCGCATGACCAACGTGAGAATGTAGCTGGAAGGAAACGGGGACAGGAATTCTCATGAGTGGAATCGACATTTTCACGTGGGTCGTCCTGCCGGTCATCATCGCGACAGGAGTTGTGGTCTTCGTTGTGCTCGTGATGCAGCCTGAGTCGATAAGGAGCAAGACATGGTCATCATCGCCGTTCTCTACTGTCTGGCCGTCTATCTTGTCTTCGGCAAGTTTCACCTCTTGCCGTGGAACAAGACCACCAAGCTGATCTCTCTGGTTCTCGGAGTGATCATCTTGAGCATCTTCCTGGTCGGTCTTCAGGGTCTGACCCCGGCCAGCCAGCAGGCGTTCATCAGCGGTCCGATCACCGAAATCGCCCCGCAGGTGCGAGGCCGCGTGATCGACGTTCCGATCTCACCGAACCAGACGATCGAACCGGGAGAGGTGATCTTCGAGATCGATCCGAGCCCCTACCAGTACAAAGTCGACCAGCTCACGGCGCTGCTTGCCGACACCGAGTCCGGTGTCGGGCA
>JAUXDC010000055.1 GCA_030618605.1 Holophagae bacterium | reverse complement strand
GGAAGGATGAAGGCGGAAGGATGAAGGCGGAAGGGCGAAGGTGGAAGGATCTTGAACGTCAGCAACCCATGTGGTACCGTGCGCCTCCGCGTGGCCCGTTCGTCTAGGGGTTAGGACGTCGGCCTCTCACGCCGGTAACACGGGTTCGAATCCCGTACGGGCTACCACGCAGTCATCAATACCGCGTCGTTTGGCGCGGTTTTTTCATGGGCTATCTGGGAGGGTGTAGGACTCTGGGACGGTCGCGGATTCGGACGCGGTTTCCGGTCGCTGTCCGCTGTTCCGGCTCTGTCCCGGGATTCTGTAATCCGTCCCCGGCCTTCGGGACCGCCTTTCGGCGCCCCCGCTCGGTCATTTCCAGGAGGGGCAGCGTGTTCGAATCAGGGAGATGACCGCCCCTCCTGGAAAAGACCTCGGCGGCCTACGGGGTGACCGGGAGCCTCGGTGGCTGAGGTGCTCGCCGAGGGTTGCCAAGCTCGTATTTTTCTGCGGCGACACATGCATCGGGAGGTCTGCCCGAGAAAAATCCGAAGCGTGGCACGCCCCGTCTGGGGGATTGGGCGCTCTTGGATTTGGTCGTCGAGCGTTCCCGCTGTGGCGTTTCAACGGAAACGCCAGAAGGGGACCGAGCCGTCGGAGAGGGGCGCTCTGTTGAGAATTGTTCGGGATACGTTAAGATTCATTTTCAAGATTTCAGAGCCCGGCCCGAGCCGGAGAAGCAGGAGAACCCGATGACCGATGAAACCACTCAAGGCGCTACCCCGCCTCCCCCGTCAGAAGCACCTGCAACCCCTCCCCCACCACCGGAAGCACCCGCAATCCCTCCGCCGCCGGAACCTCCACCGGCCCCGGAGGTTGAGCAGGCCATGACGCCGACTGGGAAAGCGGATCTCGGGAAACGTATCATCGCAGCGATCATCGATGGTGTGATTGCCGGAGTGGCCGGATTCATTCCGATCATCGGTGGATTGGCCGGCGCGGCCTACATGCTCATTCGCGACGGCCTGGAAGTTGATTTCATGGACCAGCGGTCCCTGGGGAAAAAGGTAATGAAATTACGGCCGGTCCGAATCGACGGCCAGCCGATGGACCTGGTGACCTCGGTCAAGAGGAATATCCCTTTCGCCATTGGTCCGCTGATCATGATCATACCGATTCTGGGCTGGATCATCGGTCCGATCGTGGCGATGATCATCGGGATCATCGAGATCATCCTGGTGTTGACCGACGATGAAGGACGGCGCATGGGCGATCGTTTCGCGGAGACCAAGGTCATCGAAGTTAACGATTAGCCGAGCTGCCAGGCTCTGGTCTGCGAAGCAAGCTGAAAGCTGAAGGCTGAGACCTTTCCCCTCAGGCCCTTGCATGAGGGGCAATGCCACCGTATGCTCCCCCGCCGGCAGGTGCCGGCAGCGGCCAATGATGGGGCCCTCGGAGGATCTCAGTCGTGTTTCTCTTTCAACATCTGACAAAGGAGCGTGTACTGATCGACCCGGTCGTCACCGGGAGGGATCAGCTATTCCGCCTGTTCGGTGAGCGATTCGAGGACCTGGACCTTGTGTCGTCCCGGGGCGTTGTCGAGCAATCGTTGAAGGAACGTGAAGCGGTGCTCTCAACCGGTATCGGGGAGGGATGGGCCATTCCTCACGCCCAAATTCCTGGGGCCGGTCGTTTGTTGATGGCGGTGTCGGTCCATCCACGAGGCCTCTCTTACCCTGCGGTGGATCAGTTGCCCGTTCAGTTGGTGTTCTGCCTGATCGGTGACTCCAAGACAGCAGCCGATCACCTGGCCGGCTTGGCCCGGATGGCTCGGTTGGCCCGTCAGGATGGGGCTCTTGATCGCTTGGTCAAGACGGTGACGCCCGAGGAGTTCATCGGTGTGCTGAAGGCGATTGAAGAGGACTGAGGGTCGTTGACTCCTACTCCACCGGCATCTTCCCTCCATAGATGACCAACTGAGGGAAGGTGCCGTTGCAACCGTCGTCTCCAGCCGGGAATTCTGAGCCCACGGCGTCGATGGTCCCGGTGACGTAGAGGTTGTCACGAATCTCCATTACGACCGTGTAGGTCAAGACCCCAAGACCGAAGTTGCTGTGGTCATCGGAAAAGGTGACGCCATCCTCGAGGTCCTTGAGTGAGGTCGGTATTGCCAGTCCCCAGCCGAATTTGAACAGCCATGTACATTCTGAAATTGTCCCATCCAGCTTATCCCAATTGGTGTAGGTTCCGGCGAGGGCTTCCACCGCGCCATCCTCAATGATCAGATTGCCGCCGGTTGAAAAGCTCTCACTGTCGTAGATGGCGAACTGGTAGATGCCGTTGACATCAGTCGTACCTGATGCCGACATCGAGCCCTCGAGGGTCGTCGGGTCGGAGGATGCGCTGTCGACTTTTGAGGCGCCCACGACAGCGGATCCATCCCTCACGGTGACCCGGAGTGTCCCATCGTCAAAATCACCGCTGGCCATCAGTTGATCGATGCGCTTGAGGTAGGGCATCCAGGCCTGAAGGGTCTTGGTTTTGGTGGCGATCTCTGTGCCGTTCGGGGCCACGAGCACCATGTCCAAAGTGGCCCCGTCAGGTCCGGCACAGGCATAGACATTGGTACGGAACTGCGAATTGGAGCTGAGACCGACGACGTCCGTCCGTCCGCCGGATGCGGTGGCCAAGCCCATCGGTGTGCCCTCGAAACCCTGGCCGAAGGTCTCTGAGCCGTCCGCGCTGTAAATTCGCGAATTGACGACAACCTCGATGTCGGCCGTCACTCGGAAGGCGCCGTCCCCGGTGATTTGGCCGAATTCTCCCAGGATGACATCGGGCAACGTCAAGGTCTCACCGGGGCCCACCGTGAAGGTCAGGTCCAACGGGTCGGGGTTTGCTTGCCCGCGAATCAGCCAGGCAACGGTGACGGTTGTCGGTTCGGCGCCGGGGTTCATGATGTAGAGGTCGGTGATCCAGGGGCAGACCCTTCCGGCGGCCGGAACCAGGACATCAGTTCCGGGTGTCAGGGCGGGGGCGGTCGCAGCCGGGGCGATCAGAGCTAGGCAAAGTAGGAAGTAGACCAGATTACGCATTGTGTTCCTCCTTGGTGTTTCCATCTGAACAGGGCGACCAATGTCGATCTGTTCGATCATACGTGATCTTTGGTGGCTTGGTTCCAGTATCCAGTATCAGTGCTTCCCCCGCCCCTGGGTTCGGCTACACTCCCCCCATGACATATCAGGTGCTTGCTCGAACCTGGAGACCTCAGACCTTCGCCGATGTCATCGGTCAGGAGGCTGTGGTCCAGACGCTTCACAATGCTCTTTCGGCCGGGACTCTGGGACATGCCTATGTCTTTTCGGGGATCAGGGGAGTCGGGAAAACCACAGCTGCCCGCTTGTTGGCCAAAGCGGTCAACTGCGAAAAAGGGCCCGCCCCCGAACCATGCTGCCAGTGTGTGTCCTGCCAGGAAATCGCTGATGGTTCCAGTCTGGATGTCGTTGAGATCGATGCGGCGACCCACACAGGTGTCGACAACGTCCGAGAGTTGCAGGAAATGCTGCGCTATCGACCGGTCCGGGATCGCTACCGGGTGATCATCGTCGACGAGGTCCACATGCTCTCCAAGTCGGCGTTCAATGCTCTGCTCAAGAGCCTCGAGGAGCCGCCGCCATACATTCTTTGGATTTTTGCGACCACCGAAACGCACAAGATCCCACCAACGATCCTGTCACGATGTCAGCAGTTGGAATTTCGGCCCGTGCAGCTGGAGAAAATTGTCGAGCGTTTGTTGGCCATCGCTGCCGATGAGCAGTTCGAGTTGTCTCGAGATGCAGCGTCCATGGTGGCGCGAGCAGCCCAGGGCAGTGTCCGGGACGCTCTGTCGATGGTCGATCAGATGCGAGGTTTCAGTGCAGATTCCATCGACGCCGATGCGGTGGCCGAGGTGCTCGGCGTGCCGCGGTTCGAAGTTGTGATCGATCTGATCAGTGCACTTGCCGGCGGCGACGGCATGAGCGGGCTCGGGATGTTGCGTTCGGAATTGCGGGCCGGTCACGATGCATGGGTCTTGTACCAGGAGGTGGGACGGGTCCTCAGGCTCTTGCTGCACCTCGTGGTCAACGCCGATGTCGCCGAGGATCTGCCCGACGATCAGCGTCAGTATGCCTCTGGGGTTGCGACGGACCTGGGCGCCGCTGCTCTGATCCGGATGGCCGGTCTGTGGCTGGAGCACGAAGCGCTGGTCGGTTCGGCCGACAATAGGGAACTGGCCCTCGATGTCGCATGCCTGCGCTTGGCGAGGTGGCCTGCCGTGCAGCGCGTCGAGGCTCTTCTGGCCGGAGAGCTTCCTCCGGCGATCGGCGGACAGAGTCAGGCTTCCGGGTCGGACGGGCCGCCCGCACCATCTGCCGGCGGGGCACACGCATCGGCGTCGCCGGGGGGTCGATTGTCTTCGGCTCTGTGGGCCGGTGGGCGTCGTCGTCTTGTTGGGGCGGTCGAGAGCGCCGAAGTTCAGGTTTCCGGTGATGAGATTGTTATGGAATTTTCCACCAAGACCAAGGCCTTGGCGGTTTTTGCCCAGGAGAATCACGGCGAGATTGAGGCGTCGTGCCGTGAGGTCTTCGGTCCGTCGACTCGGTTGACGATCGAAATCGAAGGTGGTCCGGCGGAGAGTATTGAGGGTGACGACCCCCTGATGCGGTCGGCTCTCGAGGATCCAGGTGTCGTTTTGGTTCAAAAGATCCTGGGAGGAGAGGTGATCTCGGCAGTGCCGGACGGAGACCCCAATTGAGGATCCAGCGTGCCTGATCTGAGGCCGGAGGCTGTGACCCGTCTGGCGTCTCACCTGGAGCGCCTGCCCGGTGTGGGGCCGCGTACGGCCCGGTTACTGGTGGAGCACCTGCTTGTCGTCGACGAGGGCGAAGTCGATGCTCTGGCGCAGGCTTTGGCTGATCTTCGCGGGGCGGTTTGCCATTGTTCTCGGTGCTTTCTTCTGACGGAGAACGACCCTTGTCCGGTCTGCTCGGATCCCGGTCGTGACCAGGGGGTCATTCTGGTGGTCGAGGAGCCTACAACGGCATGGGCAGTCGAGGCCACCCACCAGTTCAACGGTGTGTTCCATGCTCTGTTGGGGCACCTCTCACCGTTGCACGGGGTTGGGCCCGAGGACTTGACGATCGACGCCCTGATCGACAGAGTTCGTTCGGATGAGGTCAGGGAGGTCATTCTGGCCACCGACCCGACGGTCGAGGGGGAGACTACAGCACTGTACATTGCTCGAAGGCTCAAGGATTTCCCGGTACAGATCAGTCGCCCAGCTTCGGGGATTCCGGTCGGTGGTGAACTGGCAGCCGTCGATCGCCTGACCCTGGCGATGGCATTGGAATCTCGCCGAGAGGTGTGAGCCAATTCGGCGGAGCTGGAACCAAGAGGACCCGGGCCGCCTTAACCCCGAGTCCGAGCTCGGGGAAACCCCACCGTGCGCAATCACCGGCGAACTCCCCACCTGAAACCCTTTATGTGGCGTCGGCTCGGTTTCTGCCTCGAAATTTCGAAACAGTTCGAGGGTATGTCTATACCGCCTGAGCCATGATGGCGGCGTATTGCTCGGAGGCTTCGGTTTGAGCCGATCGTCGGGCTTTGTCGAGTTCGTGGCGGTGGGTCAGTGCGAGTTCGACCACAGTGTGATCGAGAAGGTGGCCGGCAGACATCTTCCGCAAGGTATTCGCTGCGTCTTCGAGATTCATGGCCGCCCGATAGGGCCGGTCTTCTGTGATGGCGGTGAACACATCCGCGACGGCAATGATCCGGGCCTCGATGGGTTGGCTTGTCTCGTGAAAGGGATAGCCGCTTCCGTCCGGCCGTTCATGGTGGGCGGAGGCCCAAATGGCAATGTCAGAGAAATCTTTGATGGTCTCCAGGATCCGGCGCGTGAAATAGGGGTGGGCCTTCAAGAGCCCAAACTCCTGTTCCTCGAGGCCGCTCTCCTTGTCGAGAATTTCCCGCCCGACGGCGAGCTTTCCCAAATCGTGGAGGTAGCCTGCCAGACGAACGCGCCGGCAGTGCGACTGGTCCATGCCGAGGAGTTCAGCGAGGAAGCGTGCGGTTTCGGCAACGCCGGCGGTGTGGGTCGAGGTATAGCGGCTGCGGAAATCCACGAGGTGCGCAAGGAGTTGCGCAAAGCTCAACATGCTCTGATCGTCGAGGACCAGAACCTGCTGGGAAAGGGTGTCACTGAGAATTCGATCGAGGTTGGATGAGCGTAGGTCCAACCAGATGTATTCCTTGGCGGCAAAGGCGCCGAATGCGTCGACCGCTTCTGGATTAAAGGTCCGGCCACGTTCCTGGTTGATTCGGTTGAGGACTCCCGAGGGGTTCGGGATTCCGATGTCTCCGCCCAGCGATGCGACGTCGATCCGGTCGGCGAGGTGCAGGATGTGGCTCGATGGTGGAACCGCGTGTCCGTTGAAGGTCGTTCCTCGGCCGTCATTCCATGGAACGTGGTGAAAGCGGACGATGTCGGCCAGTCGGAGAAAGGGCTGAAAACGGTGCAGGAAGAGAAAGCCCATTTCCGCGTGGGCGTGGGGTGATTTGATCTCGAACTCCAGGGTTTCGACGCGCTCCTTGACGGAAAATGCTCCGATGTCGTGCAGTGCTGCCGCGACGACCAGGTCGAAAGTGTCACGGGAGGAAAGACCCATCTCCCGTGCTAATTGGCTGCTGAGGTAGGTCACCCGCTTGTGATGTCCTCCGACCGCCGGACTGACCAGATCGACCGCGTTGGCCATCGTCAATACCAACTCCAGAACCGGAATGTGATACTCGGTCATTGTTCGGCTCCCTCCGCCACCCGAATGGCCTCAGGTTCCCCCATTCAGCATACTGTGGTGCCTATCAGAATAGTACCTCAGGTTCTTGCATCTGAGAGTCTTGCCCTTGCTCTGTGCATGGGATCTATGCTAAAAAGGCTGATGCTCGGGAGGGTGTGACTGTGCAATCTGGCCTTGTCATGTACGAAGAAGAGTTCAACAGGATTTCATCGCTCTTGCAGCGTCTCAAGGTCGACGCCAGCGCGAAGATCGTTTTTCTGGTGGATAAGAACGGTCAACAGATCGCCGGTGCGGGTGAAATCGACCTGATCGATGCAACATCCCTGGCGTCTCTGACCGCCGGCAACGTCGCGGCAACGGACGGTCTGGCAAAGCTGATCGGTGAGAAGGAGTTTTCCATCCTGTTCCATGAGGGGCGGAAGGACAACATCCATATCTCGATCGTTGGACAGAGGTTGATCCTGGTCGTCATCTTTGACGAACGTTCGTCCCTCGGCCTTGTTCGGCTGAGGGTTCGAAAGGCGACCGGGGAAGTCGAGCGAATTCTTGTTGATATGGACGTCAAGGCTCAAAGTGGGGGTCCCGAAGATATCGATTCCCCCTTCGCGGAAATCACCGACGACGACATCGACGCACTGTTTTCAGAATGAGCTTCATCAATTACGCCGCCCGTGAGATCAACATCAAGATCGTCTACTACGGGCCGGGGTTATGCGGGAAAACGACCAACCTTCAATACATCTACGAGAAATCCAATCCCCAGCAGAAGGGCAAATTGATTTCGCTGGCGACCGAAACCGATCGCACGTTATTCTTCGACTTCCTGCCCTTGGACCTGGGTTCCGTGCGCGGCTTCAAAACCCGTTTTCATCTCTACACGGTGCCGGGGCAGGTTTTTTACGACGCCTCCCGGAAGTTGATCCTCAAGGGAGTTGACGGCATGGTCTTCGTTGCCGACTCTCAGGAACCGCGGATGGACGCCAATGTCGAAAGTCTGCGCAATCTCGACGAAAACCTCAAGGAGAACGGCTTTGAACTGAAGACCATCCCTTATGTGCTTCAATTCAACAAGCGCGACCTGCCGACTGCAGTCGGTACTGACGATATGTACCGCCTCCTCAATTTCAAGAGTGAGCCGACATTTGAAGCGGTTGCAACCACCGGCATGGGTGTCTTCGAGACCCTCAAGGCCGTCGCCAAGCAAGTGCTGTTCGAAATGCGGCGGCGGTAGGGACCTCGCGCATCGCCCGGAGGGCGATCACGGCGAAGTCGTGGAGGTCGCGAAGCGATCAGCGTGGGCTGGATCACACCGAGGTTGGACTTTGGGGTCAGCTCTCAGACCCGAAACTTTCATGAGTGATCAGTGATCTGTTGATGAACCTGACCCAATTGGTCTAACGGAGGCATTCGATGCGTTGTTTAGTTGCGGTTCTCGCTGCAGGCAAGGGCACGAGGATGAAATCGGATCTTCCCAAAGTTCTTCATGAAGCCTCAGGTCGAGCGCTCCTGGACTTTGTGCTGGATTTGGGTGAAAGCGTGGCGCGTGCGGACCACATCGTCGTCGTCGTAGGACATCGGGCGGTCCGCGTTGAGGAACACGTACGCGACCGGGGGCTTCTGCTCGCCGTGCAGGAACCGCAGCTGGGAACCGGAGATGCTCTGCGGGTTGCCGTGGGGGTCGCTCCGGAGGGGGATGTGGTGTTGGTGCTCTCCGGCGATGTTCCGTTGTTGCGGAAGAAGACCTTGGACCGGCTCTTGGACTCAGTAGCGAAGGGTGCCGAGGCCGCACTGTTAACCGCGTTCCTCACCGATCCAGGGGCCTACGGGCGTGTCCTTCGCGGTCCTGACGGGAGTGTTTCGGCAGTCGTCGAAGCCAAGGACGCCGATGCCAATACCCTGGCCCTGAACGAGGTCAATGCCGGTGTCTATGCGTTCAGGAGACCTTCGCTGGAACAGGCCCTGGCCTCGCTCAAGCCCGACAACGCACAGGGCGAGTACTACCTGACCGACGTGGTCCGGTGGCTGACACGGCGGGGCCTGCCGGTGGCTGCGACGATACTTGATGATCCCGAAGAGATGCAGGGAGTCAATACCCGTGAGGATCTCCGGCGTGTCGAGGAAGTTCTTGCGCAACGGATGGAAGTGAACAGAATCTGAAGGCGGAAGGGGGAAGGATGAAGGATGAGCCCTAATCCCTAACCCCTACTCCCCAGTCCCTAATCCCCTTCAAGCCGAGCGAAGTCGCCTAAGTCCTGATAGTCTTCACCACGCGCGGTGGCTCTGCCACTGACCGCTGGAGGTGACTGTGGGCGCACGCTTCGACGATGTCGACCAACTGGCCGTCAATACTCTCCGCACCTTGGCGATGGATGCCATCGAAAAGGCCAACTCGGGTCATCCCGGGGCGCCGCTGGGCCTCGCGCCGGTGGCGTGGACGTTGTTTTCCAGGGTGCTTCAGCATGACCCGGAAGATCCTACGTGGCCCGACCGGGACCGTTTCGTTCTCTCGGCAGGACACGCGTCGATGTTGCTCTACGGAGTCTTGCATCTGACCGGATACGACATGACGTTGGAGGACATCAAGGCCTTCCGCCAGTGGGATTCCAGGACTCCGGGCCACCCTGAGGTTGGACATGTGCCGGGAGTCGAGATGACCACCGGACCCCTGGGACAGGGGTGTGCGACGTCGGTGGGCATGGCGCTGGCTGAGGCCCACCTTGCTGAGGAATTCAACGGGGCGGACTCCCCAGTTGTTGATCATCGAACCTGGGTCGTCTGTGGCGACGGCGATTTGATGGAAGGCGTCAGCGCCGAAGCGGCATCCCTGGCGGGACACCTGGGCCTTTCAAAGTTGTGCTGGATCTGGGACGACAACCGGATCACGATTGAGGGAGCGACCGATCTGGCAATTTCCGATGACATCGAGAGTCGATTCCGCACCTACGGTTGGCGTGTTGTGCGCGTTGAGGACGCGAACGACCTCGATGCCCTGGCGGCGGCTTTTGATGCCGCCGTTGATGAAACCGAACGACCGACGCTCATAGCGGTCCAATCCCACATCGGTTTCTCCGCACCGACAAAACAGGACACGTCCGGGGCCCATGGCTCACCCCTTGGGGCAGAAGAAATCCGGGGCGCCAAGAGAAATCTGGGTTGGCCGGAGGATGCAGAATTTTTTGTGCCCAATGTTGTCGCCGAGAGGGGGCAGGACATTGCTCGTCGAGGCGCCAAAGCCCACACCGTGTGGCAGGAGCAGTACGGTGCGTGGGCCGAGGCCTGCCCGGAGCGGGCAGAGGCTTTCGCCAGGCGTCTGGAAGGCCGATTGCCCGAGGGCTGGTCGAGTGCTCTGCCGGTTGTTGAATATGGCGCCAAGGGGCCGGCGACCCGGGCGGCGTCCGGGACCGTCATCAATGCTATTGCCGGGGTTCTACCCGAGTTGGTCGGAGGCTCTGCCGATCTGGACCCGTCCTGCAAGACGAACATCAATGCCTCAGATGCGATAGGCAAGGGATCGTGGGGTGGGCGAAACCTCCACTTCGGCATTCGGGAACATGCGATGGGCGCCGTCCTCAACGGCCTCGTGCTGCATGGGGGCATCAGGCCGTTCGGGTCGACCTTCCTGGTTTTTGCCGACTACATGCGTCCGGCGATACGACTGGCGGCACTGATGGAATTGCCGGTGATCTACGTTTTCACCCACGACTCGATCTGGGTTGGTGAAGACGGCCCAACCCACCAACCGGTCGAGCAGGTGGCGTCTCTTCGGGTCATTCCCAATGTCGTTGTGTTGCGGCCGGCCGATGCCAATGAAACTGCGGCAGCCTGGCGCGTAGCATTGGAACGGCACGAGGGCCCGACGGCGCTGATTCTCTCCCGGCAAGGGCTGCCGATCCTCAAGGGTACGGCCGAGGGGGCCCAGATGGGCGTCACCCGGGGTGCCTGGTGCCCGGTGGAGGATGGCGGGTCACCACAGGTGGTCCTGTTGGCCACCGGGTCCGAGGTTCAACTGGCGGTTGAGGCGGGCGCCGAACTTGGCGAGCGCGGAATCGCGGCCAGGATTGTGTCGATGCCGTCCCAAGAACTGCTTGATGCCCAGGATGAAGAGTATCGGCGGGCACTGTTGCCGCTGGGCGTGCCGGTGGTGGCAATCGAGGCAGGGGTGACCTTCGGCTGGGAGCGATACACGGGCAGTGACGGTGTCGTCATTGGGCTCGACCGGTTCGGTGCCTCGGCTCCGGGTGCGGTCGTGGCCGAGAAGTTGGGTTTCACGGTCGAAAGAATCGTTGATGCTGCAATCAGGTTAATTGGGGATGGAGCAAGTTGATGAACAGTCTCAAGGCACTCTGGGCGGATCATGGGCAGGCGGTGTGGCTGGATTTCATTCAGCGTAGCCTGGTTGAAGGCGGCGGATTGGGCCGCCTGGTCGAAGAGGACGGTGTGCGAGGCGTGACCTCCAACCCGTCGATCTTCAAGAATGCGATCGCCGGCACCGACGAGTACGACGAGCAGGTCGATGCCGTGCTTCGCCGCCATCCTGAGGCAACGGCGGTCGAGGTCTACGAAGAGTTGGCGGTCACCGATATTCAGGCCGCGGCGGATGTCTTGCGGCCGGTGTATGACACGAGTGACGGCAGCGACGGTTTCGTCAGCCTCGAGGTTGCTCCGGATCTGGCACACGACACCATGGGAACGATTGCGGATGCAAGGCGCTTGTGGGCCTGGGTCGACCGGCCCAATTTGATGATTAAAGTACCGGCGACCACCGAGGGAATACCGGCGATCGAGGCATTGATCGCCGACGGCATCAATGTCAATGCCACCCTGATGTTCTCGATGGACGATTACGAGGCCGTTGCCCAGGCCTACGTTCGAGGACTCGGGCGTTGCGCTGAACCATCGAAGGTCGCCTCGGTGGCATCGTTCTTTGTCAGCCGTGTGGATACCGCGGTCGATGCCCAGCTTGAGGCCGTCGGGACAACTGAGGCTCTCGCACTCCGAGGCAAGGCCGCAATCGCCAATGCCTGCCTGGCCTATCGCCGGTTCAAGGAGATTTTTCACGGTCCGACCTTCGAAACACTGAGGTCCCGGGACGCCCAGGTACAGCGGCCGCTCTGGGCCTCGACCTCGGCCAAGAATCCGGCCTACTCCGATGTGCTCTACGTCGAGGAGTTGGTCGGGGCACAGACAGTTAATACAATCCCGGCGGCAACATTGGACGCATACCGGGACCACGGAAGTCCGCGGAACGCGCTTGAGGAGGGCATGGCATCGGCCGACAGCGTCTTGGAGGGTCTCAAGGCTCACGGCATCGATCTCAAGGCCGTAACGTTGAAGCTCCAACATGACGGTGTGGCTTCCTTTGCCGGTGCTTTCGACGATCTACTGGCATCGTTGGCCGAAAAAATAGCGGCCCGCTGAGAATCCGGAGGGGCCGGGAGCTGTTAGCATTCAGCTCTTAGCAGTTAGCTCCGAGGACCATGAGTTTTTCGCCAACGGCTAAAAGCTAATAGCTTTAAAACGACTGAGGAGAGCGACATGTGCGGCATCATTGGATACGTTGGCGAGCATCAAGCGGTGCCTGTCATTCTTGACGGTCTCAGGCGGCTGGAATATCGAGGTTATGACTCCGCCGGTCTGGCGGTCATGGGCACAGAGACGATCGAGGTTCTCAGGGCTGCAGGCAAGTTGGCCAATCTCGAGGAATTGGCCTTCGATCAGCCGCCTCGTGGATCGGTCGGCGTTGGTCATACCCGGTGGGCGACCCACGGGGCACCAACCGAGGCCAATGCCCACCCACAAGTGGATGCCGACGGCCACATCGCTGTGGTCCATAACGGGATTCTGGAGAACTACGCCGACCTTCGCCGGGAACTTCTGGGCCAGGGAGTTCCGCTGGCCTCAGATACCGACACCGAACTGATCGCCCAGTTGGTCGGGAGAGCTACGGGCAGTCTTTTCGAGCGGGTCGAGGCCGTCCTACCTCTTCTGGTCGGCCAGTTTGCGGTCGTGGCGGTCAGGTGTGACGAGCCCGATACGGTCGTTGCCTTCCGCAACGGGCCGCCGTTGGTCGTCGGAGTCGGTGACGACGAGATGATCGTCGCTTCGGACGTTGTGGCCCTGCTTCACCGAACCAAGAGGGTGATCTACCTGGAAAACGGCGATATTGCCGTCGTTCACCAACACGAAGCGCACATCCACAATGACGGACAAGCGGTCGACCGGCCGGTGGAGACATTGGATTGGGATGCCGGCCGAATGGACAAGGGCGGGTTCCGCCACTACATGCTCAAGGAGATCCATGAACAGCCTGATGCCGTTCGGAACACCGTTCGGGCCTATTTGAACGCCGATCGCACTGCAGTCAACCTGGGTGATCTGGGCTTTGACCACGATCGGTTGGCCGAAGTCAGGCGGATCCATCTGGTTGCCTGCGGGACGTCGTGGCACGCGTGCCTGGTGGGGAAGTTCTTGATCGAGCGCCTGACGGGCCTTCCGACAGAGGTTGACTATGGATCGGAGTATCGCTACCGGGAGCCGTTGGTCGGCCGGGAGGTGTTGGTTGTCGGCGTGACGCAGAGCGGGGAGACTGCCGACACTCTGGCCGCGATGGAGTTGGGCAAAGATGCCGGTGCGCTGCTGGGTACAATCTGCAACGTCCGGGGATCATCTTCGTGGCGTATGTCCCAGGCCCGGATGTTGACCCAGGCCGGACCGGAGATCGGTGTCGCTTCGACAAAAGCGTTCACGACCCAGTTGGTGGCGATGGTCCTCCTGGCGCTGGCCCTGAGGCAGGTCCGTGGCCTGTCGGACGATATGGACGCCGAAATTATTCGGCAGTTGCTGCGATTGCCCTTGGCGATCGAACAGGCGATTGAAGGCAGCGAGCAGGCCTATGAGCAGGCGACACATCTGTTGGCCGAAGCGACGGATTCGCTCTTTCTGGGAAGGGGCTGCCTCTACCCGATTGCGCTGGAAGGCGCGTTGAAACTCAAAGAAATCTCCTACCTCCACGCCGAGGGCTATCCGGCCGGTGAGATGAAGCACGGACCGATCGCCCTCCTGACCGAAGGCTTCCCGATCGTCACAGTCGCTCCGGCGACGCCGATGCGGGAAAAACTCCTGGGCAATCTAATGGAGGTTCGCGCCCGTGGCGCAGTGATCATCGCCGTGGCCGAGAGGGAAGCAGACGATGTGGCCCAGGTGGCCGACATCGTCTTGCCGATTCCGGCCGTAGACCGTCTCATGCAGCCGATCGTCGCGACGATTCCCCTGCAGTTGCTGGCCTACCGAGTGGCTGTGGAACTGGGCCTGGATGTGGACCAACCCCGGAATCTGGCCAAGAGTGTGACGGTGGAATAAGGGGCACGCGCTTGGCTGTCTCCTTTGTGGGATGGAAAGCGTCGGCGTGCCCGAAACTGGAAACTGGATACTTGAAACTTGAAAGGCCCTCCAGCGGGATGTTCACAAACCCGGCGGCCTGAAATGCAAATGGAGCGGCTTTGATGACTGCGGAAAGATTACTCGAGGGACTCAACCCGACACAGCGGGAGGCCGTGGCCTACGGTGAGGGACCACTGTTGGTTTTGGCAGGGGCCGGATCCGGGAAGACTCGTGTTTTGACGCACCGGGTCGCTCATCTGATCGGGCGGGGAGCGGCTGAACCCTTCGAGATTACCGCCGTTACCTTCACCAACAAGGCTGCTCGGGAAATGCGGGAACGGGCGGCCTCGCTGATCGACGCCGGCCCTGGTCTGGGAGGGGCCTTCGTCGGGACCTTCCACCGTTGGGCCCTGGACATTCTCCGCAGGTGGCCCGAGGCGGCGGGGCTGCCCCGCAGGTTTTCGATCATCGACAGCGACGATCAACGGGGCCTGATGGTCAAGATTCTCAAGGATGAGGGTCTCGACCCCAAGGAATACCCCGCCCGGAACGTGCTCTCGCGCATCTCCGGCCACGTCAACCGCCTCGAGAGCGTGAAAAAGCTTGAACGGCGCACTGATGACATTCGGATTCAGGTCGTCGCCCGATTGTGGCGACGCTACACCGCCCGCAAGAAAGAACTGGGCGCCGTCGATTTTGACGACATGCTGGCGCTGGTTCTCAAGGCCCTGTCGTCGGATCAGGCTGTTGCTGCCTCGGTCAAGCGACGGGCGCGGTGGCTACTGGTCGACGAGTTCCAGGACACCAACAAGTTGCAGATGAAACTCTTGAATACGGTCCTGAGCGAAACAGGCAACATCACAGCGGTCGGGGACGAGGATCAGAGCATCTACCGGTGGCGAGGCGCCGAGATGGATAATATTCTGGACTTCGAGCACTCTTTTCCCGGTGCCCATGTGGTCGCGTTGGAGCGAAACTACAGGTCAACGGCGCCGATCTTGAGAGTCTCCGGCGCGCTGATCGCTTCCAACACCAGGCGCCGAGGCAAGAAGCTGTTCACCGAGAAAGACGGTGGGGAGCCGGTGCACCTCTTTATTGCCCCGGGTGAACGGGAGGAGGCGCGGTGGGTATGTGACCGCATCGAGGCCCTGCAAACGAGCCATCCTCTGGGCGAAATGGCTGTTTTGATGCGCACCAATGCCCAGACGCGGCCTTTCGAAGAGGAATTGACCCGACGCCAGGTGCCCTACAGGGTGGTCGGTGGCCTGAGATTCTGGCAGCGGGCCGAGGTCAAGGATGCCCTGGCCTACCTGCGCCTTGTCGTCCGTCCGGAAGATGCACTGGCCTTCGAACGGGTGGTCAATGTGCCGGCCAGGGGCATCGGGGCCGTTACCATCGATGCCCTGAGATCCCACGCTGAAGCAGTGGGCCGCCCGGTTCCGATTGCGGCCAGGGATACCCCTGAGACTCTGACACCCCGGGCTCAAGTGGCCCTCGGGCGCTTTTTTGAAATCTTGGACGAAGCCGAGACACAGAGGGAGACCATGGCGCCTGCGGACTTTGTCGGGTGGTTGCTCGAGGCTTCCGGCCTGCTGGGGCTTTATGACGGCGAAGAAGAGGAGAAAGTCGTCCGGCGGGAGAACCTTCGGCAACTGGCGACGGCTGTGGCCGAGGCCTCGCTGCAGGGACAGGATCTCGAGGCCTTCCTGGACGGCGTCGCCCTCTTCGAGGACAGCGACCAGAAGACCTCGGCAGATGCCGTCAGCCTGATGACCCTGCATTCTGCCAAGGGCCTGGAATTCGACGCTGTCTTCGTCGCCGGATGCGAGGACGGTTTGTTGCCCCACGCCAACTCCCAGAAAGATGCCGAGGGTCTGGAAGAAGAGCGGCGCCTGGCCTATGTCGGCATGACCCGTGCGCGCCACCGCCTGGCCCTGACGGCCGCTCGCGAACGCTTCCTCTTCGGCCAGCGGCTGACGACTCGCCCATCACGTTTCTTGGCCGAGATCCCCGCCGATTCTCTTCAGGATGATAGTGACGCGTTCTCGCAGATCGTCGGTCAGAGCTGGGGCTTGGAAGCCGCCGCCATGGTGCAGGGGCCTCAGAGGTCTTTTGGGCGACAAACCGGTTTAGGCCGGCCCCAGTCCACCGGCTCCGTCGGTGCCGGCCCCAGTCAGAGCCGGTCTCCCCAACGAAGTGTCCGGGGACGGCCGATCGCTGCGACTGTCGAAGACGCCGACGGCAAAGGGTGGCGACCGGGTGACCGTGTGTCCCATCAAAGATTCGGATCCGGCGTTGTGCTGTCATGCCAGGGCCGGGGGCCCGGGCTCAAGCTGGTCATCTATTTCGACCGAGCCGGCCGCAAGACGCTGGTGCCGACGATCGCGAAATTGGAGAAAGGCTAGAAAGCGGGGAGGCTGGGACGCTGGGAAGCGAGAAAGCTGGGACGCTGGGAAGCCAGGACGCTGGAAGGCTGGGTTGGGGTGCGGGCGCTGCCCCGCATTGTGTCTTTTTGGGCTGAAGATCCTGCACACCGCGCCGCCTCGGTCGCCGACGCTGCTATCTGCCGCGGTCGCGGCCAGCAGTCGCTGTCGCTGCAAACTGCCGCTGCACCTGTTTGCTGTCGCGGAAGTCGGAGGCCAAGCGGTCTTAGGAAG
>JAUXDC010000329.1 GCA_030618605.1 Holophagae bacterium | reverse complement strand
GGCCAAGGCCCACCCTACGTGCAACGAGGTGATTCGACGGGCCGTTTGGTCCGTTTTTTGTTTGAATACAAAATTCTGGGAGGCCAGGATGCTGGGATGCAGGGCAAGAAGACAGGTCTCTCGCAGAGACGCAGAGAGCGCAGGTGGGGAATTGAATGTTGTTCTTTGCGATCCCAGCGATCTTTGTGAGATTGTTGTTTTGATGGAGTGTACGAAACTTAAAAAAAGTTTAGGTTCCGTGTTGATTTCGGACTGTGATCAAACTAGACTCGGGTGGACAAGGGGGAGGCGACCATGCGGAGGTCAGGCAAAGAGTCATACCGGGCACTTCTCGCCATTGCGGAACAGCAGCAAAGCCTGTTTACCGCGAAGCAGGCTGGAGAGGCCGGGTACTCGGATGCCGCGCGTGTATACCAGGTCAAATCCGGCAACTGGATTCGGAAGGCCCGGGGCGTGTATCAACTGGCGGACTATTCGAATACCGAGCGGCCGGATCTGGTTCTGTGGAGTCTTTGGTCACGTGGGGTGGACGACGTGCCGCAGGGGGTCTACTCCCACCAAACTGCTCTGTCTATCTTTGATCTGGCCGATCTCCAGCCGGCCAAACTGCACCTGACGGTACCCAGGAAATTCCGCAGGAGGAGCCGGATCCCGGGCATTCTGATTCTTCACCGGGAAGACCTGCCGAAGAAGGACGTGATGGAGATGGAGGGATATCGGGTCACCCGTCCGCTGAGAGCAATCGATGACCTCCTCCGTTCGGGCGATGTTCATCCGGGGGTCCTCCGAGAGGCATTCCAGGAGGGAATGGGTACTGGACTGATCACGATTGGGGAGGCCCGGAGTGCGCGCGGTGCGGAACTGCTTGCTCAACTGGAAGTTGATAGGCCATGAATATTTACGCCACACCTGCTGCATTCCGGCAGGCCCTTGAAAATCGGTTACGCCGGCAAGCCGAGGAAGAGGGCGTGGATCTCATGCGTTTCAGACGTCAGGTTGCATTCGATCGATTCCTGGCGAGGATTTTTGCTGGAGGGGGTGGGCCGTGGGCTCTCAAAGGGGGCTACGCTCTCGAACTTCGTTTCACCGAAGCCCGCACGACTCGGGATATAGATCTCACGCTGCAGACGCCCGCAGACTTGCCTGCGGCGGATGTTCTTTCGACGAGGCTCCAAGCGGAGTTGCAAACACTGGTTGAAGTAGACCTCGGCGACTTTTTTCACTTCGTAGTCGCTCCGGTGGTGATGGATATCGACGCAGCACCGTATGGAGGGGCCAGGTTTCCCGTAGATGCCCGTTTAGCCGGCCGGACATTCGTTAGGTTTCCCGTTGACATTGGCGTCGGTGATGCCCTGGTCGAACCGACCGAAGTGTTGACCGGCCGTGGGTGGCTCGATTTCGCCGGAATCGCCTCTCCTGCAATCGTTTGCATCTCAAAAGAGCAGCAGTTTGCCGAGAAGCTGCACGCCTACACTTTGCCCAATAGACCGCACCCCAACTCTCGGGTCAAAGACCTGATTGACATGGTGCTGATGATCCGCCGATTTGATCTGGATCTCGACCGGCTCCAAAGGGCGGTCATTGTGACTTATTCAGGTCGTTCCGGCCATGCTCTGCCCGATGCCCTCGCTCCACCTCCCGAAGGCTGGGCGCAGCCTTTCGTGGCACTCGCAGTGGAGATTGGGCTGGAGGTCGATATTGAGCTGGCGTTCAACGAGATTCAACGTTTCTTTCGAGGAATCCGAGGTGCTTGAGCTACCTCATTTTGAACCGGTTTCGATGGTGGTTGTGGTGGTGGCCGCATGGTCGACGCGTGCAGGCAACTCAGTGGGGCAGTGGATGGCTCTGGTTGTCGCTGTTGTTGGGTTTGTGGTGTATTCGGGTGGGGCGAGGCAGAGAAGGCAGTTGAACCGCAAAGAGCGCGAAGGGGAAAAGGCTGGAAGGCTGGGAAGCCAGGAGGCTAGGAGGCAAGACCGGAACTCGGGTTTTCAAACCAAACGGCGGATACAAAGAGCACAAAGGCCCCTTGCCTCGCCAGCCTTTCCTGCGTCCGAGCGTCCGAGCTGTCCAGCGTCCCAGCCTATTCAACCACAAAGGGCACAAAGGACACGAAGACATTTCTCTGGAAAACGGCTGGGAGGCCGGGAAGTTGGGATGCTGGGAAGCGGGGCAGGTATACGAGAATTTTTATAGACTTCATGAAAAACGAAGGCGAATTCATGAATATGATAGTATGAAATAGCGGACCGAGGCTGTCCGGGAGGTGAAGGTGGCAACACTTCAGATCAAGGGAATGGACGATGACCTTTACAGAGCGCTCGCTGCTCGGGCGGCGCAGGATCGGAGGTCGATCAGTCAGCAAGTGACGATGATTATCCAGGATTTCCTTGCGGCCCAGCGGACTTCGGCGGAGAAGACTACGGCAGCCTTTCTGGAACTCTGTGGTTCATGGGTCGATGACCGCTGTGCCGAGGAAATTGCCGATGAAATCAGGTCCGCACGAAGGAGCGGTGGGCGGTCAATCGATGTACTTGATTGACACCGACATATTGATCTACTCGCTGAAGGGCCATGAACAGGTCATTGAAACCCTGCGACGCACAGCAACGGCTTCGAAGGCGATATCGGTTATCAGTTATGGGGAGTTGTTGTTTGGTGCGCAGAAATCGGCACGGCCCGAGGAGAACCTTGCTCGGGTGCGAAGGCTTGGGGAAGTATTGCCGGTGATTGAGGTGAGCCCAGCGATTATGGAGGCTTTTGGTTCATTGAAGGCACGGCTCAAAGGTGAGGGGCAACGCCTCGATGATTTTGACCTCGTGATCGCAGCAACGGCCATGACTGTGGGCTATCGACTGATAACGAACAACGAAAAGCATTTTTCGCGAATTGAGGGGCTTCACATCGGAAACTGGACCAAAGCGCCGATCTGAGGCGGGAGCGCCTCTCGGGACGTCTGGTGATCACAATCAGGCAGGAAGACAAGAAGACATTTCTCTCGCAATAACGCCGCGGGAGATAGGGGATAACATTCTTCTTTCTTGGCGTCCTTGGCGATCTTTGCGAGAAAACTGTGTTTATGGGCTCCAGTTTCCTGTTTTTTCAGCTTCGGTCGTCTTCGACGATGTCGCCCCCTGTCAGGGTTTTGAGGCCGTCTTCGGTTTGGATCATCAGATGGCCGGCGGAGTTGACTCCCGCGTAGATCCCCGAGATGGACTCGCCTGAGGAGGTTGTCAGGCTGATGGTCTCGCCCTCGGTGTGGATGAGGTGGGTCTTCCAGTGTTCGACGGCCGGTCCGGGGTTGTGCAGGCTTTTGGTGAAGCGCTCCAGAAAGGTTGTGATAAGGGTTATCGATCGTTCGTCCGCGTCTCCGGGGCCGAGGATGTCGGCCAAGGAGGTTGCCGCCAGGCCCGGAAGGTCCGAGAGATCCGGTGCCTCGGTGATGTTGATGCCCACTCCGACGGTGGCCAGGAGTCGGGTGCCGTGCAGAGCATGGATGAGGATTCCGCCCAGTTTGCGCCCACCTACCAGAATGTCGTTGGGCCATTTGATGGCAGCGTCTTCGACGCCGACTGCGGTGACTGCCTGGTGAATTGTGGCTGCTGCCAGCATCGGCAATTGTGCGATGTTGGAAGGGTCCGTCATGGACCAAACAACGTTGAGGTAAAGGCCGCCGGATTCTGATGACCAGGTTCGCTGGGCCCGGCCGAGGCCGCCGCTCTGGCTTTCGGCCAGGATCAGGGTTGGGCTGATAGGAATGTCCTCGGTGTCCACTTGTTCCATCAATCGCCGTGCAAAAAGATGGGTGGAGTCCAGCTGGTCGAAGATGAGGCAGTTGCCGACCCAGGTACCGACAGCAGAAATCAGCCGGTCCCGATCGATCATGACATTCTCCTAGTTGGGCTCGG
>JAUXDC010000260.1 GCA_030618605.1 Holophagae bacterium | reverse complement strand
CGTAGGCCGCCGAGGTCTTTTCCCTCAAGGGGCTTTGACCTCCCGACTTCTGCTACGTCCCCCTTGAGGGAAAGGACCGAGCGGGGACGCGCCCGCGCGGCCCCGAAGGCCGGGGTTGGCACTCAAGGGCAATGGATGGCAGCAGCAACAGTAAACAGCGACGGCGTCAGCAGGCAGGAGCAGGGACAGACGAGAGCGTCTCTGTCGCCCGGTTTTTTGCAGTCCTGCTAAAGTGCTGTCGCCGCTTGGCGGCGATATGGAGTTGATATGGGTTTTCGTCAATTTGTGTGTGCTGTTGGAGTAATGGTTCTGGTCGGTGTGGCCGCAGTGGGCGTGGCCTCCGATCAGTGGCAGGCCAAGGTCGATCCTTGGGTATTGAACAAGGCCGGTGGCGGAACCGAGTTCATCGTTCTCCTGGCTGATCAAGCGGATCTTTCGGGTGCGTCGCTCCTGCAGACCAAGATCAAAAAAGGACGATTTGTCGTCGACGCATTGCGCCGGACTGCAGTGAAGACCCAGAAGCCGGTCCTGGAAGACCTGAAAGCGATGGGTGCGGAACACCGTGCCTATTGGATCAGCAACATGATTTGGGTTCGCGGTGATCTTGATGTCGTAAGGCAGATGGCCGAGCGCAAAGATGTCTTTCACATCTACGCCAACCCCGAGGTCCGTATCAAGGAGATGCCCCGAGAGTCTCGAGCCGAAAAGTCCAAGGCTCCGGAAACTATCGAGTGGAACATTTCCTTGGTTGGCGCTCCTGATGTCTGGGCTCTGGGCATCGACGGGGACGGTGTCGTTGTCGCCGGGCAGGATACCGGCTACAAGTGGGATCATCCGGCGTTGATCGAACAGTATCGAGGTGGAGCGGCCGGCGACCACGCCTACAACTGGCACGATGCCGTTCATTCAGGAGGGGGATCATGCGGTGCGGACTCGGTCGTGCCCTGTGACGACCACGGACACGGTACGCATACGATGGGTACGATCGTCGGTGACGACGGTGTCGGCAACCAGGTCGGCATGGCGCCGGGCGCCCAGTGGATCGGTTGCCGCAACATGGACCAGGGTGCCGGAACCCCTACGACCTACGCCGAGTGCTACCAGTTCTTCATCGCGCCGACTGATCTCTCAGACGAAAACCCCGACCCTGCCAAGGCACCGGATGTCATCAACAACTCGTGGGGTTGTCCACCGAGCGAGGGGTGCACCGACCCCAATGTCCTCCTGAGTATCGTGCAGGCCGTTCGGGCCGCAGGTATTGTCACCGTACACTCCGCCGGCAACGACGGGTCGAGTTGCTCGACTGTCAATACCCCGTCGGCGACGTACGGTGAGAGTTTCTCGGTCGGTGCGACCGACAGCTCGGACGACATTGCCTATTTTTCCAGCCGAGGTCCGGTGACCGTCGACGGCAGTAATCGGCTGAAGCCCGATATTTCGGCCCCCGGCGTCAACATCCGTTCCAGTACGAGGGATGGGAGTTATCAGGGTGGATGGGACGGCACGAGCATGGCCGGGCCCCATGTTGCCGGGTTGGTTGCGCTGGTGATCTCTGCAAAGCCGGAGATGGCTGGAGACGTCGAGAACGTTGAAATCGCGATCGAGCAGTCCGCGCTCCACTTGACGACGAGCCAGGGCTGTGGGGGCGATGCCGGTGATGCCGTACCCAACAACGTTTTCGGGTGGGGGCGGATCGATGCACTTGCGGCAATCGATTCACTGGTGGACTTTCGTCTCAGTGTGACGCCCGAGGTTCTCAATGTCTGTGCAGTGGCGGGTTCTCATCCGGTTGACGTTGCCGTTCAGACCCCCAGTGGTTTCTCTGAGCCGGTGACTCTCGCGGTCGGTGGGTTGCCGCCGGCCACAGGTGGGAGCTTTTCGCCGGGCGAGGTCACACCGCCTGGAACGTCGATCCTGACGATCACAACGACACCTTTGGCCGCAGCGGGAGCCTACCCCGTTGTGGTTTCCGGCGTGTCCAATCCCGGCGGGTCGACCGCCGAGGCAAATCTAGATTTCTCGATTTTCAGCGGTGTACCCGGTGTGGCCGTGTTGGTCGAACCTGCCGACGGCGCCATGGATGTCGCAACGGTGCCCACCTTGAGTTGGGGAGAGGTGGCGGGAGCCGCCGGCTACACCGTTGAAGTGGCCACCGATGCAGCCCTGACGAACATCGTCTATTCGGCGACATCCCCGACCGCGTCCCACACGCTGACCAGCGCTCTCGATCCGGAGACCTCGTATTTCTGGCGGGTGCGTCCGGCCAATCCCTGTGGCGACGGGCCCAACAGTGGGGTTTTCGATTTCACCACTCGTGCGATTCCACCGATCCTTCTGGTCGATGATGACGACAACTCTCCGGATGTGCGGGCGTTTTACACCGACACGCTGGATGCCCTGGGCCTGCAGTACGAGATCTGGGATACGAACAACAGTGATAACGAGCCGTCATTCAGTGACCTTGGGCCCTACCAAGCCGTTATCTGGTTTACCGGCGATGAGTTCGGTGGCGCCGCAGGGCCGGGCTCGGCTGGAGAGGGTGCGCTGGCGTCGTGGCTGGATCGGGGCAACGCCTGCCTGCTGCTCAGTTCAATGGACTACTACTACGACCGGGACCTGACAACCTTTATGCAGGACCACCTGGGGGTCGCCTCTGCCTCGAGCGACACGTCGCAGACGATGGTCACAGGCGCCGGAACGGTCTTCGCCGGATTGGGACCGTACTCGCTCGACTATCCCGGCAGCAACTACAGTGACACCCTGGTGCCGGGCACGGGCGCCGCCGAGGCCTTCAGTGGCAATGCCGGCACGGCGGCGGTCGAGCATGTTACCGAAGACTTCCTGACGGTTTTCATGGCCTTCGCCTTTGAGGCCCTGCCGACCCCGGCCGATCGCCAGACCGTGATGCAGACCTTCATCGGCCACTGTCCGGCCGGCCAGCAGCCGGTCTTTTCGGACGGATTCGAAAGCGGGGACGCTTCGGCCTGGGATTGGGGATCTCTGGCAGCTGAATCTCGTGAGGCTCAGCTTCAGCATCAGCTACCGCGTCAGCGTTAGCCCGACCTTCTCACAAGTTTTCGTTGCGAGGCGCGGAAGACGTGGTGAAATTCGCCGTTTTTGCAGATTGAGAGAATGAGGCGTACTCGACAGTACGTTGATTGAGCGATATCCAGAAAACGGCGAAGATTGCTGCGTATTTCGCGCCACAGTAGATCACTGGTGAGAAGGTCGGGTTAGGATCAGGGACAGCCACAGGGTGCAGCGGCCGGGACGCCCGCCGCCACAATTCGTATTCGGGAGAAAAATTGTAGTGGCCTTGTCCCACCTGCCGCACGCCTGCCGGACCCTTCGTTCGAGCGATTTCGGCTTTAACATTCTTGTACCTTAAAAATTCGGGAGTTTCTTAAGAGTGCGGGTTAACCCTCGACCACCAGTCCCGCCCTGCGAAGCCCGTCGATCAGCTCGTCGATCAGCGCATCGACCTTCAAGGGGCGGCGGCACAGCTCCCGGGCTCGAGAGGCGAAATCGGGCTTCTGCTCTTTTACTTCCAGGACATGGACCTTCGCCTCGTCGATGCGCCCCAGTTTGGCCAGTGTGGCGGCGAAGAGCACTGGCCGCCAGAAACCCAGCGTGAGATTGTGATTTTCGAGTTCCCAAAGGGCGTTTTCGAATTTCCCGCACTTGAGATGGTGGAAAAAATAGGCATTGTGGAACCAGTCCGGATGACACGGATTCGCCGAGATAGCACGGTCCACCAGTGGCAACCCGGTTTCGAAGTCCCCACGCAGGGCGAGAAGGTACCCAGCCGACCCCACGGTATACGGTGAGTTGGGGTTCAAGGCCAGGGCCGTCTCGATCTCCTGGTGGAAGGAATCAGAATCGTCGGCCAGATGACAGGTATAGGCCAGGATCAGGCGACCGAGTTGGGATCCGGGCTCCAGAGACACGCCTCGCCGGGCGTAGCGGAGAGCGGTGTCAAGGGGCTCATGGAACCCGGGGACGTCGAAGGTATACATTTGGCAGTGGAGGGTCGCCAGCCCCGACCACGCAGGGGCGTACTCGGGCTCCCTCTCCAGGGCCTGCTGCAGTGCGTCGAAGCATGCCGCGCTCGATTCGGGGTTGGGATTGATCTGGTGGGTGTAGTAGCGGAGCATCGCTTCGTAAGTACTCAGCTGGGCCGGGGGTTTCTTGCGTGACTGGGCGGACAGCCGCCGCGCGATGATCCCGTACTCGCTGGCGATGGCAGCAACGACGCTCTGAGCGATCTCCTCCTGGGTGGCAATCAGGTGGCTCGCCTCGGGCGGGAGCTTGTAGGCCTTTGCCCAGAGTTGCCTCCCGGTTTTTGTGTCACTCAGATTCGTAGAGACCTTGAGCGTTTCCGAATCCTTGCGAACGCTTCCCCGCAGCACAAAGCGGGCGCCGACGGCCCTACCCATCTCAACGGGATCCGCCGGCAACTCGGTGCACTGGGTCGATGGCCGGCAGGAAATCACGACAATATCCTGAAAGCGGCTGAGCTCGGTGACCAGTTCGTCCGCCAGGCCGATCGAGAAGAAGGTCCGGTCAAGATCGCTCGTCAGGTCCTCAAAGGGCAGCACGGCGACCGACGGTCCGGTGGGCGACGGAACTTGCAAACCCACCGAAGCCGACGGGCCTGGGCGGTTCGCATCGGTCTCGATGGTCTGCGCGGCAAAGCGGGGGATGTAGTGCCCTTTGGGGATGTCGATGAAGAGTGGGTCGCGCCCGCCCGCCACCAGGTAGTAGCGTTCCAGAGCGCGGCGCAGGCGGCCCGCCTGGATGCGAACGACAGGATCATGCGCCGGATCGAAGTCATCTCCCCGGCCGAAGACCCTGGTGGCGATGGTAAAGCCCTTGAGCCGGTAGGCTCGGCCCGCAATCGTTTCTTCGACGACGAAGCGGAGGAAGGCCCGCATCTTTTCGGTTGCCTGGAACTCCCGGTGTGCGAGGATTCGATCCAGTTGGTTCCGAATGACCTCATGCGAGAATCCGCCGCAAGCATCCTGCAACCCTGGTTGTTCCGACGTCGAACCGCTGCCCATCGCCAAGCACCCTCCCTGTGATGTGTCAATTTCGGGATGAGAAATTTTGTAGACTACATTGAGTTACTGTAAATCCCTTTCCCCGAGAAATCAACCGAGAGCAGAATTGGCCATGGTCAGCATCAAAGGTGGGGGCGGATATCTGAGAGCACGGGTTCAAACAGGCGGGGATCCATGGATGTCGACAGGGACACCCTGAGCCTGATCCGCACCTCATTTGCTGGTCGTGAGAGGCTCATCGAATGCGCGTTCGGGGAGAACCCGTCCTTTCAGACCCTCTGCGAGGACTATCGTCAGTGCAACGAGGCCCTCCAGCGCTTCAAGCAGCTGGAAGCGTTCGAGGCGCCGTCCCGCCAGCAGGAGTACGCGGACCTGCTCGTAGACCTTGGCTCGGAGATTCAGAACTGGCTTGAGGCGATGGAGGTCGGACCATCCTATTCGAGCCAAGGAACAGAAGACTTTTGACAACAAGGAGGATGCGATGCGAAACATTCTGACGAAGCTCCAACAAATGACTCTTCGTAGACC
>JAUXDC010000125.1 GCA_030618605.1 Holophagae bacterium | reverse complement strand
AACTCCGCCAAGCAGTTGTGGCACATGACCGAAAAATACCGCCGGGGCCTGCCGCAATGGGCGATTTTTGAAGGCGACGAGGTCGTGGACAGTGGGTACTTCGATCGGCCGGGGTTTGTTGTTGAGTTCGGTGATGATGAGGGATGACAACCGAGCTGGAAACAGCGGGCTGATCGGATTCCTAATCGACCCATCAAGTGACTCAAGGCATCAGGTGGGCCAAGGCCCACCCTACGTGCGCCGGTTTTCCGTAGGGTGGGCCTTGGCCCACCACCAGTCTCCCAGATCAATTCGGAGTCTACGCCCTGTAACGCGTTTCATCACTCGTGAGAGTCTGGTAAGATACTAATTATGGAAACACTTGAGGAGCGAAGCCGGAGGCGCCGTGAGACGATGGAGTGCCATCGAACGACCTCTTTTGCGGAGGCCGAAAAGTGGGATCTCGAGTTCTGGCAGCGCCGGACTCCCCAAGAGCGCCTCTCGGCTCTCGTCGCCATCCGCAGAGAGGTTGAGATGGTTGAAGCGGCGAGGCGTACGGCCTCTGGCCACGACGGCTAACCGATGGATACGGTCAGAGATTTTGAGGATATCCTCGAGTTATTTGAGCGGCATCGTGTCAGGTATCTCATCGTCGGCGGTATGGCGTTCATCTATCACGCCAAGCCTCGCTATACCAAGGATATCGATCTGTGGATCGATCCTGATTTCGACAACGTGCGACTGGTGAATCAGGCGTTGACAGAGTTCGGAAGTCCCGAACTGATGTCACCGGAAACGCCGGATGAGATCTTGCAGTTGGGTGTTGCTCCCAACAGAATTGATCTCTTGCGAGACGTTGTTTCCATGAAATTTTCAGAGGCTTGGCCCAGGAGGATCCAAGGGGCCTACGGGAGGGTTTCGGCCAACTGGATCGATCTCGAGGGCCTTTTGGAGATCAAGAGCGCAATCGATCATCCACGGCAACAAGAAGACGCTCGAGTTCTCAGGGCGGTTCGGGAGAGTCACAAAGAAGCCAACGGCGACTAGCTGGCCTTCTCCATTCACACAACGGTTTCACAGTGGGCGGAATCGATATCCAGGATCAGGGCGACCGCGGAGAGGAATCGATGGAGATCAGTGCTGGAGACGTGTCCGGAAAGGCGTTTGAACCTGCTGTGACTCAATGAGCGGATCTGGAAACAATCCACCGCTGAGGTCTTTTTCAGGCCATTAGTTGGCGTGGGATCGATCCTTACGAAAAAGGGATGTCCTTGCCAACCTTGGCGCCAGCCGGTGATGGGAACGACTACCGAAAGCCGAAGGTGGCGGTCGTGGCCGGGATTGAGAACGACTACCGGTCTCGTCTTTTGGAGCTCATCGCCCACGGTGGGATCAAGGCTGACATACCAAAGTTCACCTCTCTTCAAAGTCTTCACCTTCGAGATCTCCCCAGAGTGGCGCCGGCGGTTCGGCAGCACACATCTCGTAGGCGCGATCACGAAGAGCTTGCCGGAGGCGTTGTCGCTCAGTCTGGAGTTTCTCCTCGATGGCGGCCCTGATGAATGCGCTTTTACTTCGATAGCCAAGCGAGCCGACGACTCGGGCGAGTTCTGCCGAAATTTCCGGGTCCAGCGTTACTTTTTGCTGTGGCATGGTGGTTCCTTTCCCTTATTTATGGTACCACAATATAGGGCCTGTCAAGGTCCTCAAAGAAAGGCCTTGGCCCACCACCGTGCCGCCCAGCCTTCCAGCGTCCGAGCTTCCTGGCGTTCTAGCCTCCCAGCCTCCCAGCCTCCCAGCCTCCCAGCCTCCCAGCCTCAATGCGCCTCATTCCACGTCCTGCCGCTGCCGACATCGACGACCAGCGGCACGGTGAGCTCGAGGGCGGTGACCATCTCGTGCCGGACCATGTCGGTGACGGCATCCTTCTGGTCCTCGTCGACTTCGAGCAGGAGTTCATCGTGGACCTGAAGCAGGAGATACTGGCCGGGGAATTCCTCGGTCAGTCGTTGATCGACGGCGATCATTGCCAGCTTGATCAGATCGGCGGCCGAGCCCTGGACAGGCGTATTGACTGCGACCCTTTCTGCGCCTCGGCGTTGGGCAAAATTCCCGCCCTCGAAATCGACCGGGCGGCGTCGGCCGAGGATGGTCTCGACATAGCCGTTTTCCCGTGCGAACTCAAGGGTTTCCTGCCTGAAGACCTCGATCTCGGGGAAGCGCTCCTTGTAGCGGTCGATGTAGTCCTGCGCCTCGCCTCTGCTGAGGTCCTGGGTTTGTGCCAGGCCGAAGGCGCTCTGGCCGTAGACGATGCCGAAGTTGACCGCTTTGGCGATCGAGCGTTTTCGCCTCGAGACCTCGGATGGATCGATGCCGAAAAGGCCTGCTGCGGTCAGGGTGTGGACGTCTTCCCCCGCAGCGAATGCCTCGGCGAAGCCGCCTTTGCCGCCGCACAAATGAGCCAGCATCCGAAGCTCAACCTGGGAGTAGTCGGCCGAGAGCAACAGCCGGCCCTCAGGCGCTACGAAGGCTTCTCGGATTCGCCGGCCTTCGGGCGTGCGGATCGGGATATTCTGCAAATTGGGGTCGGTCGAGGCCAATCGGCCGGTGGCGGCGGTCGTCTGCGAAAACGTCGTGTGGATTCGCCCGGTCTCCGGATGGGTCATCTTCGGCAGCGGATCGGCGTAGGTGTTCTTCAGTTTGAGCAGGGACCTGTATTCCAATATTGCCTTGGGCAGGGGGTGCTGTGCCGCCAACTCGTTGAGGACCGCCTCGTTTGTCGAAGGGCCGGTCTTGGTCTTGCGGATGACCGGAAGGCCAAGCCGCTCGAAAAGGATTTCCCGGAGTTGTTTGACCGAGCCGATATTAAAGGGGCCTTCGGCGAAGTGGTGGCATCGTTTTTCGGCTTCGGCGATGCCTTCGGCCAGTTCTGCGGAGAAGGTCGTCAGCTGAGCCTTGTCGACGGCAACGCCTCGGAGTTCCATGCGGGCCAATACGGACATCAGGGGAACCTCGACGTCGTCGTAGAGTTTGGACAGGCCATCGGTGACGATCTGCTCGCTGAGTTTCTCATCCAGGAGCCAGGTGACATGGGCATCTTCGGCGGCGTAATCTCGCGCTTCCTCCAGGGGCACCGAGGCAAAGGTCGAATCCTTGGAAACCGTTTCGGAGAACGGGATCATCTTGTGGCCCAGATGGATCAGGGCCAACTCGTCCAGCCGGTGGGAACGCCGATCGGGTGACAGCAGGGTGTCGGCCAGCAGTGTGTCCCCCTCGACGCCCTGGAGTTCAACGCCGTGCCGGCTGAGTACTTTGAGGTCGAACTTGAGGTTCTGGCCGGTCTTGCCGATATTTGGATCTTCCAGGATGGGGGCCAGGACTTGCCGAACGGGTTCCCACTCCATCTGACCGAGGCCGGCAAAGCCGTCGTGCCCGACCGGGACGTACCACGCCCTCTCCTGATCACAGCAGAAGGACAGGCCGACCAGGCGGTCGCGCATGGTGTCCAGACCGGTGGTTTCGGTGTCCAGGGCAAATTTCTTCGCGCCTGAGAGTTCCGCGGCCATCTCGGCCAGGGCGGCATCGTCAGTGACGAGGCGGTAGCCGGAACGGTCGACGGTCTGCATCGCTCCGCCGAATTCTTTCAATAGCGAGCGGAACTCCAACTCTTGAAAGAGCTGACGGGCAGGGTCCTCCGGCGGCGGCCATGAGAGTTTGAGATCTTCGAGGGTCGTTTCGATCGGAACGTCTATCCGGATCGTCGCCAGGTCCTTGGAGAGATAGGCGTTGTCGCGGTCGGCTTCCAGTTTTGCACGCACTCCTTTGGGCTCGACCTCCTCGATGCGCTCGTAGATGTCGTCGAGTCCCTTGAAGTATTCGAAGAGCTTTTTGACGCCTTTTTCACCGATGCCCTTGACGCCGGGGATGTTGTCGGAGCTGTCGCCCCAGATTGCCAGAGCGTCGGGAACCAGCTCCGGCGTGCAGCCGAACTTCTCGACGACCTCGGGCAGGGAAACTCTGACATCCTTCATTGTATCCAACAGGGTGACGTGGTCCGTGACCAGTTGCATCAGATCCTTGTCTGAGGTCAAAAGCACAACATCCAACTCGTTCTCCCAGCGCCGGGCCAGGGTGCCCATGACATCGTCGGCTTCGAAATCCTCCACCTCGAGAAAAGGAATATCCAGGGCTTCGGTCAGGGTCGAGAACAAGGGCATCTGTTCGGCCAGGGAGTCGGGCATATCCGGCCGGGTTCCCTTGTACTCGGGGAAGATTCGCCGGCGGAACGAGCCGCCCTTGGGGTCCCAGACGACGGCCAGATGATCGGGTTGCTCGTTCCGGATCACGCTGAGGAGCATCGAGGCGAATCCATAGAGGGCATTGGTCGGCAGGCCCTCGGAGTTGCTCATGCCGCGAATGGCGAAAAAGGCCCTGAATGCCATATTGGGCCCATCGATCAGGTACAGCGTCTTACGAGGTGTTTCGGTCATGAAAGCAGTGTCGCATATCAGGAGTCATCGACCGACGAGAATTGCTCAGATCAGGAAGGAAAAAACCCGCGGTGCTGGAGCACCGCGGGTTTGGTGTGTCGGTTGAAAAGACCGTTTAGCCGATGCGATAGCGTGCGACGTCGGGATTGACGCCAACGGGCTTGAAGCCCTCCCAGACGTAGAAGCCGCGGCCGGACTTGGCGCCCAGCTGCCCGGACTCAACCAGACGCTTGAGAAGGGAGGTTGGTTTGTAGAACGAACCGAACTCCTCTTCCAGAACGTTGCAGATGAAGACCATGACGTCAAGACCGACGAAGTCTGCCGTCATCAGGGGACCCATTTTGTGGCCCAGGCACAGGGTGACCTTGTCGGCATCCTCGACACCGGCGATGCCCTCTTCGACCACCCGGACGGCCTCGTTGACGAAGGGCACGAACATGCGATTGATGGCGAATCCGGCCTTGTCTTCGGCCGGAATTTCGATCTTGCCCATGTCGTGGCAGAGGTTGACGATCAGATCGTAGGTCTCCTGGGAGGTGCCCAGGCCACGGATCATCTCAACGCCTCTTTGCATCGGCACCGGGTTCATAAAGTGCATGCCCATGTAAAGTTCCGGCTTGCCGTAGGCGGCGGCCAGACGGGTGACCGAGATGCCCGAAGTGTTGGTCGCCAGGACCTTGTCGTAGCCCAATTTGGCCAGCTCGCGGTTAATGCCCTCTTTGAGTTCCGGGATCTCCGGCGCCGCCTCGATGATTAGATCACAGGCGACCAGGTCGGCCAGTTTTATGGTGGTTGAGAGGCGGCCCAGCGCCTCGTTCTTGGCATCTTCGGTAATACCCTTGGCGCCTTCACTCTTGGCGTAGGCCTTGACCAGTCGGTCAAGGGATCGGCTCATGTTGCTCACGCCCTTCTCGAGCACCTCAGCATTGATGTCCGTGATGACGACTTCAAAGCCGCTCTGTGCGGCAACCTGGGCGATGCCGTTGCCCATGGTCCCGATGCCGATGACGCCGATCTTCTTCAGTCCGCTCTTGCTCATAATGTCCCCTTTCTCCTCTCCGCCGTACGGAGACGGCCGCTTCGCCGCAGCCGGACGATCATTCTAGCAAGGTCGAAGAGTCAAAATGGACATTGTGGACGTGGTGGACGAAGTGGACGCGGGCGGAGTGGATTTCGTGGATTGTCCACAAAGTCCAGATTGTCCACTCTGTCCACTCGCCCGAGTAAGAGTCACTGTCTATTTCTATGCCGTTTGCTCCCCCGTTGTCCAACGCCTCGGGTATACTTCCACCCCATGTCAGACGGTGTATTGATCACGTTCGAGGGCGGTGAGGGCACGGGGAAGAGCACCCAGATGGGAAGATTGGCCCAGCGGTTTCGGGACCAGGGTCGAGAAGTCGTCGTCACCCGTGAGCCCGGCGGCACGCCGATTGCCGAGGCGATTCGAAATATTCTGCTCGATCCGGCCCTGGAACCCGACGGCATGACTGAGCTTTTTCTTCTTGAGGCCGCCCGGCACGATCACGTCGAAGGCCTGATCCGCCCGGCGCTCGAGCGGGGCGCCGTCGTCTTGGCCGATCGCTTTGCCGATTCGTCGACGGTGTACCAGGGTTTCGTCAGGGGCCTGGGAACGGCCGTTGTCCGGCAGCTCAACATCATGGCGACCGGCGGATTGGAACCTGATCTGACGCTGGTCTTCGACCTCGACCCCGACGAGGCTCTCGGCCGTGCCCATGGACGGAACGCCCAGGACGGATCGGCGAACCGGCTCGATGAAGAACCTTTGGCCTTCCACCGTGAGATCCGGCAGGCCTTCCTCCGTCTTGCCGAGGCCGTACCAAAACGGGTCCGGGTCATCGATGCGACCGGATCCGAGGATGAGGTCTTTGACCGGGTCCTTGCCATCGTCGAGGCGTGGCGATCATGAGTGACGACACAGCCTTGTTTCCTCGAGAAAAGGTGGACCGGAAACGTCTTGGCGCGAACGTCGATCGAGCTTTGGAGCGTGCTGTTCTGGCGATGGTGAACGACCGTTTTCCCCACGCCCTGCTGCTGGTGGGGCCTGAAGGCCTCGGCAGGGAACTGGCGGCCCAGGAAATTGCCATCATGTTGGTCAGTGACACCGCCCCTGAAGCCTTCGCCCAGACCCCGGTTGCCAATCGCATTCGAAAGGGCCTGCATCCCGATGTTGTCGTGCCGCAGGGCGAAGGCGCCAAGGGACTGATCAAGATTGACCGCGTTCGGGAGATCGTCAAACAGGCGCCCGGGAGGCCATTCGAGGGCCAGAGCCGTGTGTGGATTTTTGACGGGGTTGACCGGCGGTTGGAAGCTTCCGGGGCCAATGCCCTGCTCAAGGTCCTGGAGGAGCCGCCGGCCCATGTGCGGTTCCTGCTTCTGTGTGCCAACCCCCAGGCGGTGCTTCCGACCATCCGGTCCCGATGCGCCCGGATGATGATGCCGGGCATCGTTGGTTCCGGCGCGGTCCTTGGTGAAGGAACGACGCCTCCGGAGATTGCCGTGTGGGTCGACCGGGATCCCGGGGTCGCAGACCTGTTTGAGCGTGGTTTGACAGGTCTTCAGCAGGTCGTGCAGGGAGATGTGCAGACGGCCATTCGGTTGTCGACGGTGTTCGGTACTGTCGATGGAGGTGTCGAGTTGCTGGCGGCGGCAGCCCTGGAACTTGCTGCCGGCAATGCTCAGTGGGAAGGCGCCGAGGCCTGCGCCGGCATCGCGGCCGAACTCCTCAGTGCCGGAAGGCCCATCAAGATCCTCGGGCTCAGGCCCGAACGCCAGATTTTGTCCTGTCTGTTGAAATGGGGTAGCGGGCGAGGTGGTGTTTGAGAACCAACCGCCCGTAACAATCAGCGTACAATCTTGTAGGGTGGGCCTTGGCCCACCATCGCTTATCTCTCGGAAGAATGTGGTGGGCCAAGGCCCCCCTACCCGTTGGCAGGAGATTCGATTGGAATAATCGGGAACGTCTCGAACTTTAGCCTTTCGAAAGGAATCCATGCAACCCACACGCATATTGCTGGTCAATGCGATCAACCCCTTTGTCGAGGCACAGAATCGATATCCGGCCCTCGGCCTGGGGTATCTGGTCTCCATGCTGCGGCGGGAGATGGGATCTGAGGTTGATGTCCGGTTGATCGAGTGGGGCGTCGAGGATCAGATCAAGGACTTCAAGCCGCACCTCTTTTGTGTCTCCTCGGTTTCGCAGAACTTCCAACTGGCCAAACAATATGCCCAGACGGCCTCTGATGCCGGCATCCCGGTTATCGTCGGCGGCTACCACATCACGGAGATCCCTGAGAATCTGACGCAGTCGATGGATGTCGGTGTGATCGGCGAGGGTGAGTACACCTTGCTGGAACTGGTCGAGGTCTTCAAGGCTCACGGTTCTCTGCCATCCTCGGCCCTGGCTGCGGTCGACGGCATCGTCTACTGGGAGGCTGGCGAACGGGTGCAGACCCAAAACCGCGAGGTCGTCGGGAAGAGTACCCGGAGCCTTGACGAACTGCCCATGCCCGACCGGGACATGATGCGGGTCCGGCCGCACTCCAATATGTTGACCTCGCGGGGATGTCCCTACACCTGTTCCTTCTGTGCCTCGACACGGTTCTGGCCGAACATCCGTTACTTCTCGCCCGAGGTGATGATCTCTGAGATCAAACACCTTCGTGACACCTACGGCGTCCGATACATTACTTTCCACGACGATCTCTTCATCGCCAACGTCAAGCGCCTCGAGGCTCTGCACGAACTGGTCATGAGCGAGGGCCTGCCCCAACAGGGATTCCGTTTTTCCTGCGCTTCCTCGGCGACCCGGATCACCGACGACATGGCCCGCATGCTCAAGGAGATGAATTTCGTTTCGGTGTCGATGGGTTTGGAAAGCGGAAACCAGGAGGTCTTGACCAGGCTCAAGGGCAAGGCCTTCAAGGTCGACATCAACCAGCAGGCTGTGGAGACCCTCCATCGCCACGGAATCCACCCGCATGGATCCTTCATCATCGGCGAACGTGATGAAACCCTCGAGCAGATGCAAGAGACCTACGACTTCATCAAGAAGATGCCGCTGTCGTTGGTCAACATTTACGTTCTGACGCCGCTGCCCGGAACGCCGGTCTGGCACGAGGCCAAAAGCCGCGGCCTGGTTTCCGACGACATGGACTGGGATTTGCTCAACATCTCTTTCGAACTGGATTGGCAAAGGGTGATCCTGGTGTCCGATACCGTCGATCGCCGGGAACTCCATCAGATGTACTTGAAGATGAAACGCCTGCGTCTCTTTAAGTATGCCAAGGCCGTCGCCGGCCACCCCTTCCAGATGGACCTGGTGGACTATGCCAAGGCCAAGGTCGTCGAAAGGGCCTACCGCATCAAGAGCCGTCTTTTCTCGGGCGGAGGCACGATCAATCAGGGGCTCGATCGAAAAGCTTGAACCTCAGCCGATAACAGCCCATTGAATTAGGACGGGAGCGTACGACTCCGTTTAGCATTGTGTCCTTTGATATGCCGGGTTTTTAGAGAGATGGTGGGCCAAGGCCCACCCTACATGGGGTCGGTATTCTCGTAGGGTGGGCCTTGGCCCACCACGTGTCTCCTCCGTCGGTAGGCAGGTCCTTCAGGGCTTGCGACCAGACTTGATTTGGGACACAGTTACACGTATCCTGTGTAAATGAAGAACGTCACCATAGCTCTGGACGAGGCGCTCCTTCGCGAGGTACGGCAGATCGCCTCAGACCGCTCGACCTCGCTCAATGCTCTGATCCGAGAGTTTCTGCTGGAGCTCTCCGAGCGCGAATCCAAGGCCGTGCAGGCTCGCAAGCGCATCGTCGAACTCTGCCGCGCCTCACAGGCCGAAATTGGGACAGGCAGCTGGACACGGGATGACCTTTATGAACGGTAGCGTCGAGTGTTTCCTCGACACCAACGTGCTGGTCTACGCCGTTTCGTCATCTCCCGCCGAGTCAGCGAAGAAGGAGAGGGCGCTGGAACTCATCGAGCACGTCGACTTCGGTCTTTCCGCACAGGTATTGCAGGAATTTTTTGTCATTGTCACCCGGAAGATCGCCAAGCCCCTGCCGCCGGATGCCGCGGTGGCGTTCCTCGCCGAGTTCAGGTATTTCCCGGTGGTCACGACGGACTACCCGCTCATCGTTGCAGGCGTCGAAGCCTCGGTGCGTTTCGGAATCTCCTACTGGGACGGCACCATCATCGCCGCTGCCGAGTCCCTTGGGGCCGGGACCCTTTTCACCGAGGACCTGAGCCACGGCCAGCGCTATGGCTCTGTGCAAGTCGTCAATCCCTTTGCTGAAACCAGTGCGTGTTAAACTCAATTCGAGGAACAGCGACAATAAAGACAACGCACGCCTGACCAATGGAGGTCCGAAGAGTCATGCCGTCATCCGGTCAACCGCTGAGTCACTACACCATCCTCGAACCCCTGGGCAAGGGAGGCATGGGAGAGGTTTTCCTGGCAGAAGATTCGATCCTCGATCGAAAAGTTGCCCTCAAGTTTCTGCCGGAGAAGGCGTTGCAGGACCCTATTGCGCGAAAACGGTTCTTTCGAGAGGCCAAGTCTGCTGCCTCTTTGGACAATCCCTTCATCTGCAAGATCTATGAGACCGGGGAGGTTGATGGCGAACCCTTCATCGCCATGGAATATGTGGAGGGTGAGAGCCTCGGAGAGCGGCTTGCCAGGGGTCCCTTGCCACTCGACAAGGCCATCCAGTGTGCCGTCGAGACGGCCGAGGCGCTGGAGGTGGCTCACGAGCACGGCATCATTCACCGAGACCTCAAACCGGCCAACATCATGCTGACCATCAAGGGTCACGCCAAGGTGATGGATTTCGGCCTGGCCAAGCAGGTCGAGTACTTCAGCGAACTGGACCCGGAGGGGGAAACGGCGCTGACCGAAAACCTGACGGCATGGGGAACCGCGATCGGTACTCTGGCCTATATGTCGCCCGAGCAGGTCCGGGCCGAGGCCCTGCATCCAACAAGCGACATCTTCTCCTTCGGCGTGGTGCTCTTCGAAATGCTGACCGGCCGGCATCCCTTCAAGCGCCCCAGTACCGCCGAAACCATCAAGGCCATCATGCATGACCCCCCGTCGTCGCTCGAGATCCGAGGGGGTGAACCCCCGGCCG
>JAUXDC010000102.1 GCA_030618605.1 Holophagae bacterium | reverse complement strand
GCCTCCTAGTTGATGCGCTGCGCGCATACGGGGTCAAAGATAGGTTGGATGACACTACAAAGTCCGCCCTTCGGGGCGGCTTTTTTTGGGTTAGAATCTCCGCATGTCGGTTTCCCTGATCGTCGTCAATTACCACGCCTCAGGTGCTTTGAAGCGGATGCTTCCAACCGTGGAGGGCGTCGATGAGGTTGTGATCGTTGACCACAGCGAAGACGACCAGGAGTTTGCCGAACTTAAGAATCTTGGGGCAGATCGTGTGATTGCCCAGGTCAACGCGGGGTATGGCGCCGGCCTCAATCGGGGGGTCAGAGAATCAAGCGGGGATATCGTTCTTCTGGCCAATCCTGATCTGCTCCTGCGGCCGGGAACGGTCGAAGCGCTGGTTGATGCGCTGGATGGCTCAGATACGGGTATTGCGGCGCCTCAATTGGTCTGGGATGAGGCCGGACGCTGGTCCGTTCCTCAGGCGCCGGATACCGGTTGGTGGGGCGAGATTGAGGCCAGGTACAGCCTCTGGACCGCCCGGCGGCGGTACTTCAAAGAACAGTTGAAGCTCTGGGGGGCGAACGAGCCGACGCCGACCTTTCTGGTATCTGGGACCCTGATGGCCGTAAAAAGGACAACTTTTCAGGAGGCCGGCGGCTTTGATCCCAAGTACTTTCTCTTTTACGAGGAAAATGATTTTTGCATGCGGGTCAGGCGATTGGGGTTGCATCCCGTGGTCGCACCGGATGCCAGGGTCTGCCATGCGATAGGAGTTTCGGCCGACCAGGAAGCCGCCGAATATTTCGGACCCTCGCTCGAGCGGTTCCGGCGGCTCTGGATGCCCGCATGGTTCACTACCTTTTGGCCTGATCCTATGCCTCCGGGAAGGTCAAGGGTGCGTTCGGTCGATCCGAGCGCCGCAGGTATCGGGGCGCGTTGGGTGATTTCACCGACGAAACGGTTCATGCCGCTGGTCAGGGGCCCACTGGTGACAGCTGCAGATCCGACCGATCTCGATTTTCTCCCCGCACCCGCCGCCAGTCCGTGGGTCCTCGGCATCATGGAGGGACTCCGGGTGAGGACGGTTGCGGAGTAAATGGTCTGAGGGCAGGGCTTCGAGGTCCGGATTACGGCGATATTTGAGATCTGCCACGGTAAAAACCGATCATCATCAAATGGTGCAGAATCTTCTTCGGAACCGGGAGGTTCCGTCGGTCGAGGGTGTCGGCGATTGCGACCAGAAGCCCGGCAAACGGCGTCACAACCCGGTACCACTTCGGCGGTCGTTCGGGCGGCATTGAGGGGTCGTTCTTCAGTTCTGGATGAATAGCCAGGAGGTCATGGTGAGCCCGTCCCACCTGAAGTTGGCGACGGTAGAACGTCCGGACGTTCGTCGGATGAAAGTGGCCGGCCCGGGCAGTTTCCTCGTACACGATCCGGACGCCTCGGAGACTGAGCCGATACCCCAGTTCGACATCTTCCCATCCGTAGGAGCTGAAGGCGGAATCGAAGGGCTGGTCACCCAGGATTGAACGATTGAGAGAGATATTCGACGTATAGAAACAGGTAAAGGGTTGATCGGCTCCCGAGGTCATGTGGTCGTAGCCGAACTGGTGGCCCTCGAAGTTGACCATCTCCATGAACGGGGTGACAGCCATCTCGTTTCTGTACCAATCGGTGAAACCAACGACAGCCGCCGGTTCGCCCAGCGCCGTGTGGCGCTCGACGTGAGCGCGAATCAACCCGGGTTCGGGGATGATGTCATCGCCCAGGAAAAGAACGAGGTCTTCTTCGACCAGGGCGAGCGCGTTGTTCCTTGCCATGCCCTGGCCCTGATTCTCCTGGGTGGCGATCGTCAGGCGGAAGTGATCACTGTGGAGATCCCTGTAGTGCTGGAGAGCTTCCCATGTCTCGTCGCCCGAGCCGTCATCCATTACGACGACTTGGAGTTCCGGCCAGTTCTGGGCTCGAAGCGCGTCCAGAGTCATGACGATGACCGGCCAGCGTTTGAAGGTCGTGATGACGACCGAGACGCCTTCGGGCCCTGCCGGAGGTCTGGGCTGGTCGGGTTGGAAGGCAACGAGGCGAACGGCGCCGCCGAGCCGTCGGAAATCCCAGTTTTCGAAAACCGTATGAGGCCTGAAGGAAGGCGCCTGGAGTCTCAGCGAGATGTTGCCCTGGCTGTCGGCCTGAACCCCCTCGAGCCGGACCGTTTGCCACATCTCTCCGGTCAGAGGGGTCGAGATGTCGATTCCGTTGGCCTCGATCGTGAAGCTGCCGCCCCGGATCGCATCTTCAGGGACGTGGATATCAACCTCGACTGCGCCGGTTGCGTCAGGTGTGACTCTCAAGCCGCAACGTGCGTCCCCACAGAACGGCCGGACCTCGTCCCGGCCGATGGGGTGGGGGGGATACCAGCCGGCGCCGAGGCGGCCGATGGCAGAGATTCGACCCGGTCTCAATACAGGCGTCTCGATCCAGTGATCCCGCTGGGCCTCGATGTCTCGGATCTCGGGATGCGGCGCAGGATAGGGAGACGGGGAGATGAAACCCCGCCGGAAGAACTCGGCATCGCTGAGACGGCGCTTGCGCTGGATTTTCCAACGCTCTCTGAGGGTGCTGGGTAGTTTAAGTACATTCCATGAGACAACGTGGGCCGTGTGTCGCCAGGCGCCCATGCCGATCCAGAGTTTGGCCAGACCCTTGAAGGCCTTGAGGATGTTGATCGGGTGGTAGTGCTTGAGGATCGACCTTAGGTTGTGGCGGCTGCCCATTCGCTCGCGCCATTGGAGACCCTTTGCCGAGTGGGTCGTTCCCCCAAAATGATGGCGGACCACCGAATCCCGGCAGACGACGACGCGCCGGCCCAGGAGCCAGAGCCTCCAGCCGAGATCGACGTCTTCGTGGTACATGAACATCTTTCGGTCGAAGCCGCCGACATCGAAGAATTCGTGGGTTCGCATCAGCATGGCGGCGGCGGTCGGAAAAAAGACGTCCCGCACCGCGTCCGTGTCGTGATCCTGGTCAACGGGACAGGCGAAGTGGCGGTCATACCCATAACCGAGTTTGGACATGCCTCCGCCGCGTCCGTTGAGAATCTCGGGGTGCTCGAGCAGTATTAACGTCGAACACGCGGCGCCGATGCGGGGATCAAGGCACAGAACGCTGAGCAATTCGTGCAACCAGTCCGGTTCGACGACGGTGTCGCTGTTGAGGAAGGCTGTGTAGGCGCCGCGGGCCGCGAGCATCCCCTGGCGGTTGCCTTCACCGAAACCGACGTTGGCGCCGATCTCGATGACCCGGACTTCAGGCCAGTGTTCGGCCAACCAGACCAGGGAATCATCCTCGGAACCGTTGTCGACAAGGATGATCTCCATACGGACTTTCTCGGTCAACATCAGGGCGGGAAGGCACTTTTCCAGATGGTGGCGTCCGTTGAAATTGACGATGATCACCGAGACCAGAATATTTCGAGTCGGTTCGTTTTCCAGTTCGTCATGAAGGGAATTCGCCCGACGTCTCTCATCATCGCGATCTCGGTCGATCTCCAGCCGTTCGTCCCAAAGAGCCTCGAGACGCCTTTGACGGTCGATGACGTCCTCTTCGAGCTTTCGGTTGCCTCGTTCGAGATCTTCTACTCGGCTCCTCCAAGCAGAGGTCTCTCGGGCGACCTCCGCGGGGATGATTTCGGCCTTGGCGTGATACTGCATGCGGCTGAGGGTCTCGGGAGAGAGTATCGACCAGTGTTTCTGATAGATGGCTGTTCGACCCCTGTGTTGGAGGTCTTTGCCTCCGGCGCCTGTGATGAAACCTTCTCCGAAGATCCGATACTGAGCCACCTCGACGTCGACGAATTCGAAGGGCAAGACCCGGGACAGCCTGAGAAAAAGGTCCCAATCTTCGAAACAATCCAGATCTTCATCGATCCCACCGGCCGATCGGACCTCTTCCAGCGGCATCAAACAACCGATGATTGGAATGAAATTCTCGAACAACAGCGCGTCGGTATCGAAAGGTGCGCCAAAGGTATGGAAGGGTTTACCGGCGCCAGTGTCGGGGTCGATTAAAAAAGCGCTGACCGTGCCGTACACGACGCTCTGAGTCGAGGAGGCGGAGGCAAGGAGGCGTTCGATACCTTCGGGTAGCCAAACATCATCGTCATCAAGGAAGGCCAACCAAGGGCCGGAGGCCAACTCGATCGCGCGGTTTGCGGCTGCACAACGGCCCCTGCCTGGCTGGAGTGATTCGTGAATGATCTCCAACTGATCATCGAAAGATGCCACGATGTCGGTGACATCGATGCCGCCGTCGTTAATGACGATGGCCTCCAGAGGTCGGTGATTCTGGGACGCCAGGCTTTGCAGGGCTTCCCTCAGGAGTTCGGGCCGATCCTTGGTCCTGACGACGACGGAGACACGCGCGGCCGGATCTTCGGTCTCCTTGGGTTCTGGTTCTGCTTCGGGCGTCTTCGGTGGAGAATCATGTGGCGCCTTGATGCCGGCATTGCCTTGACCCGAAGGTGATTCCTGCAAGAGTGCCGGCAGCCCAACCGGATCGGCGTTGGGTCCCTGTTGGCTGGCCCATGCATTAACATCGTTCCCGGCTATGAAGGCGGGATCAACGACGAAAAATGCTGCCGCCCGTTTGATTTCTGGGTCAAGCGTCAGACGACGTGCGACGGCGACTGCATCCAATACCTCGAGATAGGGCTGAATGTCGTTCTGTGAGTTGAAGGCCTCGGATGCATTCATCAGGGCGGGCCAGTCATCGGTGACGTCCACCAGGGCGTTGGGCCGCATGAATGCCGAAATCTCGTAGGCTGCGAGGCGGAAGGTCGGGGGGAGTGAGGCCAGCCGCCCGGGTTCCTGGAGAATCCGGTACACGGCCAGTGCCATCGCCCGATGGTCGGGATGCAATTCGGCCGGGGAGGGGATCACCAGCAGTTCCGGCCGGTGACGGTCCAGGGCCTGCCGGATGTACTGGAGGAATTCAGGGTCCGACGGAGACAGGCTGCGATCGGCCAAGGGCCAGAACACGGGCGCCGGTGTTCCCAGACGCCTGGCGGCCTCCCGACTTTCCTCTCGTCGTGTTTCCGGGTTGCCCTGGGCGACACCGTCGGTGGCGATGATGACATGAATCGCCGCGTTGGCTCTCAGCGCTTCGAGAAGGATCGGTCCACCACCGAAAATCTCGTCATCAGGATGAGGAGCCAAGACCAGCAGGGGCGAACCCGAAAGACGGGTCGTGGTGTACGGGACCAGTTCCGCCTCTTGCCTCATGTGGGCATGGTAGCAGGGAACAGGGAGCAGGAAGCAGGGAGCAGGGGACAGGGAGCAGGGAACAATAGAATGCATCCTGCCTCTTGCCCCTTGTCGTCGGCCATGATGGAATTGCGGTGTGAGTGCTATTGCCGACAACCGAGAGTTGGAGCTTTTCGTCGACTTCGACGGGAGGCCGGAGCGAGACCTGGGTCTGGAGATGGATTTTCTCGACAGGGCATCGTCCGGGGCCGTGTCGTTATTCCTCTATTCCTGGGAAATGCCGGTGGTCGTCCTCGGGTATGGACAGAAGATTGACGACATCGATCTGGACTGGTGCCGGGGGGCCGGAGTACCTGTGTACCGGCGGATGACAGGGGGGACGGGTGTCGTTCATCGGCGAGATATTGCGGTCTCGCTTTTCCTGCCTGCCGAGCACCGCTGGGCCCAGAAGATCACCGGACTTTACACCTTGTTTCTCGGGGCCCTTGCGCCGGCTTTGGAACGAGCCGGCGGACGGGGACGACACAAGGCGAATCCCCAAAAGGGAGGGAGGGACCGTTCTCCGATCTGTTTTGAGGATCAACTCTCGGACACTCTGGTGGCCGATGGCCGGAAGGTCGTCGGATGTGCGCAGGCCCGCAGGTCAAGAGCAGTTCTGATTCATGCAGCCGTTTCTCTCAACCTTTGTGTGGACGTTTATGCCGGTGCGTTCAGAGTGCCGGAGCGCCGGATCGAAGAGGGCCTTGGCGAGGCCGTACCCGGTGGGCATGCCGAGGAGGTTGCGTCCCACGTGGTGACGGGGCTTGCCGAGGCACTGGGCATGGCCGTGAGACACCAAGTGCTGCCCGATCCAAGCGCGTACGCGTCGGGAATATCTGGCTGAATAATTCGGTTTTCCAGGGCGATACAGGACCCGGGAGCGCCCAGCGAGGGCGGTCCTCTCCAGAATAATAGGGGGGAATATGCCGCGCACAACAGTGTACGAGGCGGTGACGCAACGTTTGGAGATTCTTGACCTGGATGGTCAGGTCGATGCTGAGTTGATGCCTGAGTTCGATCCCAATAAGATCCTCGAATTCTACCGCAACATGGTCTTGATACGAGCCTTCGACAACAAGGCGCTCAAGCTGCAGCGGCAGGGCCGCATGGGTACCTGGCCGCCGATCCAGGGTCAGGAGGCCATTCAGGTTGCAACGGCCATGGCGATGGAGGATAGCGATTGGCTGATTCCGGCATTCAGAGAGCAGGGTGTCATGGTGTTGAGGGGCATCCCCGGCCACACAATCTATGCCTATTGGGCAGGTGACGAGCGGGGCTCTGAGTTTCCCGACGGGATTCGGTGCTTCCCAATCGCCGTTCCGGTAGGCTCGCAGTGGCAACACGGCGCCGGGGTTGGGCTCTCACTTAAGCTCCGAGGTGAACAGGCCGCAGCGGTGGTTTTCGGTGGCGACGGTTCGACCTCCGAAGGGGATTTTCACGAAGGCATCAACGCGGCCGGAGTCTTCAAGACCAATACGGTCTTCGTCATCCAGAACAATCAGTGGGCGATTTCGGTGCCGTTATCCAAGCAGACCGCGTCACAGACCCTGGCTCAAAAGGCCCACGCCTACGGAGTCCCGGGCATTCAGGTCGACGGAAACGACATCTTTGCCGTTCATGTGGCCGTGACCGAGGCTCTGGAACGCGCTCGGACGGGCGGCGGTCCGACTCTGATCGAGGCGGAGACTTACCGTCTTGGCGATCACACGACCGCCGACGACGCCAGTCGGTATCGCTCAGACGAGGAAGTGGACCAGTGGCGGGTGAAGGATCCCGTTCCCCGGTTGCGAAAATACCTCGAGGCGAACGGTCTTTGGGACGATGAGCGGGAGAAGAATCTCGAAGGGGAGGCTCGGAAGTGGGTTGATGCCCAGGTTGAGGCTCTCGAGGCCATGCCGCCTCAGCCCCCCGAGGCGATCTTCGAATACATGTACGACAAAATGCCGCCCCACCTCGAAGAGCAGATGGCGGCGCTCAAGGCGGAGGTGGAAGGATGAGCGGCCAAAGGCAACGCCTGACAATTGCCCAGGCCGTCAGAGACGCGATGCGGGATGAAATGCGGCTGGACCCGACCGTCCTGGTGCTCGGTGAGGACGTTGGTGTCGACGGAGGCGTCTTCCGGGCCACCGACGGTCTGATTGAGGAGTTCGGTCCCGAAAGGGTGATCGACACACCGCTGGCGGAGAGCGGCATCATCGGCTTGTCGGTGGGCCTTGCTGCCACCGGGTTCCGTCCGGTTGCAGAGATGCAGTTCATGGGTTTTGTCTACCCGGCGATCAACCAGTTGTTCTCTCATGCTGCGCGGATGCGCAACAGAACTCGGGGGCGCATGACGATCCCGATGGTTGTCCGCATGCCTTATGGAGGCGGTATTCATCCGCCCGAACATCATTCGGAGAGCTACGAGAGTCTGTTCCTCAATACGCCGGGGTTCAAGGTCGTCGTGCCGTCCAATCCCTACGATGCAAAGGGTTTGTTGATTTCCGCCATGCGCAGCAATGACCCGGTTCTCTTCATGGAGCCCAAGAGGATCTACCGTGCCTTCCGTGAAGAGGTGCCGGACGAGGCATATACCGTTCCTTTGGGCTCGGCATCAGTTGCCCACACTGGTGACGATGTCAGCCTGATCGCCTGGGGCTCGATGACCAGAGTGTGCCACGATGCCGCCGAGGTCTTGGCTGTTCAGGGTATTTCGGCCGAGGTCATCGACCTTCGCAGCCTCAATCCCCTCGACCGCGACACCTTCATCGGAAGTGTTGTCAAAACCGGACGGGCGGTGGTCGTGCACGAGGCCCCGAAGACCAACGGTTTCGGCGCCGAGATTGTCGCCCAGATCAACGAGTACGCCCTGATGCACCTGGAAGCTCCGGTACAGCGGGTTTGCGGGTTCGACACAGTGTTCCCCTTGGCACACATGGAGAAACTTTACCTGCCGAATCGAGATCGGGTGGTGGCGGCAGCGAAGAAGACGATGGAGTTCTGATGGCGTTTGTGTTTAATTTCCCGGATGTGGGAGAAGGAATTCACGAAGGAACGGTCGTTGAGTGGCTGGTGGCCGAAGGCGACACGGTTGCCGAAGATCAGCCCTTGCTCAAGGTTGAAACCGACAAGGCGGTTGTGGAACTGCCGTCTCCCAAGGCCGGAGCGGTCCTCAAGATTCACTTCGTGGCGGGCGACCTGATCCACGTTGGTGACGCGCTGATCGTCATCGGGGAGGCGGGCGAAAGTGTGGCTGATTCCGGTGAGGGCCAGACGGCTCAGGTGGAGGTGTCCGAGTCCGTCACGGTGCCGACGGTTCCTGATGCAGGCCGGCCTGCAGCGGCGGAGAAAACCCGACGGCCCTTGGCGACCCCCAAAACCAGGGCTCTTGCCCGCAAATTGAACGTTGACCTTTCCGGCGTGGTAGGCACAGGCTCCGGCGGCAGGATCACTGACGACGATGTCGAGCGCGCTTCACGAGGTGATGTTGCCCCTGCGCCGGCGGCAGCACAACCGACTTCGATGGAAATTCCTGCAAATGTGACAGTCACCGCTGATGGCCCGGTGGAGCGGGTTGCCCTGACCCACCTGCGCAAGGTCATCGCCGGCGCCATGCGGTCGTCAAAGCAGATTTCGGCTCATGTGACCCACGTCGAAGAGGCGCACGCCACCGCGCTGATGGTCGCCTATCGGGACCTCAAGCCTCAGGTCGAGGCGGAGCACGGCGTCAAGTTTTCGGTCCTGCCCTTTTTCATCAAGGCCTTGGTGGAATGCCTCAAGGACTTCCCGATCTTCAACGCCTCGGTCGATGAAGACGCCGGTGAACTGGTGCTGAAGAAGTACTACAACATCGGCATCGCGGTTGACACGCCCCAGGGGCTGATTGTCCCGGTGATCAAGGATGCCGACACAAAGGACATGGTCCAGTTGGCCCGCGAGGTGTCCGACCTGGCCGGGCGGGCGCGAGAGCGCCGATTGGGGCTGGATGAAATGCGCGGCGGCAGTTGCACCATCACCAATATAGGGCCGTTGGGTGGGGTATTCGCGACGCCGATCATCAATCAACCGGAGCTGGCGATCCTCGGACTGCACAAGATCGAGCAGAAGCCGGTGGTTCGAGACGGCCAGATCGTCATTCGTGACATGATGTATCTCTCGATCTCGTTCGACCACCGGTGGATCGACGGGGCTCAAGGGGCACGATTCATGACCGCGTTTTCGCGTCTGGTGTCCAATCCAAATCTCCTTCTGGCGAGGTTGTAAATGGTTGTCGGATCAGTTTCCAGAGGATGTCAGGTCGTCGTCATCGGCGGCGGACCTGGCGGCTATGTTGCGGCCATTCGCCTGGCTCAGTTGGGCAAGGATGTCATCGTTGTCGAAAAGAGGGCGCGAATGGGCGGGGTCTGCCTCAACGAGGGCTGTATCCCGTCCAAGGCCTTGATTCATGCGGCTGACGTGGCCTATGAGGCCGGACATGCCCAGACAATGGGTGTGACTGTTGAGGGTGTTTCGGTCGACTTGGCGAAGATGGTCCAGTGGAAAGACGGCATCGTCGACCGGCTGACCGGGGGCGTCTCGTTCTTGTTTGAGAAAAACGGAGTCGAGGTCGTTGAGGGTGAAGCTCGCTTCATCGACGATCGGCGGCTGGCGGTCTCGACCGAAGACGGGGTCATCGAGCTCGGATTCGAACAGGCCGTGATCGCTACAGGTTCGTCGCCGATGGCACTTCCGGGTTTTGACGTCGACGGCGAGATGGTCATCGGACCTCGGGAAGCCCTCAGCCTCCAAGAGATCCCCGAACGATTGGTCGTCATCGGCGCCGGTTATATCGGCCTCGAACTCGGCACGGTATTTCGGAAACTGGGTTCCGAGGTCACCGTTGTCGAATTCCTGCCGGAGATCTTCCCGGCAATGGACCCCGAAGTCGGCAAGACGCTCAAGCGCAGTCTGAAGAAATTGGGCATCAAATTACATCTCAGCCACCGGGCTCAAACGCTGGAACCAGGTTCGCCCGCGGTTGTTATCGCCGCTCACCGTGACAAGGATCAGATCCTGCGTCTGGAAGCCGACAAGGTGCTGATCAGTATTGGGCGCGTGCCCAACGCTTCCGGACTGGGGCTTGAAGCCATTGGTGTTGGCCTGGATGACAAGGGCTTCGTCGCCGTCAACGAGAAGATGCAGACCAACGTCCCGGGCATCTACGCCATCGGAGACGTCGTCGGGGGCGCTTTGCTGGCCCATAAGGCCTACCAAGAAGCCAAGGTTGCGGCAGAAATTATCTGCGGTCACCCTGCGGCATTTGATAGCCTCGTACCGGCCGTCGTCTACACCGATCCGGAGATTGCCATCGTCGGGATGGGCGAGATCGAAGCGCGTGAGGCAGGCCATGATGTAGTTACCGGGAACTTTGCTTTCAAGGCATCCGGCAGGGCGATGTCGCTGGGAGTGACCGACGGTTTTATCAAGGCCGTTGCCGATGCCGAGAGCGGACTCATGCTGGGGCTTGTCGCGGTCGGCAAGGGAGTGTCCGAACTGATCGGCGAGGCAACCCTGGCCCTTGAGATGGGCGCCTTCCTAGAAGATGTTGCTTTGACCATCCACCCGCACCCGACGATGTCCGAAGCGGTCCAGGAGGCCGTAGAAGCCGCCCTGGGCAAGGCCGTCCATCAGGTAGGGACCCGCGCCCAGACCGAAGGGCTGGCTACGGCGAAGCCGTAGAGGTCGCGAAGCGACCAGCGTGGGCTGACCCCGGCGAGTCGAGAGGATCTGTCAGCTATCAGCTCAGCCTCTTGCAAAAAGCATCAAGAAGAGTAGCCACAAAGAGAAGAGGCCGGGTCAGGCTGGGGGGTCTATCCTCTTCGCCATACCGGTCCGTGGGGTGTGTCCTCGACGAGGATCCCACGGGCGGTCAGTTCATCCCTGATGGCATCAGAGCGGGCAAAGTCCTTGTTCTTTCGCGCTTCGGTGCGCTGATCGACCAAAGACTGGATTTCGTCGTCGTCGTTGGTCTCTGAGATCTCCGGCTCCGGGAAAATTCCAAGAACGCTGTCGGCTTCCGCGAACGCTTCAAGAAGAGCCGACCTGACCTTTGCCGAGATGCCCCCTCCATCGAGCGCAGTGTTGACCTTGTGAAGCACTGTGTGAAGAGCTGCCAGTGCCTTGGCGGTATTGAGGTCATCGGCAAGTCCCTCTCGGAGCTGTCGCCGAAATGTCTCAACGTCGGCTTGGCACAGGGCGACCTTATTTTCAACTTCCGGCGTATGCTCCAGCCGCCTCAGGGTATTTGCGATCCTCTCGAGAGCCTGTTCGGCGGCGTGTAGACCGTCGAAGGTGAAATTGAGCTTCTGTCGATAGGGGACCGACATCAGAAGGTAACGAATGACGACCGGGTCGTATCCGCGTTCGATCAACTCTCTCAGAGTGAAGAAATTGCCCTTGGACTTGGCCATCTTCTCACTCTCGACATTGAGGTGTTCGGCGTGGAGCCAGTACCGGGCAAAAGGCTGTCCGGAGGCTGCCTCGGATTGGGCGATCTCGTTCTCGTGGTGGGGAAAGATATTGTCGACTCCGCCGGTGTGGATGTCGAAGGTCTCTCCCAACAGGCTCATGGCCATGGCGGAACATTCGAGGTGCCAACCGGGCCGACCGCTGCCGATCTCGGTATCCCAGGAGGGCTCGTCTTCCTTGGCGGCCTTCCAGAGCACGAAATCGCGGGCGTCGTCCTTCTCGTATTCGTCGGAGTCCACCCTGGCGCCGGCTTTGGTTTTGTCCAGGCGAATCCTCGAGAGTTTGCCGTAGCCGGGGAAGGTTGAGATTCGGAAGTAGATCGAGTCGCCCGAGCGGTAGGTGTGGCCGCCTTCTTCCAATGTCTTCACCAGGTGGGCCATCTCGGTGATGTAATCGGTCGCC
>JAUXDC010000197.1 GCA_030618605.1 Holophagae bacterium | reverse complement strand
TCAGCCAACTCTTCTGGGAGACGATAACTCTCAAGTCCGTTCTCCCCTGATGCATTAATGTTGGCTTCCATCTCCGCGATGCCGGCATCGACGCGTTCGAGTGCTTTTGACAGCTTCTTACGGTTTCGCGCCGTCCTCGATCCAGCGACGGAAGAGGTCCAGTTCTTTCTCGGGCAGGCGCTTGGCGCCGAACATCGTCCGCGGCATGCCCTTGCCGATTTCGGTCTCCCCCATCAACTTATGCCACAGGTACGAGGCCTCCAGATTTCCTGGGACGACCAACTGGGCTTCCGGCACTTGAACCGAGGCGGTCTCCACCATGTTCCCGAAACCCGCGCCCTTGACAAGCACGAGGTTTGCCTTGGGTTCCTTGGTCGAGTGGCAGTCTCCACATCGATTGACAACCAGTTCTTCAAGATCATTCGAATAGGACACCACACCTTCCGGGGCGGCGGCCCAAAGAACAACAGGCAAGAGCACGACGGCGATGACAGAAATTTTCTTCATTGTTCCCTCCCAGTCGGTAAACGCGCTTCACCGGAGGTTCATTCCACCGCAGGATGTGGGAGGATGTCGGAGAGGAGAATAAATTGTCTGAGCCCCACAACACCAAAGAGTTCAGAGCCGAAGCCCATCGAATGGTTGATTGGATCGCCGATTACCTCGAAGGCGGCGCCAGAGATTTCCCGGTGCTGTCCAGGAGCAAACCGGGAGACCTCAGTCGAGCGCTGCCGACGGAGATGCCGGCCGAGGCCGAGAATCCGAAACAGATCTGGGCGGACTTCGAGTCGATGGTCCTTCCCGCCGTCACCCACTGGAACCACCCCGGATTCATGGCCTATTTCGGCATCACGGGGTCCGGTCCGGGCATCCTCGGAGAAATGCTCTCGGCCGCCCTCAACGTCAACGGGATGCTGTGGCGAACCTGCCCGGCGGCAACGGAGCTCGAACTGGTCGTTCTCAACTGGCTGCGTAAGGGCCTCGAGCTTCCCGATGATTTCTTCGGCTTCCTGTGCGACACCGCCTCGATCTCCTCCCTCTTGGCTCTGGCAGCCGCTCGCGAAAACGCCGATATCGAAGTTCGCGAACGGGGCTTGGCCGGCCGCGACGACCTCCCCGGCCTCCGAGTCTACGCATCCGACCAGGCTCACTCGTCGATCGCCAAGGCCTGTCTGACCCTGGGTTTTGGACTCGACGGCTTCAGGGCCATTCCTCACGACGACGACTACCGCATGGACGTCGCAGCCCTCCGGCAGGCCATTTCCGAGGACCGTCGCGCCGGCTTTCGGCCGCTGGCCGTGATCGCCACCGTCGGAACGACCTCAACGACATCGGTCGATCCTGTCCCGGAGATTGCCAAGGTCTGCGCCGAAGAGTATCTCTGGCTCCACGTCGATGCCGCCTACGCAGGATCGGCAGCCCTGTGCCCGGAACAGCGTTGGTGCCTCGATGGTTGTGAGCTTGCGGACTCCTTCGTCTTCAACCCCCACAAGTGGCTCTTCGTGCCGATCGACGCCTCGGCCCTTTACACGCGCCACCCCGAGATTTTCAAGCGGGCTTTTTCTCTCGTGCCGGAATACCTGACGACACCGATGACCGGTGAGGTCGTTGACCTGATGGACTACGGTGTGCAACTGGGACGCCGTTTTCGGGCTCTCAAAGTCTGGTGGGTCCTGCGCTCGTATGGCCTGTCCGGCCTGCAAATGCACCTCCGCCGCCACATCGAACTGGCTCAGGCGTTTTCAGACTGGGTTGACGAACAACCGCACCTTGAGCGAGCCGCGCCTGCTCCCTTTTCGGTCGTTTGTTTCCGGGCCAAACCTCCCGGCATGGAACACGGCGAGGCTCTCGACGGTTTCAACATGCGTCTGATGGAGGAGATCAACACCTCAGGCGATGTCTACCTCTCTCATACACGACTGGACGACGGCATCGCCTTGCGCGTAGCCATCGGCAATATCGGCACGGATGAGGCAGATCTCGAACGATGCCGAATCCTGATCCTGAAAGGACTGCAATGCCTCTCCAACCCCTGATCGAGAACAGATCACCAATCTCCAATGCCGTCGCTTCCGTCCGGGCCACATTGATGTCGGTTTTCGGTTTGGGAACCCTGCTGGTCGTCAATCTTGTGCAAATACTCAGTCTTTTGGTAAAACCCTTTTCTGGCAGGGCATTTCGGAAGATCAATCGTGCATGTGCCGCAGGATGGTGGGGAATGTGCGTCTCGGGGGCCCAACGAATCAATAAGGGCCAAATCCTGATGACCGGCTCGAATGTGCCCCTGCACGAGAACGCAATCATTATCTCCAACCACCAGCAAATGCCCGATATCCCGACCATCATGGCGTTCGCCAAGTCCAAAGGATGCCTGGGCGACCTCAAGTTCTTCGTCAAGGACATCCTCAAGTGGGTTCCAGGCATCGGTTGGGGGATGTTGTTCATGGACTGCGTCTTCGTCAAGAGGAATTGGTCCTCGGACTCTGACCACATCCTCAAGACTTTCAGTAACCTTGTGGACAACAAGGTACCCGTCTGGCTGGTCTCTTTCGTCGAAGGCACGAGGGCCCGCCTGAACAAGATCGAGGCCAGCCGTGAATTTGCCTTGAGCCGTGCCCTCAAACCCCTCGAACACGTTCTTCTGCCCCGAACCAAGGGCTTTGCAGCCACCGTTGAGGGACTCCGGGGACACGTCTCGGCGGTCTACGACCTCACGATCGGCTACGAAGAAGGCGTCCCGACCCTGTCGCAATACATCAAGGGATCGGTCCACCGGATTCACCTTCACGTTCGGCGCTTCCCGGTCGAGGAACTCCCGACCCTAGAGGAAGACGTCCGCCAGTGGTTGATGGACCGTTGGATCGAGAAGGATCAACTCCTGGATCGATTCTACGAACAAGGCGCCTTTCCTGCAGAGGCTCTGCCTCACGAAATGATTGTATGACCTGACTCGACAATCCAGGCACAAGAAAAAGGGCGACCATCAAATGGTCGCCCTTTCCTTGATATTGTTGAAGACTAGCTGCGTCGTCGAATTACGACCACAGCTACCCCAATCAGGAGCAGGCTCAAAAGGGCAATTCCAGTCACGGACAATGTCGGAATCGGCTCTGCGCCGTCCCCGCCGGGGGGAGGAGTGGGCGTCGGCTGCCCCACGAGAGTTCCATCCACGATGAAGGGGAATCCTTGAGGAGTAGCAGTGCCACTATCCGTCACAGCAGCCCATGAACCGGTGTACTGCAGCGCGTCACCTGTGGTGTCATTCCCGATGATCGTTATCGGGGGCGCCCACGGCCCGCTATAACTTGCGCTTCCGTCGAACTGCCAATCCAGCCAGTAGGTACCCGCGGTGAGGGTGGTTCCAACCGTGCAAACCGCTGCCTGAATCGCCCGATCAGCAGATGTCCCGGTGGATTCCTCACTGACCCGATACACATTGGTCCACGCGGCACTGGCCATGATGTTGGTACTGGTGTCGCCCCACACGACCGAGGCCCCACTATCAGGCGAGCCATCCCAGATCTGCAAATTAACACCGGAAAGAGTGGCCGGATCCGAAGGTGCGAAACTCTGATAGGCAAAGAAGGTAATTCCGTCGATCTGCCATTCGTCTCCGGCAGGGATCACAAACTGGTCCGCAATCCGATTGCCTGCAGAAAGCTGAGCTCCCATACCCAAGGTGTTCATGCCGAGAGACGTAGTCTGAAGCACACTTTCGTCGGCCCCACCAACTCCGGTCCCGCTGTGGGTCATAAAGGGACCGTTGTCATAAAGGAGAGCCCGAGATGGTTGCCAGGTCCCCGGTGCACCACCCTCCGTCACGATCCCCCATGGAGCCGTGCTGTCCTCGAAGGAGTCACCAGCCGAAACCGGCAAAGCCACTGCCACGGCCATTGCCAACACAACGAGAAAATAAACCGCCTTCATTCTCATAATTACCTCCTGCTCTCCTCAGTAAGTTGATCTTGGGGAAGAATTCTCCCAAAAACGATTTTCCAACACCCAAATTGGCACGTCATCAGAAGAATGTCAAAACGATTCTCCAAATAGAGACTGTGAACCCTGAGGACATCGTACGGGCCGGGTTTCCGCGCTCCCTCCGTGTTTCCCGAAATCTCTCTCGCGAAGCGCAAATACCAGAAATAGGGTCGTATTGGCCCATTTCCAGCCTTCAATTCAATACCGCTCTCAGAGGGCCAATACGACCCTATTTCTGGTTAAGGGTAGAATCCCCGCATGAGTTGTTTTGAACACCAGACACTCGACCGTGAGACCGGGCGCTCGATCAATGCGAACGTCACCCACGCCGGCAAAGACCTTGTCATCGTTGTCACCGGCGGAAGACAGCCTCATGTGGGCACCATCGTCCTGGCCCAACCCTGCGGTTCCGATCGGAGGGGAGTTTCATGCTCGGTCATGACCATCCCTCCCCACAAGGAAGAGGCCGTAGCCCGCCCAATCGCCGAGGCCGTCTGCAAGGCGTCGGGCCAGGTCACGGTCGTCACTGCAGGTATTCACGAGGACGACCTCGACACTAAGGGCATCCGCATCTACCTGGAACTGGCACAGAAGATGGCGTCCGACCTGGCGGAGAAACTCCGATGAAAAATGCCCAGACCCACACGGTGATGGTGGGATCTATCGCCATCGGCGGCGGCGCTCCGGTCGTCATCCAGTCGATGACCAATACCGACACCGCCGATGCTCGGACGACGGCACGGCAGATCGTAGAATTGGCCGAGGCCGGCTCCGAGTTGGTGCGGATCACAGTCAACACCCCGGAAGCCGCCGCAGCCGTTCCCGAAATCCGGGAGAGGATGCTGGACACCGGATGTTCGACTCCCCTGATCGGAGATTTTCACTTCAACGGGCACATCTTGCTGGCGCAGTTCCCGCGCTGCGCCGAGACCCTGGACAAATACCGGATCAATCCAGGAAATACCGGACACGGGGCCCGCGGCGACGAGAATTTCTCTCAAGTTTGCCGCATCGCCCTGGACAACAACAAACCCGTCAGGATCGGCGTCAACGGCGGTTCACTGGATCAGGCACTGGTCGTGTCCATGATGCAGGAGAACACCGACCGGAATCTCGGCCTCAATTCCGAAGAGATCCTCGAGCGCTGCATGATCCAGAGCGCACTTCAGTCGACCGAGATGGCCTTCGCTGCCGGTCTGGGCCCCGAGCATGTTGTCCTCTCCTGCAAGGTCTCCGAGCCGGCCGCCCTCATTCGCCTCTACCGTGCCCTGTCGCGGCAATCCGACCAGCCACTGCATCTCGGTCTGACCGAGGCCGGCATGGGTTCAAAGGGACTGGTGTGGTCCGCCGCCGCAATGGCGCCCCTCCTGCTCGAAGGCATCGGTGACACCATCCGGGTCTCCCTGACTCCCCGGGCCGGGGGCGATCGTCGGGACGAGGTCCGGGCTGCCTGCGAACTGGTGCAGGGATTGGGCCTGCGATCGTTCTCGCCGACGGTCACCGCCTGCCCCGGCTGCGGTCGCACGACCTCGACAACGTTCCAGGAGTTGGCGGAGCGAGTCGAAGACCACATCAGGAACAGCATGCCGGAATGGCGAGAACAGTACCCCGGCGTCGAGGATTTCAAGCTGGCTATCATGGGCTGCATCGTCAACGGTCCCGGCGAGAGCAAGGCCGCACACGTCGGAATCTCACTTCCCGGTACCGGCGCGGAACCCAAGTGCCCCGTCTTCGTCGATGGCCGCCCCTTCACAACCCTCAAAGGCAGCTATGAAGAGCTCGCCGAGCAGTTCATAGGCATTATCGAAGATTATGTTGGGCAGCGGTGGGGGTGAGGGGTCGAAGGAATTTTGAATTTTGAATTTTTAATTCTTAATTGGGGATCGCAGCGCTCTGTGAAGGACTTGCCTTTGCCGTTGCGGAGCAGGAGCCCCGCGCTCCATATACGGCACTCTCAGGCCATGGAGTGGGAGCGCGGGGTAGGAACCGGCACCAGGCCAAAGGCCTGCCATGGCGAAGCCGTGGGGACTCCGGGGGAGTCCTGTGCGGGCGCTGCCCCGCATCGTGCCTCTTTATGGCTATTTTTTCTTGCTCCCTTTGCGTTCTTCGCGTCTTGGCGGTTCAATCGCCTTCTCTTCCGTGCTTCACGACTGCTCTGACAAAATTTGCCCTCGAGAACTCCCCCTGGGTGACCCACTCCAGGAACCGGTCTTTCCGTTGCCCTTTGGGAAAGATCCGCCGGACGACCGCCCGAGGCCGTTCGCCTTCTTCGACCAAATGACACGACCGCGCCGCCGCTCGTTCGATTGATCTCGCTTTTGCCAGCAGTCGATCGACAGGGTTCCTGGCATCAATGCCGTGACCGGTCAACATGCGCCTGGGCTCAAGGGCAGCGACCCGGCGAAGAGAGTCGGCCAGAAGGTAGGGATTCTCGTAGGTCATCACAGCCGAGGCGCCGGGAGCGACATAGAGATCCCCGACGAATACGGTCCGACTGACCGGCTCGAACAGGGCAACGTGGGTCTGGGAGTGGCCTGGAGCCGGGATGACCTCGAGTTCCGCGTGCCGGCCCATAATCCGGGAACCCATTGCCTCAGCGGCGAAGTCTCCAGGCCTTCCCCAGAACAGGCGCCGGTAGGGCAACAGATTGTCCAGACCCTCGGAGTCGAGAAATTGAGGTTGAAAAACGAACACCGGACAGCCGTGCCTCTCGGCCAGGGCCACCACGTTGCCGGTGTGGTCTTCATGATGGTGAGTGCAACAGATCGCCGAAATCGCTCCACCCTCAAGGGCCTGAAGAACCAAGGGGCGGGCGTGGGCAAAACCTGTATCCACCAACAGATCACCGACACGGTAGAAACTGACCTCGAATCCCAACATCCGCGTCCATCGGCTGTGAAGCCGGTACGCCGTAATCCCATCACCAAGATCCTCGACATTGATCGAAGCCTGCTGTGAAGCTGCATTGAGACGGCTGAAAATTCCTTTCATCATCAATCGCTATGCTAACCCGGCAAAGCCACAATAGAGGCACAAAATGGAAGGGAAAAAACACAAAGAATGTTGAACCGGCTGTCGCAAAAGACCGCCAAGGGAACGCAAAGAAAGACAAAT
>JAUXDC010000164.1 GCA_030618605.1 Holophagae bacterium | reverse complement strand
TGGCAGCCGCCGGGGATTCTCCAACACCAGGTCAATGTCCAGGTCCGGATCGGCCGGAACGCTACCCGCAGTCGGAAATACCTTTCCGCGCTCGAGGGCCAAAACCGAAGCCACCGCTTCGAGAGCGCCAGCAGCTCCCAACACATGGCCCAAGGCCCCTTTCGGCGCCGTCAATGGGACCTCGCACGAGCGATCTCCGAGGAGTCGCCTGAGCGCGCAGGACTCTGACTGATCATTGTGGGAGGTTCCGGTGCCGTGCGCGTTAACGGCCCCGACATCGAGACTTTCCAGGCCCGCGTCCACGAGGGCCGCCTTCATGGCAGCAAGGGCGCCGTTACCCTCAGGGTGAGGCGCCGTCATGTGGTGGGCATCGCAGGAAGCCCCGTACCCGGCCAACTCGGCCAGGGGCTCAGCCCCTCTCGCCACGGCCCGGTCGAGACGTTCCAGGACCAACATTCCGGCCCCCTCGCCAAGACTCAAGCCTTGGCGATCTCTCCGAAATGGACGACAGGGACCAGGGTCGACCGACCTCAGAGCGTTGAATCCGGAGTAGGTCAGCCGGCACAGCGAGTCCGCACCACCGGCCAGGGCCACATCAACGTCTCCGGACCGGACAGCTTCCAATGCAGCACCCAGAGCCATCGCCCCTGAAGCGCAGGCCGAAGAAAATCCGATCACGGGACCGCAGGCGCCGATATCACGTGCAACAGCATCACCGGGCCCATTGAGTTGTTGAGATGCCAGCAGCCTGAGCGTCGGCTTGCCCGGATGAATACCGACAATACGGCCTACAAAATCCTCGCACTCGGCCATACCGGCGGTGCTCCCACCACAAAAGACCCCGGTCCGAGGGCCGCCGGCGTCCACCCGGGCGCGAACCAATGCCTCACGAGCGGCGATCACCGCAAAGACATCTGCCCGCGACAGGTTCTTTAAATCATCGATCTCAGCCTGGACGTCAGTATTCGGCGGACCAACTTCGGCAGCAAAGGTCGTGCGCTGCCCCTCAACGTCAAAGACCGAGGGCTCCCGAATGGAGGTGGCACCTGACTCCAGGCCCCGCCACAACCTCTCAACACCCCAGCCGAAGCCACTGACCGCACCGACGCCGGTGATGACAACCTTCATGCTTGAGAGATATTACTCCCGCTCAGTCCATCAATGAATGCCGCCATGGCCGAAACCGAAGCAAAAGCCTCGCGGGTAGTCTCTTCACCTTCAATACGAATCGAAAATTCTTTCTCCAGCGTGACCACCAGTTCCAGGGCATCGACCGAATCCAGACCGAGACCGTCTCCAAACAAGGACGCGTCGTTTTCGATCATCTCGGGCGTCATTCCCTCGAGATTGAGGCTTTCGATAATCAATTTCTTGAGCCGCTCCCGGATCATTTCCTGTTGAGTCATCCACCCTCCCCCGTCCACTCCAAAGCGCCGATCTGCCAAAGCAACCGCTGTCGGAATGCGGCCGAAGTATACTCGATTCCCGCTGGTGATTTTTTGAAGAACCACGACCCCATTCTCGCCGCATTTGACGCTCTGGTGGCCACACGTGCTTCCGACACACTGATGGTCTCCATACGAGAGAAGGCGACTATCGGCGATATTGAACGGCTTGCAAGAGCCATCCACCGACGGGCCGTCGAGAGCGGTCTGGCGCCGGGTAACATCGTCGGCCTGGCGGCCCCCAACGGCCCCGCCTTCGCGGCAGGCTATCTTGGACTTCGTCGAGCAGGCTTGAAAGTACTGCTGATGGATCGAGGGACCCCTCAAACGGAGCGCCGGCGTATCGAACAATCCCTTCTCAGCGCCGGAAGCCTGGTTTTGGACACGGGCTGGCCTTCGTCGGCCGACGCGATGGTTTTGAACCTAGATGTCGAGACAATCCCTCCGGATATACCTGATGCTGTCAGCACTATTCGGTTGACCTCCGGATCCACCGGCCAGCCTCGCGGCATCAGTATGACCTCAGAGGCCCTCCTGACCGATGATTCCGCCATTCGATCAACCATGGAACTCAAGAATGAACGGGCGCTCGCAGCGATCCCGCTATCCCACTCCTATGGTTTCTCCAGCCTGTTCCTGCCGGCCTTGACCCAGGGCTGGCTTCTGGCGATTCCCGACGGGATCAGTCCGTTTTCCGCAGTTGAAACCGCCTCTGAGAGCCGGATCACCTTTCTGCCAACCGTTCCGGCCTACATTGAGGCTCTTCTCAAAATGGAGGCGCCCCCCCAACTTCCAACGACTCTCCGAAAGGTCATCACTGCGGGCGCCCCCTTGAAGCCTGAAACCGCCGGACGATTCAGGGAGATCTTCGGACAACCGATCCATGTGTTCTACGGCGCCTCGGAAGTCGGCGGCATTTGTTACGACCGCCGAGGCGACGCCGCCGAGCGCGGCACCCTTGGAATAGCTCTCGATGGCGTGGAGGTTCTGTTGGCGCCCGAGCCCGGGCTGGCAGACGGACAGGGCATCGTTGAGGTCCGGTCGCCGGCCACTGCCGTCGGTTACATCCCAGACGGTGATGAGACCCTGGGAGGCGGCCGGTACCTGACATCGGACATCGGCGCCTTCCTCGACGGTGAACTCCTGCTCTTCGGACGAGTGGATGCCATCGTCAACGTCAGAGGCAAAAAGGTTGATCCAAGGGAGGTCGAGACGGTACTGAATGGGCTCAGCGGTGTTGACGAAGCGATGGTGATGGCAATCCAGGGGTCGTCAATGTCTGGGGAATCTCTGGGAGCGATCGTCGCCGGAGATGAAACGATGCCGCAGGTGGATGGCATCAGAGCATGGTGCCGGCAACACCTGGCCTCCCACAAAGTCCCACGACAAATATTGACGGTCGAAGCACTGCCCCGTACACCACGGGGGAAAGTCGACCGAAAGCTCATCCGGCAATGGCTGGAGACTCGGTGACTGAGACAGTTTCACGCCTGTCCGGTCTGATCAAGGGGTCCATCGCCTGGCACCTCGCAGGGGCGGCTGCTCTTGCGGCAGCGCCCTCCCTCTGGCCCATGGTTGTTTCCGCCTTGATTGCCGATCACGTACTGATAGCTCTAGCGGGCATCGTTCCTCGTGCGCAGGTGTTTGGCCCCTGCCTCAGCCGACTGACACAGGCAGAAGGCGGCAACGGCCGGGTTGCCCTGACCTTCGACGACGGACCTGACCCGGAAGTGACCCCGGCCGTATTGGAAATCCTCAAGGACCGGGGCGTTTCGGCGACGTTCTTTCCAATCGGTCGCAGGGCTGCGGCCCACCCATCGCTCGTCGAGAAGATCTCCGCGGCAGGTCACAGGCTTGGAAACCACAGCTGGAGTCACTCGCCGACCTTCTTCTTTCACTCAATCCGCAGAATGACGATGGAGATCGACCGAAGCCAAGAACTGCTCGAAGGCCTTGGGAGTCAGCGACCTACTCATTTTCGGGCCCCGGCCGGCGTTCGAGGACCGTTTCTTCAGCCGATACTGGAACGCCGGGCCTTGAGCCTGACAGCGTGGAGCGCCCGGGGTTACGATACAACCGACACCAACCCAAGCCGTGTCCTGAAACGACTCTCGAGTCGTCTGAAACCCGGCGCCATCCTGCTGCTGCACGATGGGTCTTCGGCCCGGACTCCTGACGGGCGTGCCGTGGTTTTGCACGTCTTGCCTCGCCTCCTCGACGAGTTCGAGGCGCGGGGATTGACGCCGGTCGCGCTGACCTGACCCGGCAAAGGCAGGGGTTAGGGGAAAGGGATTAGGGATTAGGGATTTGCCAGATTCAAGGGATAGCGACAAAAAGGCTCACTCCCCCTTGAACGCCAGGTATTCACTGAAGAGTTGATTCTGCCCCGAACGGCTTACGTTCTCGAATCCCGATGCAACCAATGCCTCAAGAATCGTCTCCGGCGGTACACAATTCTCGATAGTGTCCCAAAAATACTCCATCAGTGTCTTCGCCTTTCGGCCCTTGAGTCTGGCCACCATCGGCACCACCCGCCTGAGATAAAAACGGGAAGTGTGGAACATCAGCCTGGAGCTGGGTTTTGTGAACTCCAGGATCAGAAGACGGCCACCCGGCTTCAAGACCCGGAAATATTCCCTGAAAGTTGTCTCCAGATCGGAGACGTGCCGCAGGGCATATCCCATCGTTACGGCATCCACTACCCCATCGGCGATGGGAAGATTCTCCACAAACGCCTGGGTCAGCGGCGCCGAAACAAATTTCCGGCCCTCAAACAACATACCCATGCTTGCATCGAGACCTGAGACCCAGCCTTCCTCTCCGACAATTTCCTCGGCAGCCCTGGCCACCTGACAACTACCTGAACAGACATCCAGGACCCGCATGCCGGACTCCACACCGGCACGAAGCAAGGCGTCCCGACGGTAGGCAACCCCAGACCCCAACGACATCACGTTGTTGATCCAGTCGTAGTGGACCGCGGTGTCGTCGAAGATCCGGTCGACGAACGACCTCCGATCCTTCGCCTTTTCGTAATACTGCGGCAACGGCGGGTGCGGGGAAACCGGGGTCCTCTTTGGATCCATCTTCAATTCCATTTGGCTACCTTAACACCACCCTTCACCTACGAAACCGGGGTCAAAAACCTGTCATGGGTCACAGTCCTCAGGGAATTTGGGGGCAAGACCCAGTGGACACCTGCCGCCGATGCCGAGGTATTAGAACTGGCCCAGGCCGAGTTGTGTCGACAGGGTCTGCTGATCGAAATCGAAGGATGGGCCGATCTCGGGTAGCTCTCAGCTATCAGGTCTCAGCTATCAGCCACAAACTTGGGACTTGGTTTCCCGTACAATCCACTGCCCCGTAATTCTGGTCTGGAGGATCCATGTCTTTCCGATATTTTTCGTTATTTCTGGCTCTCAGCATTTGCAGCGCTGCGAGCGCCACTGACGTTCCTCCTGAGGTCGACGCCGCGTTGAATTTCTTCAGCCTCCACGAGGCCGAAGCATCAGGCAAGGCTGCGCAACTGGAACGGGCACGGGCCAAGGGGCTCGTCGCCGGGAACAGTTGGGCGCCGCTCCTGGACCCCTCTCCGATCGACGTCTCCCGCTATGGTATCCAGCTCTTTTTGGACTTCAGCCGCGAAGTTGTGTCCGGCTCGGTCGAAATCAACCTCACGGCCGTTCAATCCAACGTCACGACGGTTGAATTGGACGCATGGTCCGGACTTCGAGTGCTCGGCGTCACCCTCCTCGAAGATGCCGCCTACCCTTTCGACTCCCCGGTCGACCTCGATTTCAGTCACGAAGACGATAGACTGACGATCAACCTTCCAAGAGCCTTGAGGTTGAACGACAACCTCCGGATCGTCGTTACCTACGGTGGCCGTGCAGGCCACCGGGGAAACGGCATCAACTGGGACTACCATGGCAACGGGCAGCGTGTGGCGTGGACGATGGCCGAACCCTTCGGCGCCAGGGTCTGGTGGCCCTGCAACGACCGGCCTGACGACAAGGCGATCGTCGACATCACCGTTACTGCCCCGTCCGAATACACGGTGGCTTCCAACGGTTTGATGGAAAGCACGGTTGACCACGGAGACGGGACGACAACTACCAGTTGGGCCTCCGTGTACCCGGTCGCTTCCTACCTGGTGGTGATGAACGCTGCAGACTACGTCCATTCCGAAGAGACCTACGTTTCTGATCAGGGCACAACAATGCCGGTCGCCCTCTACGCATTCCCCGAGGTAGCGGACCAGGCAGAGGCCGACCTCGCCATCACGCCTGACATGATTTCAACGATGGCCGGGTACTTCGGCGAATACCCTTTCATCGACGAGAAGTATGGCAATTGCACGGCAAATTTCGGCGGCGGCATGGAACACCAGACCTTGACGACGATTTCGGCTGCCGCCATTGGTACAACCTGGATGCCCTGGCTCAATGTCCACGAATTGGGCCACCAGTGGTGGGGAGACTGGGTTACCTGCGCAGACTGGCGGGAGTTGTGGCTCAACGAGGGTTTTGCCACCTTGACCGAGTGGCTGTGGGCGGAACACCTCGGCGAAAGCACATTACAGAACTACCTGGAAGAGTCCGATGGTATCGGTCTCTTCCTCGGAGCGGTCTACGACAATCCGGTGCCATTTTCTGGGACCGTCTACGACAAGGGCGCCTGGGTTCTTCGAATGTTGCGCCATCTCCTCGGAGATGAAGACTTTTTCGAGGGCGTTGTCGCCTACCGTCAGGCTCACGCAGGCGAGGCCGCAACATCCGAGGATCTCAGGGCTGCCTTTGAAACTGTTTCCGGGAGAGATCTCGAACAATTCTTCCGGCAGTGGGTCTACGGGGAGAATCGGCCCCGATTCCGTTATTCATGGGAGGCCGTCGATGGCCCTGCGGTGCGGATTGCAGTCAATCAGATCCAGCAAAACGCCGGACTGTTTGAGATACCGCTGGACCTGCGGGTGACGACGGCCGCAGGAGTGGAAGACCATCGCATTGAGTTGGCCGCAGAGGCGGAGCAGACCATTGACATTCCCCTCAACGCCGCAGCAATCGGAATTGAGTTGGACCCCAATCGATGGAGCCTGTTTCTGGCCGCATCGAACGACCAGCCCGACCTCGACCTGGGCCCCGGCTACCCCGGACCATTCGATGCCGGTCAGTCGTCACCCACCTCACCGGCGACTCTCACAATCCCCCTGACCAATGTCGGCGGGAGTCCGTTGCAAATTTTCTCTTGGGGCTTCGCCTCGTCCAGCGTTTCGGATTTCACCATCACCGCCCCCACCGAGTTGCCCCTGACCCTGGCGCCAGGCGCAGCAGTCGATCTTCAAATTTCCTTCCGTTCCGGCGGTTCGGGCCCCAGAGCCAACTGGCTTTGGATCTCATCAAATGACCCCGACAATTCCGGCATCACCTATGCCAGAGTCCAGGGCCACGGCGCTGTATTCCCGGGCACGTTTCTTGAGGCGCCCTCGAGCGTCGACTTCGGAAGTGTCCCGGTCTTTGGGGTTGGCGACGCCGCCTTTCAGTTGCTCAACTTTGGCGAGAACGCCGTAACGCTCTCGGCAACTCTCGAGGGTGAGGTCTTCAGCCTGGCGTCACCAGTCCCGCCGGTGTCCGAGTCCGGAACCCAGCACACCATCCTCGTCCGCTTTTCTCCAAATGCGGTCGGTGACTTCCAAGAGGACCTTCTCCTGGAGACGGACAACCCCGCCAAGCCGATCGTCAAGATCAGACTCCGAGGCACCGGGGCTTCGGCGCCTCACCTTCAGGTGACCCCAACTGCCCTGAACCTCGGCATCGTCAGTGACGACTTCACCGGGGTTCCCCTCAGGATCTCCAACGACGGCACCGAGGATCTCCATCTTCAAGAATTCGTTTTTGAAGGCCCTTTTGAGAATTCGGCCGGCAGTGGGGGCTCGATTTCCATTCCCCCTGACGAGTATAGGAACCTCGCAATCGTATCGACTGCCGGCCCGACCGGGGCCGTCGAAGGAACCCTGAGGATTCGATCCAACGACCCCACCCTCCCCTGGGCTACCGTTCCGTTGAGCGCGTTTTCGGTTGAAATCCCGGCAGATGCTGAGGATCGACTGGCTATTCCGGCCGTGGCCAGCACCGCCGGCCTGGGCGGAGGATGGTGGAGCACTGACCTCGTCCTCCTGAATACCGGCGACACCGATGCCGTAGCAGACCTGGTTTTCAGTCCATCTGAATCACAGACCACCACGACGGTCGACCGAACCATCACGATCCCCGCGCGAACGCAACGTACTCTGGCGGACATCGTCGCAGCACTGGGCCACGAGGGTGCCGGGGGCATGACCGTGACCTCGACTCTGCCTGAGATCATCCTGACCACCCGTACAGCCGCACAGTCTCAGACCGGGACCTTCGGCCAGACGATTGCGCCGATACGACGGGGCGACGCCCAGGCCGGCCAGACGACTTCCGTACTGGCGGGTCTGGCATCCGGCGACGGATTTCACACCAATTTCGGCCTCTACAATCTCGGCAGTCAGTCCATCACCGTAACCTTCGAAGTCTTTGATTCGGGCGGCAGCCTCCTTGGAGAGGTTTCAATCTCCTCCGGAGCCGGCGCCTTCGCACAAAACGTGAATGTCCTTTCGGATTTTGGAGTGCTTCGGGGCGCCTGGGCGATGGTCTCGTCACCCGACACCTCCGACCTTTTTACCTGCTACGCCTCGGTCGTCGATGATCTCTCTCACGATCCGACCTTTATTCCGCCAACACTGGTCGACGAGGCTGCTGGGCAGTTGGTAATTCCAACGGTCGCAGCCCAACCGGGGCTCCACGGCACGCAGTGGGCGACTGAACTGACCCTGGTCAACCCGGCCTTGATCGAGGCCCAGACGACACTGATCTATCACACTGCGGACGGTTCATCGACCGCCAGCATTGACCGCCTGATCCCCGAGGGCGCCGTGCTGCACGTTGAAGATCTCCTTCGCGACCTCTTCGGCATTGAAGGCGCCGGTTGG
>JAUXDC010000113.1 GCA_030618605.1 Holophagae bacterium | reverse complement strand
CGTGGGGCGGAAGATCCCCCCGGCCAGTTTGAGAAGGGTCGACTTGCCCGAGCCGTTGGGCCCCAAAACCACCACGACTTCGCCGGGCTTGACTGCCAGGTCGATGTTGTCCAAGGCCTGAAAGTCGACCTGCGCACGACCTTTTCGTCGCGCCGCTCTGGAAAACAGCACCCCTTTCAGCGTCTCGTGGCGCCCCTTTCTGCCCCTGAGCCGGAAGACCTTGGAGACGTCCTCAAAAAGGAGCTCACCCGGCGTCACACGGCCTCCACGATCGTATCGCGCATCCGGGAGAACACCCAGGTCCCTAGAAAGAAGACACCCAGCCCGACCAGCAATGCGGTCAGGGCCGTCTGCATCTCCGGAAGATGTCCCCCGAAGGCCAGATTCCGGTAAACCTCGACCAGACTGGCAAAGGGGTTCAAACGGAGCACCATCATCAGTTTCGGGTGGAGGTCGAGACCTTCCAGGCTGTAGATGATCGGCGAAGAGAAAAAGAGCAGGTTGAGAAGGTGGCCTACAAGATCCCTGAGGTCTCGAAAATGAACCGCCCCGGCCGCCACCGCAGCCGCAACCCCGGCAGTGGTCAGGACCCATGGCACCAACGCCAACGGAAGAAATACGATGGTCCACGGAAAAGGATGAGCCCCAAACCATGCGGCCACAGCCATTGCCCCCACCAGAACAGGCAGCGCAAACAGGTGGTTGACCAGGTGGGCCAAGACTGTCACCGCCGGAAAAATCTCCGGCGGACACATCACCTTCGCCAGCAACGGACCGTTGTCCACCATCGTTACTGCAGCGTCGATGACCGCACCGGAGAAAAACATCCACGGCAAAAGGCCGGCAAAGAGGAACAGAGGATAGGGTTGCCCACCGGGAAACCTCGGCTGGAAAATCGTCGTGAAAACGAAGGCATAGACCATCAGCAACATCAGGGGGTTGAGCAAAGACCAGAAAAAGCCCAGAACGGAGGCCCGGTACCTGGCAGCGAGCTCACGCCGGACCAAGACCCCAACCAAGGCCCTGTGGCGCCACAAGATGGCGGTATGCGTCACGATCACACTCTCCCGAAGGCCCGAGACCATTGCGTCTGTCGAGAGCCTGGGCGCTCGTAAAGTTGACGAAATAGCCACAAAAAGGCACAAAAAGGCACAAACGGGGAAGTTGTGCTCCCCGTTGTGAAACCCAAAATGTTACAGACAGACATGTCTGAAATTAACCGGCCGGGCTGAGCGACGGCCAAGAGGTTTCGGATCCGACAAATTGGGACAAGGAAGCGAGTTCCAAGTTTCCTTTTCCTTTTCGACTCATCCACCCGAACGGCCTCCCTCATTTGTTCCAATAATTTGAAAGCCGGAGCCTCGGCAGGCGTCGTCACCCCTCCGAGATCAGGAGGTTTTGAACCTGCCGGAGAATTCGCTTTCTCTCGGCATCGAGGTATCGCCGATAACCTATTACCTGCCCGTCCTTGACGATGAACATCTTGGGGTAGTGCTTGACGTCTCCGTGATCGTCGAAGAGGATCGGCCCTGTCACACCCATGAAGTCCGTCACACCGAAATGCAACGCCTTGTTGATCTCCGGCGTCTCCGGGGGGATGGCGATGGCAAAGACCTGGATGGCGATTTTCATCGCATCGTACCCATGCGCGGCGAAGACATCCGGCGCCCGCTCGAAAGTCTCCATGTAACGATGTACGAAGGAAACTACAGGCTCCGTTTCGGCCGTTCGGTCAAAGGGCGGCAAGGGGAAAAATACGCCTTCTGCCGCTTCGCCGGCTTCCTTCAGAATCTGACTGGTGAAAAACGCCGAGGTTGTCACGATTCGGCCCTTGAACCCGTCAGCCCTCAGCTGACGAATTGCCATGAGGATCTCCTCTGCATATCCGACAATGTAGACAGCCGTCGGCTTGTGCTCTTTGAGAACCCCGACCACCTTCTGATCCCAGCCCTCCGACGTGAGATCGATGGTTGCGACGACCGTGCCGCCGAGACCACCCTCGTACTGGCTGCGGAATTCCGGTTCGATACCGGCGACATAATCGTGATTCCCAACAAAGAGAACCGTTTCGGTCGCCCCGAGTCGATCAATCATGAATTTCCCTGCGGTATGCCCCTCGAGTTGGTCGGATGGATAAATCCTGTAGAACAGCTTGCTGCGTTTGGTCAGACCGGGCGTCGACGCCGACGGGGACAGACAGACGACATTGATGTCATCCAGTACCTCGACGAGGGCCCGGGCCTCCGAACTGGTCGCCGCACCCAGAATCAGTTTCGCGCCCCGCTCATCGACCAAACGTCGAATCTCGGCGATTCCCTTCTCGGGATCGCTCTCGGAATCGACCCAAACCACTTCAAACTGCGGAGGCAGTTGGCCGGTATCCCGAGCATCATTGATCGCCAACCGCATCCCACTTTCAATGCTGACGCCATAGCCGCTCGCGGACCCGGTAAGAGGCAACACAACTCCCACGACCGGCTTGGATCCACAGCCCACCAGCACCGCCGCAACAAAAACCGTTCCAAAAATCGCGATCAGACGACGGCCGATCATCGGTACCTCCCCAATGAAACTCATCGAAAACGTTTTTTCCACCCCGGGCGTCAGGATGCCTCTCGACGCCAAAAATCATCGGAGATCCTCGACGCAAATAGACCAACCAAGGGTAACATAGCCTCTCAAAGGTCCTCATTTTCAAGAAGAAGCGCATAGAACTCCCGGCGACCCAGATGCAGTTCCCGGGCTGCAATCCGCATTGCCTCTCGACGCTCCCCGGTGATGTCCAAAGCGGCCAGATACGCCTGGTTTGCCTCTTCGGGACCCGGCTTGTGGGACGAACGCGGTTCTGAAGGCGGCGGACCGATCACCAGCACGTACTCGCCCCTCGGTTTTTGGACCTCACGTCCGGCAGCCAGGTCGCCCAGGGTCCCCATCTCGGCCCGTTCGTGCCTCTTGCTCAATTCAGCCATCAGGGTTGCAGGCCGGCCCTCTCCCAGGATCTCGGCTGCATCCAGGAGTTCGGCCCCAAGCCGATGAGGTGACAGAAAGATCACGGTGGTCGCCTGTGACATGATCGGCTCGGAGAGGCGACGACGGCGCTGACCCTTTTTCGGCGGCAAAAACCCAATCAGAACTGCCGGCAAGGGCGGCTGGCCGGAAGCAGCCAGGGCGGCGGAAAACGCCGAAGGCCCCGGAACGCTGGCGATCTGGAACCCCGCTTCGCGGACCCGACGAACCAACTCGAATCCGGGATCCGAAAGAACCGGTGTTCCCGCATCACTGACGATCGCCGCGTCACGACCCTCCCGGAGACATTGAAGAACCGCCGGGACCACAGTGTTTTCGTTGTGTTCGTGCAGCGATCGAAGCGAACCCGACACCTTGAGATCAAGCCCCGCAAGGAGCCGCCGCGTTCGCCGCGTATCTTCAGCCAACACCAGGCTCACCTGTTGGAGAACCTGGCCTGCCCGTGCTGAGAAGTCACTCAGCGTCCCGATGGGCGTCGCAACAATCCACAAGGTTCCAGATTTGGTTTCCACAACATCAGCCATTGTGCTCCTCCCTCCGCAGGCATACAAATCGTAACCCGGCGGAGCCGGAACCGGAATTGGACTGACCGGCCCGCCGGGTAGGTGTTACCTAATGGCGGCTGAAAAATTGAATACTCTGCTTCTCAATTCTCGGCTGGAAGCCCCAGCGGGCAGGAACCGGCGCCGGCCCGGAGGACCGGTTACGGCGAAGCCGTGAGGCCCCGAAGGAGCCAGCGCGGGCACGGGACGCCCGCGGCAACAACAGTGTTGCCGAAAATCTGTAGGGAGGCAGGCGTCTCACGGCTCCATCGACGCTTTTCAACCGCCTCAGCTATCATCATTCTGGAGGTCCTGTGAAACGAGTGGAAATTCTGCGGTACCAGCTGTCACTGGTGGTGGTGACAGTCCTTCTGGTCACCAGCCCTGGATGGGCCGGGGAAACGATCGACGAAGTCCTCGCAGTTGTTGACCGAAATCCCCTTCTTCAATCGGATATTGTCTTGGCGGAACTGGTCGGCATTGGCCCGTCGGCTGAAACCTCCGACACCGAGAGCGAGTACGACCCCCTGGATTCAAGGATCCGCCTGGAACTCCAGTATCTGGACCTCATCGCTTCAGGCGCCCTACAGCGCCTGGAGATCGATGTTGACCAGCAACTCGAATCGATGACCACCCGCGGGGGAGGTGAGATTCAATTGAGGGAAGCTCTGGCGGCACATGGTCTCGAGTGGGAAGATGTCGAAGCGTTGGCCCTCCGGGTAGCCGCTGTCCAGACCTGGGTCAAGAGGCATCTCCGTCCCAGGGTGACGGTCACAATCACGGACGTGGAAGAGGCTTACCGGCGAGTGGTCGTTGAACCGATGCGCGACGTCGGCACAGCACCTCCCTCGTTGGCACACGTTACCGAGGATCTCCGCCGGCTGGTGTCAGAAGAGAAACTCAACGCCGAAATCGAACGCTGGCTTGACCAATGCCGGGAACGCCATCGCGTCACTCGTTTTGTTGAGTAGGAACCGGCGCGCCGGTCGGAACGACCGGCCATGGCGAAGCCATGAGGCTCCGAAGGAGCCGGCGCGGGCCGGGAACCGACGCCAAGCCGAAGGCTTGCCGAGCCGACAGGCTCGGGCCCGCGAAGCGGGTAGCGTGGGCTAGGAACCGGCACGCCGGTCCGAAGGAGCCAGTGCGGGCAGGGAATCGGCGCGCCGTTCAGTTCAATTCTGGTTCCAGCTCCGCCGGGTGAGATATCAGCCTCCTGTAGGTCTCGGCTGAAGCCAAAACGTCTTCGGTATAACCCCTGGTTACGTTGAAGGTGATCGTCAACAGAAAGCGAGCCTCGTCACAATCGGCGCCACACTGTTCGACCCAGAGACGCGACTGGGCTTCCCCGGCGTTGTATGCCGCGACTGCCGCCGCGCTGAAGCCCTCAAAACTACGGTTCAGGCGTCCCAGTTCGGCTGCCCCCAGTTCGAGGCTCAACTCGGATTCGAAAAGCTGGTCGGGGGCAGGGCTCTCCTTCCCAATCCTGGCCGCGACCGTCTCCGCCGTCAGCGGCATCAACTGCATCAGGCCGCGCGCACCGACCACGGACATCACTCCGGGGTTCCATCGTGATTCTTCACGGGCAACGCCGGCGACAATCGCCCAGTCGATACCACCGTTATCTGCCGCCACCATGACCTCGCCAAGACGGGGCATGGGGTAATACGCCGCCTCCAGGGCCTCCGGATAGGCTCGCACGGGGACGTCGGTGCCCCAACTCCTCCAAACGGCATTCGCCGTGCGAATCGCCCGCCAGGGGCTATCTCCAGCAAGGAACTGATCAACCGTCCACAGTCCCTCCTCCGGAGGTTTTACGGGAAATGCCCCGGGATCCCAACGAACGGCTTTCCGGATCAAACCGATGGACCGGAGGTCCCCCGCCAATCCTCCAACCAAGGGCTCGGCCTCGACAGGGTGAATTGAACGGGCCGTGACCAGACGCTTTCGAATGCCGGCCAGAACATCGAAATCGAACTCCAACACCGCCCACCGCCTCAGAGCAGGACCAACAATGCCACCCTCCGCATCGACCATTGCCTTTTGCCTGCCCCGCCAATCGGCGACCACCTCCGGCGGAAGCGAGGCCATGACCCTCCGAGCCTGTCCCCCCCAAAAGGCGTCCAGGTCCTTGGCAGCGCTCTCCAGCATGGCAACCGCTTCCCGGGGCCGATCGGTTCGTGCCAGTTCACTTGCAGCCACGACCCGTACCGGCCCCCTCCATGGCCGGATTCTGACCAATTGCAAGGCCGCGAGAGCCTCGTCTGTCCTGCCCGTGCCCAATTCGTTGAGCGCCATCAACACACGCCCTCGGGCTCTTGCAGACGTTGACCTCACGCCGGCAAGGCCGAGGTTGGCCAGATCCCGGCGTCCCTGGCGCAACCGGAGTCTGATCAAGAAAAGGCGTCGGTCGTCGGTCGTCTTGGTCACGACGGCCTGACGCGCCATTTCGACCGCTCCCTCGAGGTCCCCGGCCAGTTCTCGGGTTCTGGCCAGATGCACCTGAATCTCTGCTCTGCGCGTTACGGTCGGCGCCGTCTTCAGTGCGCGTTGATACCAGTTTTCGGCCTCCGTCCATCGATCCAGCCGGAAGGCGCACCGTCCCCTGAGAAAGGCCGGCTCGGATGCCGGAATATCCTTCGACGTCAACCCGGCTACGATCTCGAGAGCCGAGGCCGCCTCTTCATACAGCGCATGGCGAAAGAGACAACCGGCAACCAACCATTGTTCCCTGGGCGTAGGATCATCCAGGGCCTCGAGTCTCCGAGCCGCATCCAAGGCGGGTAAGTCTCCCCGGTTCCTCTCGAGCAACGCTCGCAGCGTCTGCCGCCCACCCTCGGTTTCAAGGTCGGCAGTGACCGCTTCAATCGCCCTCCGGCTCGACCTTGGAAGCCTCCGGGAGGCTTGTTCTATCGAACGCATATGCTCCGGCGACAGTCCTGCCAATACGCTCTTCCGTGCCACATTGGCAGCAGCCTCACGCAACTGACTGGAACCTGCGTTTTTCAGTGACGGAAGGACCAATTCGGCAGCCCTCTGGGCATCGGTATCCACCAACATCTCAGCAAGCTCGATTCGAGCAACCTCACCGTAGGTCGGACTCTCAACCGCTCGCTCAAGGAAGGCCATTTCCGCCTCGAGAGCTCCGATACTCCGAGCTACCCCGGCCAGGACCATGGCCTCGCCGTGCGGGAGCGGGAGTTGCTGGTTGCGCCGGTGGGCCTTGGATACTTCCTGCTCACTTGCGCTGAGGGCAGCCCTTTCACTGCCCGGTGCAACCGCCGAGAAGCTCACCAATATTGTCCCAAGAATAATTCCTATTCTCATAAAGGCATCCTACCCCGAACCCATGATGCGTGCACCGAATCAAAATGGGATTCTGAAGAGCAGAGGCCTCGACCGCTCCACCATATATTGTTTCACCCCTGGCCTATGCTCTTCAGAACCCTAAGCGCTACAATCATCCCATGGCGTTCTCCAGTCGGCTTTCGACCCGGACCCGCATTGTGGCTCTGATCACCGTGCTGGCCTTGGCGGGTATTACCTGGATTCGAATTTCCTCGGTCAACGACCTACCCGACCAGGGGTTTTTTGCCAAATACACCGAAATCGCCTCGGAAATCCTTGCAGGGCACATACCCCTCGACCGACTGGGGGACCTCAGCACGGGATACTTGTGGATCGTCGTCCTCTGCACCGGCCCATTGGGACTGGACAGTGTGGCTCTTCGAACCGCCCAGATCATTGGCGTTTCCTTGGCCGCTGCTATTTGTGGGGCCGCGGCCTGGCGTCGATGGGGTCTTGGTGCCGGCCTGGGCGCCGCGGTCGGCCTTCTGGCAAGTAGAGCCGCATTGGTCAACGCCACCGAGATCGAACCGGAGACCTTGATCCTGGTCTTGACGTCCATCGGACTGAGTCTGATCGTCAGCTCGGATCGACCGGGTCTTCGACTGGCTTCTGGTCTCACCCTGGGACTGGCGATCGTCACCCGTCCGTCAGTGCTGTTGCCGGTCATTCTGGCAATCGTGGGTCTGGGATGGAGAGCACATCCGCAAAAAAGACTTCTGGCCGTCCTCCCATTGATCATCGGCATTGCCGTGCCCGTGCTGGCTGCTCGCCTTGCCATCATCACAATGACCGGCGCTCCACCGACACCGATGAATCCGGGAACGGTGCTCTCGGAAGGGTGGAATCCCCTGGCCACCGGATACCTTGGCGAGGCGCCCGTCGTGGTCAAGGACATCGAGCACGGGCTTGGCTTGCCGGACGGCCTGCACGTTGCCTACCGTTTGGTGGCCGCCCGGGCCACCGGCCGACCCATATCAGCCCAATCCGCAAACACCTTCTGGGCCGGACGGGCCCTGGCCTTTGTCAGGCACGAACCCACCGCTGCCCTGAAGCTGGGCCTCCGGAAGGCAGGTCTGGCCCTTCACTCCTATGACGCCTGGGACCTGAAGACTCTTCAGCAAAAATCTGAAAGTCTGGCCGGAGGCCCGTTTATCCCCTTCGGTGTGCTGGTGGCCCTCGCTGCCCTGGGCCTCTTCTTCAGTTGGCGGCAACCCTGGATTCCAGCCCTTGGCCTGTGGGTCGTCGGCAGTTGGTTGGTGATGGTTCTGTTCTACGTAACGGCACGCCAACGCAACGTGCTTCTCCCTGCCGTCGCCCTGCTGATCGGCGTCGCCATCAATGGGATCGTTTCAGCCTGGCGCTCTGATCGGCAACGGATTGTTGGTATCGCTCTCACCGCCGCTCTCCTGTCGGGAGTCCTGTTGAGCATTGAGGGAACCGCCCAATACGAAGACCGGCACGGCTGGCGACTCCTTGAAGCACAAGAGACCACAGCACACGAGGCAAAAACGGCACAACAGGATGACGAAGCGATCCTATGGTTGGCGCGGGGCGCCCTTTTCCTCGATCCGTCGAGCCTCCAGACGGCCGATCCTCAAATCATCAATAGGGCGATTCGGGGGCAACTGGCGGAAAGTCAACCACCCCAACGACTCTTTGATCTGGCTCTGGTCATGATTGAAATCGGACGGTATGGCGATGCTGAGTACCTCCTACGGTCCCTCGAGACCGAAGGCTATCGTCCGAGACGGGGGGGCCGGTGGTGTTCCTCAACCGCCTATCATCTGGCCAGGTGCAGATTGATGGCCTCCGATCTCTCCGGGGCTCGACCTCTCATAGAACGAGCCCTCCGGCAGATGCCCGGCGATCCCCGGCTCCTCGCCCTGCAAGCAGTACTCTCGGACCTTGCCGGCAACTCCGATCAAGCCAGAATTTCTCGCAACGATCTGAGTGCGATGTTTGACCCCTTCACCCGGGACGAGGCCCTTGCCCGGGCCTATTCAGACACCGGCCAGCCCTCGACGGCAGGAACGCTCCTGGCCGAAATTCAAACCACCCTGCCGGAATGGACCGGCAGACCCTGATGTTGACTCATTTGTCCTGGCGGCACGGCGTCTTTTTGGGTACAATCGCCGCCGCATCGCACGGGACCAAGGGATCGGTCATCTATAACCCGCTGCGATTCACCTTCCGATCCCTCGCTCATTGGAGGTTCTCTTGAACGACACACACGCCAAAGTCCTCATCATCGGATCTGGTCCCGCCGGCTTGACTGCCGCTTTATACGCCGCCCGGGCCGATCTCGAGCCCGTCGTCATTGAAGGCATGCAGCCCGGCGGACAGTTGACGATTACGACTGAGGTCGAAAACTACCCTGGCTTCCCGGAAGGCATCACCGGCCCCGAGTTGATGCAACGGACCAAGGCCCAGGTGGAACGGTTCGGTACGCGATTCCTGTTCGACCAGGTCACCGAGGTCAAGCTGGACCAACGCCCGTTCACGGTCCACACCGACGACAATGGAATCTGGACCTGTGACACCCTGATCATCGCCTCGGGCGCGACGGCCCGTCTGCTTGGGTTGGAAAGTGAAACGGCCCTGATGGGCTACGGTGTCTCTGCATGTGCCACCTGTGACGGCTTCTTCTATCGCGACAAGGAAATCGCCGTTGTCGGCGGTGGCGACACCGCCCTGGAAGAGGCTCTTTTTCTGACAAAATTCGCTTCCAAGGTGACCCTGATTCACCGTCGTGACGAATTGCGGGGATCCAAGATCATGCGCCAGCGGGCGATGGACAACCCCAAGATTGAATTTGCCTGGAACTCGGTGGTTGACGAGGTTTTGGGCAGCAAGGACAGCGGCGGTGTCACCGGCGTTCGCCTCAAGGACACACAAAATGGAGAGATGCGGGATCTGCCCCTGGAAGGGCTCTTCATCGCCATCGGCCACAAGCCCAACACCGATCTCTTCAAGACAACACTGGACATGGACGACGTCGGCTACCTGAAAACCGCGGCTGATTCGACCCGGACATCGATCGAGGGTATTTTTGCCTGCGGCGACGTCCAGGACAGCAAATACCGCCAGGCGATCACCGCCGCTGGCTCTGGCTGTATGGCGGCGCTGGAGGCCGAAAGGTGGCTGACCGAGCAAGGTTCTGAGTAACTCCACGAGGATTTCGACCGGCGGACACGAGTCGGCTGTCCAATTCTCCTTCGATGACCGCAGCCTCGCCGAGGCCGCATAACCAACAGACCGGGAGGTCTCATGATCTCATTCAGTGAATCGGCTATCGCCAAAGTCCAAGAGTTTTCCACCTCGATGCCCGAGGCGGAAGGTAAGAATCTTCGCATCTTCATCCAGGGTGTCGGCTGTTCCGGCTTTTCCTACGGCTTCACCTTCGACGACAAGAGAGACGACGACACAGTCGTTGACGCGGGTGAACTTCAAGTGCTGGTCGATCCCCATAGCGCACCTCACCTGACCGGTGCAACGGTCGACTTCGTAGAAGACCAGCGGGGCGCAGGCTTCACCGTCGACAACCCCAACGCTCCGGCCAATGCCTGTTCAACCGCCGGAAGTGGATGTTCCGGCTGCGGCTAGCCAATGACCACCGGCACTGCAGAGCCCTCCCCACTTGAGGTCATCCGGTTGGGCCACCCCGTCCTACGGCAGGTGGCCGAACCGGTTCCGGGAGAGTTTTTTGGGACCGGACGTCTGAATGATCTGTGTCGGAACATGGTGCGAACCATGATCTCGGAGGACGGAGTGGGTCTGGCGGCGCCCCAGGTTGCCGAGGGCCTGCGCCTCTTTGTCTACTGGGTGCCTGGAGACGACGACCATCCGGATATTGCTCCAACACTCCTGGCAAATCCTGAAATCAAACCGGTTGGTGAGACGGTCGAAAATGGTTGGGAGGGTTGCCTGTCGATCCCGGGCCTTCGAGGCATCGTACCCAGGTACAGTCGCATCAAGGTCAGGGCCCGCGATATTGAGGGCAATGCCGTTTCTCTGACGGCCGACGGCTTTCACGCCCGGGTTCTCCAACACGAGTTCGACCACCTCGACGGTATCGTCTTTCTCGACCGCATGGACAGCCCCGCTTCCCTGGCCTACGAACAGGAATGGGAGCGCTACATCCTCAACTCAGGGAACGACCTCTGAGTCCTTCAGGCACTCATCCGGGGGCAGCTTCGAAAATCCGCGGAGACTCCGCAATCTCCCCCTCCCCCCCTCTCCCCCTCTCCCTCTCTTCCAATGCAAGTAAGGGGCCGGGGGATGGTA
>JAUXDC010000064.1 GCA_030618605.1 Holophagae bacterium | reverse complement strand
GTCCAAGATCACCACGAGGCACATACATACTGGGCACCTGGTTGTAAGGCGCCCAGAGTGCTTCATCGTAGCCCATATTGGTCATGTAACTCTGCTCGATGTCACCAAGGTGACCTTTTCCATAGAATGCCGTTGCGTAACCCACTTCGCTCAGCACTTCAGCAATGGTGGTCTCGTTTTCACTCATTCCACCATATTCGTAGGGGAAGCTGACCGTGTACATACCCGATCTGACGGCATGTCGTCCGGTCTGGAACGCGGCACGGGTCGGTGTACACGACGGTTCTGTGTACATGCGGGCGTAGTATTGTCCTTCTGCCGCAAATTTATTGATGTTGGGTGTTTTAAAACCCCGGGCGGCCTGGATTTGTGGAACACCGATTTCTCCAACCGCGGTGTCGTCCCACATGATGTGCACGATGTTGGGCGGGGCGCCATGCTTTTCGCGCAACGCCTTCAGTTTGGCATCGATCTCCGCGTCCTGCGTTGCCCACGTGTCACCGTGCTGGGCCTTGAGAATGTAGTACTCGGCATCATGAATGATGTCGGCCGCCATCAGCGGCGCCCCGGCGAAGATCGCGAGGCCTACGAGGGTCAAAATAATTTTCTGTGGCATAATTATCTCTCCTTTTAATTTATCAATTCGATGCGAGTACGCAGACTCATCCCGGAACGGAACTGACGCCATGGCATCGCCTTCTTACAACAGCAGTGCTCTCGCTGACATTTCATATCAACATAGAGAAGGGCAACATCAAAAATCGGCCAACGGAACATCCGAGATGACCCTGGTGTCATTCGTAATCCGCCATGATTTCACCGATAGAGACTGCCTAGATCTCCACGACCGGCGTAGAATAATATTTTCAAGGAGATCGACCCATGAAACACATTCGCGTCATTCTCAACGGCAAAGGGACAGCCAACCCCGAAGTGCGCGCCGCAGTCAACCTGATCCGCGAAGAGGGACAGCCGCTGGAGGTGCGGACCACCTGGGAGGGCGGAGACGCAGCGAGGTTGGCGGCTGAGGCTCTGGGCGACGGCGTCAACATCCTGGTGGCCGGCGGCGGTGACGGTACCGTCAACGAGATCGTCAATGGTGTGCTTGCGGCCGACCCGTCGCCCGACATGGCCATCGGCGTCCTGCCTCTGGGCACGGCCAACGACTTCGCCCGCGGCTGCGGCCTGCCGCTCGATCCCTACGATGCTCTCAAGCTCGCTGTGACCGGGAGACCGGTCAAGATCGACATCCCCTCGGCCAATGGAGTCTATTTCGCCAATGTTGCTTCAGGCGGCTTCGGCGCCGAGGTCACGGTCGGCACGCCGGCGAACCTCAAGAAAGCCTTGGGAGGGGGCGCTTACGCCCTGGTGGGGATCCTCACAGCGGGCAAGATGACGCCGTACACTGGACGGGCCAAAGGCCCTGACCAGTCGGTTGACGGCACCTTCATCGTCATGGCTGTTGGCAACGCCCGGCAGGCCGGCGGCGGCATTCAGGTCACGCCCAACGCATACCTGGACGACGGTCTCATGGACGTCCTGTTCATCACCGACTTCCAGACCAGAGAGTTCGGACTGGTGATCAACGAGCTTCAGGATCTCACCAACGCCGACAATCAATTCGTCCACTACCGCCAGGTGTCCGGCTTCGAGGTCGAAGTACCCGCCAAAATCCCCATCAACCTCGACGGAGAACCCCACTGCTGGGACCACATTTCGTTTGAGATCCTGCCCAAGTGCTTGCCGGTGGTGCTGCCCGAGGGATGCCCCTTGCTCCGCCGTCACTGCAACAGTTGACTGCGCAGTCCTTCGACCTCCTCATTTGTGATGCCAAGGCCATCGCGAATGTAGGCCTCCATTGAGCCGTAATCCTCCACGGCCTGCTCGAGGGAGCCGTCGATGTAGGCGCCCTGGAGAATGTAGAAAGCATCCATGTTGCTGGTGTCGACGTCCTCGGGCGTGACCCCAATTGTTTCGGCGTGGAGCTCTCGCAGCTGTGACAGGCGGTGATCTATCTCCTCCTGCCGATAGGTGTTCGACAGCAGGTAATCCGCGCGGACGGTCTCCCACGGTACCCCGAGGGCCGAGAGCAGAATGGCTGTGGCGGTACCGGTGCGGTGAACTCCGTGCGAACAGTGGAAGACCAACGGACGGCTTGCGGGGTCGGCAACTTCGCGCAGCAGCGCCGCGTAATACTCGCGCGCCTCGACCATCAACCGCCGATGGATATCGGGGTTGATGTCCGTGGGAACCATTGAGAAGTCGCCTGTTCGTCTCGCGTCGAGAAGCACTTCAATGGACTCGCCGAGGTTGCCGGCTTCCATGGGCAATGCCACCTCGGTCACACCCTCGGGCAGCCGGTCGGGGCCGCGGGCCTCAATCTCTTTCTCAGTGAGAAAACTGACAACCGTCTTGATCTTGAACGTCTCAAGATGGGCGACATCGGCATCACTCAGTCTCGGCAGCTCACCAGAACGAAAGACCTGGCCCCACTTAACGGTACGGCCATCGGTGGTCTCATAGCCGCCGAGGTCGCGGAAGTTGGGCTGGCCTTCGAGGATGACGTGACGTGCGTGAGCCAACGGCGGCTGCACCGATGACCCTGGGGCGGGCAGGGATGATTCGTTGTTGCAGCCGGCAGCAGATACCAGGAGAACAGCAAGCGATGCCGATAGAAACGCACTTTTCAAATATTGCATATGGCTCTCTTGTGTTAGAATTATTGGTTCCTAGACGGTAATTATCTCGATGCAAGCACCAAGAAACTTCCCAGCCCGAACATAGTGCTATGAGGTCGATTTCTTCCGACAGCAGTTCCCTCGTTGACATTTCATGTCGAGACGATCTTCCACAACATCAAAAACCGGCCAACCGCACGACTGAACCAGCCGCACCTTCATTTCTGGTCAGCCATGAATTCAATAACGTCGACGAACTTGGTGAGGTCGGGCGCTCCTGGGACGTCGACTTTCGCCAGCTCAACCGGGGCGGCTTTCACGGCTCGCTCATTCAGACCGGTACGCCGCAACTCCAGATCGGCCGAGTCCGGTTGCAGGGCGTGATCCACCAGCACGGTTCCACACCACCTGGGCTTCGTACTTTCGCGATCGCGACCGGCAGGGACATTACCCTTCGATGGCGCGGTCACGAGGTTCGCAGGGACTGCGCACTGGTCTTCCCCAAGAGCCGCGAACTGGAATCGATCTCGCACCCGGATTTCGACATGCTGCTGGTGTCCGTGACGGAGGACAGCCTCGAAGCGGCGCGTCGCCGATTGGGTCTTGCGGGCTCGGAAAAGTTGATGGACGGACTGGAGATGGTGTGCTGTCAGGGACCGGAACTCTCCCGCTTGCGCTGGTGGATCAGCAACACCCTGGCCGCGGTTGTCGAGAATCCAGCACGCCTCGATGATCTTGAACGATCCGAGGAAGCAAACGTCGAAATCAGTGATCTCATCGTTCGGGCCCTGGTCACTTCAAGCTGTGAGCACGGGCACCACCGCAGTACCCGGCAACGGCGGCTGGTGGAGCACGCCATCCTCCTCGCTCACGGCGATGCTCAGGCTATTCGCTCAGTGGCCGACCTCAGCCGTGAGTCCGGCGCCTCAGTTCGAACCCTGCGCCGCGGCTTCCAGGAAAGATTCGGTGTCTCACCAAAGGCCTACCTGCTGGCCCAACGCCTGGGCGGCGCCCGCCGCGACCTTCGCTCGGCAGATCAACGTCCGCTCGTCACCGACGTCGCCAACAGCTGGGGCTTCTGGCACATGGGACAGTTCGCCGCCGATTACCGCGCCATGTTCGGGGAATTGCCTTCGCAGACGCTCGGAGGAAACGCCGAAGAACGGGCCCTGAAGGACCCGACTACAACTCGCTGAGCCATCAACACACGAGGTAGAGTGTAGGCACGTCCTTCAGGGCGTGCAGCTGATCTCCAAGGAGGACCAACCATGAGTCAAGAGACAGACAAAGAAAAGCTCACCGAAGACCTCTCACGCCGCGAGGCGATCAAGGCTGCCGCACTAACGCTTGGCGCCGCCGGTGTCATGTCCGTATGCGGGCTGCCCCCAGCCCAGGCAGCAGCCAAATCCAAGGGTCTGACGCTCTCCATGGCAGGCTACAGATTCGACCGCACCAAGGCACTGATTGATGGACGCATCAAAATCGAAGGCTGTGACCTGAAGTTCAGAGAAATGGGTATCGGCGACATCAACACGGACGTATTCAGCGGCCCGCAAACTCTGGATGTCACTGAGATCGGCCTGCACCCTTTCATGCTGGCATTCGCAAACGACGGTTTCAGAGATTACTCCCTGCTGCCGATTTTTCCTCTTCGCCTGTTCCGGCACAAGAGTGTCTTTATCCGCAATGATCGGGGCATCAAGACCCCTGAGGATCTTCGCGGGAAGACCATCGCTACGCCGGGTTATTCATCGACCTCGTTGACATGGATACGCGGGATCTTTCAGGACGAATACGGAATCAAGCCAACCGATGTGAAGTGGGTCGTTTCATCGAAGGATTCATCAGCCAAGGATGCCGGCAAGGTCTCCAAACAGGAGAATGTCTTTCCCGAGGGAGTCCCGATCACCATGGGTCCCGCAGGAAAAGACGAATCCGATCTGCTGGTATCCGGCGAGGCCGATGCGCTTTTCCATGCCGGTGAGCCCCGGGCCTATATCGAGGGCCACCCTAAAGTGGCGCGCCTTTTCCCCGACTATCGATCGGTTGAGCGCACCTACTATTCAAAAACAAGCATCTTCCCGATCATGCATGCCGTGGCCGTTAAAAAGAGCCTTGTCAAAAAAAATCCCTGGCTTTCGGAGGCAGTATTCAAGGCATATTCACAATCCAAACAGATGGCCTTTGACTACATGGCCAAAGCCGCCTGGCTCAAGGACTCATTGCCATGGTTTGGGCAAGAATTCGACGAGACCCGTGCACTGATGGGAGACAATTATTACTCCTACGGCATCGGTCCCAATCGCAAGACTCTGGAAGCGTTGTTCCGATACTCCCATCAACAGGGGCTCTGCAGTCGTGAACTCAAAATAGAGGAACTGTTTCTTGAGGGAAGCCTTGAGTTTTCAGAGGCTTCAACCTAACCCGGAGGCACGATGCGGGCGGTACCCGCACAGCATCCTTCGGATGCGGAATCTGACGATTCCGCTCCAAAGGCGAATCCTGGATCACGGCACCGGTGGGGTTGGCAGTCGGTTTTCCAGTTTCCAGTATCCAGTATCCAGTATCCAATTCGTCCTACCCAGGAATTGGGTTTATGATGGTTCCTAACTATGGACACTCCGCAGTCAGTCGGCCGTTACCGCATCGTCGATGAGATCGGACGCGGGGGAATGGGCCGAGTTTTGCGGGCTCATGATCCACAGTTGGACCGCTGGGTCGCCGTCAAAATCATCCTGCCCACCCTGGAAGCGGGGCCTGACTCCGATCAGATGAAAAAACGCTTCCTCAGAGAAGCCCGCCTGGCCGCACGACTGCATCATCCGGGGATTGTCACGGTCTTCGATGCCGGGACGGAAGGCGACCTCTTATGGCTGGTGATGGAGTTGGTCCAGGGAGAGTCCTTGTCCCATCAGCTCAACCGTGATGGTGCACCGGATCGGAACGAATCACTCGAGATCATCGCCCGGGTTGCCGAAGCGTTGAGTGCGGCCCATGCTGCGGGCGTCATTCATCGAGACATCAAGCCCGCCAACATCTTGATGCTGCCCGACGGCAGCCCAAAGGTCACCGATTTCGGCGTCGCCCGCGCCATCGGAGACAACACGTCTCTGACCCGAACGGGTTCGTCCGTCGGTTCGCCCTCCTACATGGCTCCTGAGCAGGTCCGTGGAGAATCGGTGGACGCCAGGGCTGATCTCTTTTCTTTGGGGGTCGTCGCCTACCAACTCCTCCTCAAGAGACGCCCTTTCCCTGCCGACACGATCACCACGCTGGTCTACCAGATCCTCAACCACGACCCCTTCTCCGACGGCCAGGCAATCGAGCACCTGGGGCCGGATCTGGTCTCCTTCCTCAGGAAGGCACTGGCGAAGGAACGAGAGAACCGATTCTCAGATGCCCGTTCAATGGCCGCAGCCGCACGATCCCTGACCGACGGGAGCGCCCCAACGAGACCTTCGGCCCTGGACACCGAACCTACTTTCATCCAGCATCCCCAGCCGGTTGGGACTCCGGTCCCCGATCGTCGCCGGGCCCTGCCGTGGATCCTGGCCGGTCTGGCCGGCATGCTCCTGACCGCGGTCACTGCACTGGGTCTCTGGACGCTCTTCAACCTGCAAAAGCCCGAACCACAGGTCGGCCAGGTGCTCCCGGCACCTCCAATGGCAACGCCGGTCGGGGTCGTTGAACCCACCGCAGTCCCAACACTCGGCCCGCAGGCCGCGACTCCAATCCCAACAGAACTCCCGAGCACCCCAACGCCCCGCCCGACTGAGATCGCACGCACGATCACCCGTCCGGCGACTGTCACGACGATCCCGACAGCGATCCCGGTCATACCATCTCCCACACCGGTCTTCATGGCCACACCAACCGCAAGACCTCGACCAACTCCCCGGCCGACGCCTTCCTGGGCCCAGGAAAAACCGGCCTTCGCCCCCACCCTCCCACCACCGATTGCGTTGCCTCCAACGCCTTCACCGACCTCAGCCCCAACACCCACCGTGGCACCGACTCCAACCAGTCCGCCGATCAGTGAGATCTTCGCCTGCACCCGGGGCGCGGTGTTCGACGTCGAACCCGAAGAGGCCCTGGTGACAATCAACGGCACCGTTTTGGGAATTGCCGACGATTGGGACGACGCCGGCGGAGGGCAGACCTACTACTTCCCCGGTCCGGGGCGGTATCTGGTCAAACTCTCCCATCCGGGCTACAAGACAACATGGGTCAGGATCTCGGTGTCACAGTATGCCGAGGATGAGGTCGTTGAGGTCGACACGGAGTTGGAAGACCTGGACTGAGAAAAATCCAGCCGCGGACATTGACAGGCGCATCTTCAAGACCGATGTTGTTTGAAGAAACTTGTAAGAGCAAAACTTCTCTCCACCGGAGGTACTGAGATGCTGGATTTCAGACGACCTGCCCAGCGCATAGCGGCAATTATTATCGTGACCTTCTGCATGACGGTGATACCGGCGCAGGCCGAGGATCCCTACCTCGTGCGGGACATCTGGACGGGTCCGGAAAACTCCTACCTGACCCAGCTCTACGCGGTCGATGATCTCGTTTTCTTCCGGGCGACCAATGGCACTGATGGTCTCGAACTCTATCGATCCAACGGATCCGCCTCAGGGACCATCCAAATTGAGGATCTCAGACCCGGCTCAACCGGCTCCAACCCGAGCACCTTCTGCGACCTACCCGGACACTTACTCTTCACCGCCTCGGACGGCGTCGATTCCGGTCTCTGGCGCTCAGACGGGACTCCAGAAAGCATCACTCTCATCAAGGGTGACTTCATCATCTCGGGCGGCCGAATGGAGAGGATGGGAAACCACGTCTACTTCCCTGCCTCAGTGGTTGGCGCATCGGGTGGCGACACGGAACTCTGGAGGTCGGATGGCACACTTGTAGGTACTGAAAGGGTCAAGGACATCAATCCCGGCAACGTAGCCTCCGACCCCGAGTACATGGTTGCCGTCGGTAGCACTCTCTACTTCGCGGCCTACGACACCACTCACGGGACCGAACTGTGGTCTTCCGACGGAACCGAAATCGGCACCGTGGTCTTCGACATCAACGACGGTGGGCCCTCATCGAGCCCCTCAGAACTGACTCGAATCGGCGACCGTCTCTTTCTGATGGCCAACAATGGTGTTGACGGCGCCGAACTGTGGGTCGTCGACGCCGGTAGCGCAAGCATGATCGACATCTGTTCGGGTTCGTGCTCAGGCGGTGCGGGAGGCATCACAGAGGTCGGCGACCTCGCCTATTTCCGTTCGCTCGGCGACGGCACAACCGGTCCCGAACTCTGGCGTTCGAACGGAACCCAGGCCGGAACCTGGATGGTCAAGGACATCAACCCCTGGGGCGACTCGATGAATAATGTCAACAGCGAGATCATCGCCGCCAGCGAGCTGATCTTTTTCTCGGCGGACAACGGTATCAACGGGTTTGAGCTCTGGCGCTCGGACGGCACTGAGGCCGGCACAACCATGGCGTACAATTTCCACACCACCGGAAACGGCTATCCGAGCCTCTTCACGCGGATCGGCGATGTGCTGCTTTTCAGCGCCGGCAACCTCGACTACGGCTACGAGCTCTGGGGGCTCAACCTATGCCTGTTCTGTGATGGCTTCGAGGAGGGGGACACGCTGGCTTGGACGATAGTCATGCCGTAACACTCTCATTCTCACTCTTAGAAGACCTTCCGAATTTTCATTTATCAGAGTCGAAGCCGCTCGAACGAGCGGCCCGGCAGGCGGGACGCCTGCCGGCACAAAAAGCAGGATGTCGTTGTGCGTGCAAAGGCCGGTTTTGGGTCGTTGTTATGGCTTCGAGTCCAGTGACCTGTCGGCAGAATTGCCTCAGCGGGAACGCAGAACAACCCAGCCTGAGATCACCAGAAGCAGTGCAAAAACCACGAGGCCCACCGATCCTGCCGTCGGAATCCAGGCCACCCGATGGGCACGGGCCCTGACCATCATGGCCGCGTGGTCGGCGAAGATAGGATCGGAGGATTCGAGGACCGACCCCCATTCTCCTTCGGACCGGTCGTCCCGGAAAAACCCACTTTCGGGCGCGTCGGTCGGACTCTGGTCGGCACAGAGGAAGAAGAACTGGTCGACCGACGGATTCCAGCGAACTCCGATGTGGTGGACGCTCGCGTTGAGGGCCGGCGCGTCGGGGGGCGCCTGGACTTCAACGAAGGCCGCGTCGGGCCATTGGGGCACTGCAACAACGGACGCCGGGAAGGAAAAGAGCTCAGTCCGACCGGGAGAGTATTCCGACCCCGAGTACACAACAATCTCGAAATCCAGAGCATCGTCCGTGCGGGTCCGGGTCCAACAGACACAGACCGAATCCACGCGGGAAGAAACCAGTGGACCGACCGGGAAGGTCTGCACATATTCGCCCCACACCGCACTGGGCACCCAGCCGTACGCCGTCTCCGCCGTGCCGTCGTCGAGGACCAGACCATCCTCACACCCCGGACCGGGAATCGTCCCTGCCTGCCGCTCGACCGCAGTCGTCCGGGAGGTTGCGTCGGCAGGGCTCACCGCCAAGACCAGCAAAATCACCAGCAGATTCAATAAGGCGTGAGGGGGAGAGGGAGAGAGGGAGAGAGGGAGAGAAACCGCATCTGATTCCTCAGAATTCCTCCTGCCTACGAACAGCAATCTCCCACCTGTCATGACACCATCTTCACATATCGGTCGATCTCGTCGACGACATCCGGCCGATGCAGAAAGGCATTCGAAGGGCATGCCAACGCCGTCCCCCGAGGCAAAGCCTCCGCCAACCGCCGCGCGTTGGCCTCACCGTGAAGATGATCGCTGGATGCGAAGGCCACACTGACCGGATCAATGATCTTTTCGAAGTCTTCGATCACCCGATAGTCCTCCAACGCCAAAGCCGACAGTTTCAGACGCTCGAAATCCGCACCTTCCGCCGTTCGGCGATACCTCTCGTACTGCTCCGGTTCGGATTTCACATCGAGTCGAAAACGGCGCAGGTACCACAAGACCAACGGCACCAGCGGACCGTAAGCCCCCGGCGGCAGTCGCATCAGAAATCTCGTCCACAGCGGGAAGGCAAATTCCGCGTTCGGCCCAATCAGGAAGGCCGCCCGGCAGCGGGCGCCCTGTTTGAGCCCCTCCAAAATCGCGTTGGCGCCGAGGGAAGAACCCACCAAAACGGTCTCTTCGAGCTTCAAACCGACACCTGAAGCAACGGCCTCGATGTCCCGGCCGAGGCATTCGACCCTGAAGCTGTCCTTGTGCATCGCCTCAGAGCGGATTCCGGCCGAGGCCTTTTCTCGACTCTCGAGGTAGATGACCCGCCGGGTCTGGGCCAATCGAGCCAGCACCGGCGCCCAGCTATCGACAATCGTGATCCACCCGGCAACCAACAGTAACGGCGCCTCGCTACGATCCAGACCGGACCATTCGAACGCCCTGAGGTCCACGCCGGCCTCCACCTCGACCCGATGCTCACGAAAACTCCCGCCGGCACCCTCCAGTGGATCCCCCGGGAGGACCGGCTCGGTTGGATGATTCTTCATCACAGTTCGTCGTACCGAAAACAGTCGATGAGATGATCGTTGACCATGCCGGTCGCCTGCATATGGGCGTAGACAATCGTCGGCCCGACGAACCGGAAGCCTCTGCCCTTGAGATCCTTGCTGATTGCCTCGGACAGCGGGGTAATGGCGGGGATGTCCTCGAGCCGGCGCCACGCGTTTTGAAGAGGCCGGCCCTCGACGAACCGCCAGATGTAGGCGTCAAATGTGCCGAACTCCTCTTGAACCTCAAGGAAAGCTCGCGCGTTTCCAATGGTCGCCCGGATTTTTGCCCTGTTACGAATGATCGAGGCGTCACCGACCAACCGTTCGATGTCGCCGACCCCAAATTTGGCGACCTTCTCGGCGCTAAACTGGGCGAAAGCTCTGCGATATCCCTCTCGCCGCCTCAGAATCGTCAACCACGACAACCCGGCCTGAGCCCCCTCGAGCACGAGAAACTCGAACAGTATGCGATCGTCATGGATCGGAACGCCCCATTCCTCGTCGTGATACCGCACGTACAACGGGTCGTCTCCACACCAGGAGCAGCGAGTGATCGACGTCATGGTCATCATTCTACACGCGGCCCCTTGGCCAAACGTTCAATCTAACGTACACTCTCCGCCGCTCGGCGCCTCCAGTGCCCGGCAACACCCCCAATGGCCCGGACTGGGCCCGCCAACCGTCAAGGAGATATCACCGATGATCAAGCCCCATGGATCCGCAGAACTCAAACCCCTTTACGTAGCCGACGAGGGTCGTCGCTCCGAGCTGATCGCTGAGGCCAAAGGCCTGAAATCAATCGTCGTTTCGTCCGCCGCCGCGGCCAACGCGGTCATGATGGGCGCGGGCTATTTCAACCCTCTATCAGGCTATATGACCCTTGCCGATGCGCTGAGCGTTGCCGAAACCATGCACACGGCAGACGGTCTCTTCTGGCCGGTGCCGGTGCTCAACGTCGTTCCCGATGCCGACGGCGTCAAGGCCGGCATGCGAATCGCCCTCAAAGACCCCAACGTCAACGGGAACCCCGTTCTGGCAATTCAGACCGTCGAGTCGATCGAGACGGCCACTCCGGAACAGATGGAACTGATGACCACCAAGGTCTTCGGCACGACCGACCAAAAACACCCCGGCGTCTCCGCCTTCAACTCCTCTGGCTCCGTGCTGATCTCCGGACCGATCGAGGTCCTTAACTTCTCCTACTTCGAGACCGATTTCCCTGAGACCTTCCGCACGGCGGTACAGATCCGGGATCTCATCCAGGCCAACGGCTGGTCGAAGATCATCGCCTTCCAGACTCGCAACCCGATGCACCGGGCCCACGAAGAGCTGGTTCGCATGGCGATGGAGCGGGAAGGCGCCGACGGCGCGATCATCCACATGCTGCTCGGCAAACTCAAGGCCGGCGATATCCCCGCCGACGTTCGCGATGCCTCGATCCGTACGATGGTCGACCTCTACTTCCCGCCCAACAGCGTCGAGGTCACCGGTTACGGGTTCGACATGCTCTACGCCGGCCCGCGAGAGGCTGTCCTGCACGCCGTCTTCCGGCAAAACATGGGCGCCACCCACCTGATCGTCGGTCGTGACCACGCCGGCGTTGGTGACTACTACGGCCCCTTCGACGCGCAGGCGATCTTCCGTGACCAGGTCCCCGAAGACGCGCTCGAGCTCTCGATTTTCGAGGCGGATCACACGGCCTTCTCGACGATGCTCGGCAAGGTGATCATGATGAACGAGGCCCCCGAAGGCCACAAGCCGGCAGACTTCGTCTTTCTTTCGGGAACCAAGGTCCGTGAGATGCTTTCCAACGGTGAGGCCCTGCCCGAGGAATTCGCCCGACCCGAGGTTGCCAAGATCTTGATGGAGCATTATCAGTCGAACGCATAAAGCGGCGCCCGGCAGGCGTCAGGCCCAAAGAACCCCAGACGGGACGTGCCTGGTGCGGCTTTCTTCACCGGGCAGACCTTCAGAACAAAACGACGCTGCGGAGAAAGCCGACACCTGGCAATCCACGGCGAGTACCTCAGTGATCGAGTTTCCCGGCTGGCGTGTAGGCCGCCGAGGTCATTTCCTCAAGGGGCGGTCTCCCTCCCGGTTCGAACAATGCTGCCACTTGAGGAAATGAACCGAGCGGGAGCGATCGGCAGGCCTTCGACGCTCACGTCGAACTCAATGCGCTTCCGAAGGCCGGGGTTGGCGGTCAGTGGCCGGGCCTGTCGGTTCGGCAAGCAATCGGCTTTGCAGCGCCCCTACAACCTCATGGTATTCTCAATGGAAGCCATAAAGGGAGTTGCCCATGCGTCTCGTCATCCCCGCCGCCCTGATCCTGATCCTCTGTGGAGTAGCTGCGCCTGCGAGTGCAGTGGGCTTTGATTTGGGTATCGCCGCAGGGGCGCAATTCAACGGCGACATCTCAGACCTCGACCTCAACACAGACGACGGCTTCAGCCTGGGGCTGGAGCTGATGTTCGAGATCCCGATTATCAAACTCGGCGTCGGCTACGAGTACGGATTCCCACGGGACACCGACGGCGCCGTGTCCGATATTCAATACCACCTGGTCTACGGAATCGGCAGAATTCACCTGGGACCGGTCTACGTCGTGGTGCGGGCGGGCTATGCCGACGTCAGTGCCAAAGTGCCGGACTCCAAAGGGTCCAACGCTGCAATTTCGTGGGGCGCTGGTTTTGGCGTCAGGATATCCAAATTCAAGCTTGAGGCGATGTATAACGACTTTGATATCGAGGTCGACCAGGCAAGAGGGTCGATGCCCTACACAAACTATACCGCCCGGCTGATCTATTCATTCTGATCTCAGTCCAGACAGGAGGTCCCATGCTCAAATTCGTTCAGTGCATCAAAGGCCAACCAGACATCGAGCTCTACGAATTCCGGCAATATTGGAGTGATTACTGCACACGCTTGAGCGACTTCCTCAAGAGGCACGGAATCACTCGAATCGATTTCAGCACCGCTTTGGCCGTCGAGGACACCCTCAAAATCATGGTCGAGCGGGGCACGCGTCAAGCCTACGACGGCATGGTCGAGGTCTATTTTGAGAATGCCGGTGTGCTCAGACGACTTTTGGAAAAACCTGGATTCCAGGACGACCTCTCGCAGATTCAGGCGCTTCAAGAGGAGTTTGTCGATCTGGGACACTCGACCTTTTTCTTCGCCATGGATGACGAAGGACCCTAACGTTTCAGGGACTCGCGATCCAAATCTCGCTTGAGATTTTCTTCATACAAACCCAGAGCGATCCCATAGGCGCGAATGTCTCTGACATAGTCCACCGGTTCCCGGCCAACCGTTTGTGCGACAACCAGTTCGACGTTGTCAAACCACTGGTTGGGATCGAGACCGCGTTCGGCCGCTTTCTGTCGGGCGCCGACAATGCGCCTCGGCCCGGCGTTGTAGGCCGCCAGAGCAAAGTTCAACCGGCTGGACGCAGAGATCCCCGAGTCCGAAAAGTAGCGATCCCTGACGAAGGCTAGGTACTTGACCCCGGCGTGGATGTTGTTTTCCAGGGTCTCGATGTTCTTGATGCCGACATTGGGATCGGCCGCGGTGGACGGCTTGATTTGCATGATGCCGATGGCGCCGGCCCGACTTCGTTTACCTTGGTCGAGCCTTGACTCACGAAATGCTTGGGCGGTGAGATCCAGCCAGTTGAAATCGTAGCGGGGGGCGTATTTTTGGAACAGCTCAATCACGTGGCGAGTTGCCCCCTGCACATCGCCACTGGGATCTCTGAGCCATTGACTCTTGTTGAAGTACCGGGTAAACAACATGTTCCCCAGAAGGGTCCCTTTCTTGTGGGTCCGGATGAACCGGTTCAAGGACTCGAGAAGCTGAGGATTGCCGATCCTGACCGCCACAGCCAGCTCTCCCCCGGTGGAAATCGTAAGATCGGGCCGAACAACCAGGTCCGGCATCACCTGTGCCCAGGACCCCGCAAGGTGGCTATCGGCAACGGTCAGGTCGACAATGCCGGCATTGACCATTTCCAGAATATCTTCGGTCGCCAGACGGGTCCCAATCGTCCGGATCACCGGCGGTTTGAGCCCACGAACCTGAAATGCCTCGCCAATCTCCTTGAGATGCACCTCATAACTCGAGTGTGTTCGAAGGGTTATCGAGCGCCCCGCGAGATCATCCAGGCCCTTGAGCCCCTCGACCCCACGCTGATGCACGATCACTTCATCAACACCGGTCATGTAGGGATCAGAAAAGACGATTCCTTGCTCTCGAGACGGCAACACGGTCATCCCCCCGATGGCAATGTCTCCAAGGCCGGCCTTGAGCGCGGGGAGCAAGGCTCCGAAGGGCTTCGGAACCCAGACGACCCGCACTCTTTCCGCCCGTTTCCGCCCGGCGTTAAGCTGCTTCTCAAACGCATTCATCCACTCGACATCAAATCCTTTCAAATCCTTCCGGTCAAAGAAAAAATTGGTGCGCGAGGGCGCTACGAGAACCCTGACGAATCCTCGATCAAGCATGCCGTCCAGATCCCCTGTCCACGGCGCTCTCACCTTGGGGTTGGCAATCGCATCTTCCTGCCCCCACGCTGCCGAACCACCTATTGCCAGCATGAAACCGCATCCAAGAGTCACGGCCAATAACGTAACCACCCGACTCAGAGCATTTCTCTTTTGTCGTCTCATACCGAGGACACCTCCAACACTCGATCCATCGAACCGGCCAGCGCAACAATCGTCTCGAGATTCCCGGCCACGATATCCTGGCTGTGGGCCAGGTTGTTCCGGAGCTTCTGGAGGTTTCTGACAACCTCTTTGGCTCGGGTCCGTGATTCAAATCCCATTTCCATGCGTATCCCCTCGTCCTTGAAAAGGATCAGTCCCTTGTCACCGAACTGCAGACAGTCCGCGAGGTCCAGATGTTCGTTCCGCCGGGTTCGTTCCTCGTGCAGACGTTGTGCGGCCTCCAGGCGTGCCCTCGTAATCATCCCGTGCCACGTGTCCCCCGGGAATCGATCCCTGAGAATTCTCGTGAAGGTCTCCTCCACCAATGTCACCAGCCCAAAGAGCCACATGCGGACTGGGGCCTTTTGAAGATCAGCCCTCGTAATGATGCCGCCGACCGCACCAAACGCGATGACGAAGACCCGAGGCTCGCAACCCAGCCTGGAGATCACGTCGCTGAGAGGCGCCACTGCCGAAACGACGGAGCTGTCAAAAAAACTCCGGAGGTGATCGATGCAACGCCCGTCCTTGAGGTCCTCCCGGCTGCACCACCCGGAAACCGCCCCGCCGATACGGATTCCGGCGACGTCAAAATCCAGGATATCCATCTGCTTCCCCACGGTCTCTGCCGTCGTCGAGCTGTCCCAGGAAACCATCGGCTCGGCAATATCCGCTGCCGTGAACCCGGTCTTGAAGAACCGATGCAGTTGAAGCGTCGGCCCCCCCTGTTTCTCCTCACAGGGTCGAATCTGATCTGGACCTCCATTGGTCGTCAAAGCATGCATCGGATTCAAACCTCCATCGGCATCACGAGTTCTATCC
>JAUXDC010000142.1 GCA_030618605.1 Holophagae bacterium | reverse complement strand
CTGGCGCACCGTTTACCGGCGGTCGTCGAGGTTGTAGAAGATCTCCTTGAGGCTGAGCAAACGTCCGGTCCGGTCGTAGTCCACGCTTCGGAGCTCTACGATGCCCTTCCGGTTGAAAGAGCCATCGCCGGTCACGAGGGGCTGAACGAACTTCGGGTTGCGGTAGTCGAGGGAACGTTGACCTGGAGGGAGAGACCGGCCGGAGAAAATGTGGCGGCATATTTCCGTGACCATGGAGTCCGGCTGGGACCGGGGCAGGTCGCCGAAGCCTGCCTCGGGGCACAGGATCTCCATGGGCGTCACCTTCAGTGGGCGGGTGATGATGCCCTGATGTTGACCCTGGACTACGGGTACGAGGCCCGGAGGCTCTACGATGCCCGTGGCCGTGGCCAGGGGTCGTTGGCCTGTTATCGCCGGCATGTGTTGTCCAGGGATCCACTGGAGAGTCCTGGGCAGCAGGACATTACTGCCCATGTCAACTGGGATGACCTCCGTTTGGTTGCCCGGGCGAACGGCTGGCAGGAAATTGGACTGTTGCCTCTGGCCGAGTTTCTCATCAGGGCGGGCCTGGCAGAGGTTGCCGAGACCCTCGGTCTCGGTATGGAGGCGCCGATGGATGCGCGGACCATTCGAGAACGTCAGGAAATGAAGCGTCTCCTCGATCCTGAAGGTATGGGATCCGACCTCAAGGTGCTGATTCAGGGGCGGGGTCGAATGATAGCTCTCAGTTCTCAGCTGGGGCTCTAGCCCGCACTGTAACGGCGGGGATATTGCAAGGGTCTATTTCGTGATGACGATTTTGCTGCCGCCGTTCCAGGAGGCCAGGTTGCCGGAAATCTGGGAGCGGAATTCCACGCGCTTGTAGCCGGCAGGCTCAATGATCTTCCGAACGGAGTCGACGGCCTCATGTTTTTCATATCGATCGGAGGCGGCCCACTGTCTTTCCGTCACTACGATCAGGAGGACCGGTGATCGGTTGATGACCTGTTCGATCCCTGGAACTTTTGGAAAGTCTTCGACCGAAAAATCCTGAAGCTGGCGGGGCCGGCTCAGCCAGAGGTTGATGGCGATCGCCCCGAATACAAGGATGAGAACGGCCAAGACGAGACGTTGCCGCCCGTTGCCGGAGCTGCTGGGCCGAGAGAGGGTACGCTTTTCCGAGGCTTTGACCTTAGGGAGAGTCGTGCCGGAGGCAGTGCCTGACGAATCCCACTGGTAGACGAAACGTTCTTGTTCCGGAGTGTCCTCCAGCTCGGCCATATCATTCTTGATGGCATGCTCAACGTCGTCGATGAGCGAGGTCAGGCGGCACCTGGCATCGTGCACTTCGTTAGTCGCGTCCATCCCACCTTCATCGCTCAATTTGCGCATCCCGATCGTCATCGCGTGGGAAATGCGATAGGCGAAATCCAGTCCCTGTCCAAGACGGTCCTCGGCGCCCGTCTTTTCGGAGCCTTCGCTCTGCTCGGCCTTCCGCCGGGCTACCGCGATCAGGATCTCCAGGCCCAGGGCGTCGAGGAGCATGAGGTGGTGCGGCTCTTCTGGATCGAGGTTCTCGGCTGCTCTCAAGGCAAGAACTTGATCCAAGGGGGATACCAGAATGCTGGTGCGGCCGATTGGAAAGGAAATTGAATGTTTCTTGGGGCCTTCATCCGTAATTTTCGAGGCCAGTCTGAGCAAGTAGGGCTGGACCAACGGCCGCCATGGCGGTGTATCGGTGACCGGCGGCCCGGGCTTGGCCGAGGGCAGCGCCTGATCGGGAGTCGCCTGGTCTTCTGACATCAACCCGATCTCCTCGCTGCCTTGGTTTGAAGCATCGGCGGGGGGAATTGGGTTTTTCACCTGGCCCTCTATTCCGCCTGCGTTCCCTCGGGCCACTGCACCAGCTGGTTGTCGATGTACACGATGTCGTCCTTGAATCGGGTGATCCGGCCCATCACGTAGGGTGTGTCCGCTGTTCGATTACTCCCGTAACTCACCGCCGTGTACCGGGATCCGTCTCCGCCACACTGGTAGCCGAAGAGGCTGCTCCACCCGTCGTTCGTCGGTAATTCCCCAAGATGGGGAACCAGGGCCATGTGGTCGGTGTCTCCAAGGATGGGGAAGTGGTTGTGGTCAATGCTGTAGACCGTCAGTGCAATGACGATGGTGCGAAGGTCGCCAAAGGACCTTTTCTGCCTCGCCGTCTGCAGTGATTGCAACAGATTGGGAATTGCAATGGCGGCAATGATTCCGATGATCGCTACCACAATCAGCAATTCAATCAGGGTGAATCCGCGGTCCGTCTTCTTCATGCTGCTTGACATCGAAACCCCCTTCACACCACTCTTTTTGCTGCGTCCTCGTGCCTGAGTGCTCGGTGGTGGTCAGCGCTTCTCATTTTGATACTATGGGATTTCGACATCAGCGTCAAATACGGGGATCATCCTGCCATTGTCCCACCGGTACATATCTCGGTCCGGGTAGCACCACTCGAGTCCAAGGGTCTCGCCGAGGTCGGCGGCAAACAAGGGGACGGCATGATCGGCGTCCATCCCAAGCCAGGGAGACGCTTCGGCCCATCCTCGCCAGTTGTCTTCAGGGAATAGGACCAGTGAACATTCGGGCAGAGCTGCCGCGGCTTCGGTCATTGCGGTCGTGACATCGTTGTAGCCACGGTAGAGAGAGAGGCGAGCGGGAACGGCTGCAGAGGCACTCAAGGTCAGGAGACCCAAGAGGACGGCGGCGACCGGCCATCTACGGTTCTCTTTCGCTGCGAGGACTTGAGCCCCTCGTGCCGTCAAGATCCACGCAATGCCGCAGGGTACGAAAAGGTATCTCGGTCCGAAACCATGGAGCCCGGTCGCCCGAGTACCCAGGTGGGCCAAGACGACCGCGACGGCAACGGCCGCCAGCAACCGGTCCTCCCTGGTCGACTGACGGGAGAGAAAAAGAACTGCCACGAAGGCGAACGGCAAGGCCAGAGACACGGATCCTCCGAGCCACGGCCAGCCCCATCCGTGAACGACCGGTCCAAGAGATGCCACCAGTGTGTCGAGGTTTCGGATACCGAATGCCGCGTGCCGGAGTGAATACATCGAGCCCTCGGCCAGGGCGTAGGGGAAGGTCCAGGGTGACCCGGTGAGGGCATCATTGGCCAAGAGTGTCGGCAGGCTTGCCGTGAGACCGCCGAAAATCAGCCACAGTCCGTCCCTCCACCGGCGTCGTCCGGCCAACGTCTCACCCAGATGGAAGAGACCGACGGGGAGAGCTACGGCGACCGCGGTCAACGGTCTCATGCCGAAGGCCAGGCCGAAGGCGATGCCTGCACCAATCCATCGCCATCCGGTGGTTTGGCAAGGCGGAGGCAGGCAGAGAAGGATGGCGGCCAGGAGCAACGTGGTACTCCCTGCGTGAGGCATACGGGATCCGAAAAGCAGCAGGGCAAGGGGTGAGGCCAGAGCGGCTGCAGCTGCGGCAAGTGCGGTCCACCGACCACCCAGTCTGAGGCCGAGAAGGGTGATCAGGAGGATGTGGGGGATTCGGAGGAGTGCCGGTGCCAGCCACGGGGCCCCGATGGCGATTCCGGGTGCGAGGAACAACGGCCATGCCGGAGGGTAGTGGCCGATCCAGCGCCCACTTCGGACATAGGTCAGGGGCACGGCGAAGTGCTCCGAACACGGCGGCTCGATGCCGGTCAGATGTCCGGACAGCAGCCATCGCCCCTGCAACTCGTAAACGATTTCGTCCGGCAAATGGGGGAGGTTTTCGAAGATGTCGACGGTGGTCCAGATGGCGAGACCGGCGCCGGTCAGGGTCAGCAGGGTCAGCGCGGTGACAAATATTGCGGTAGGCACCGGGGGGGCGCCTTCGCTCTTGTTATTTCCGAATCGGGAAATTATCGACCACAGAGCCAACAACAATGCCCCCCCGGCGATGGCGTGGAGCACGGTGGCCATCGCTGCGCCCAGGCGGTCTAATGGCTGGGGGTCCAGTGAGCCCGAGGCCAGGGCAGTTCCCTGATCGTCAAGGATCAGGAGGTCGTTATTGAGCAGGCCCCGCCGAAAAGCGCAGGAGATTCCGGGGGTACCCCCCAGTGTCAGGATCAGGTGCTGATGGTGGCGGCCGGTGATGGTGCCGCGCAGGGTGAACTCCGAGCCCAGATCGGCCGGCATCGAAAAGACGGTGGCGGTTGGCGCCGCCTCGTCGACCCACCAGTCACCGACGGGCATGGTCGGCCCGCGGGGAAATGAGAATCGGCCGTGTAGCCGCCAACGATTGACGGTGCCTCGAGGGGTTGTGGCCTCGAGAATGCCACCCCCGGTCGGGTGCATCCCGGCCTGGGCCGTGATCGCAATGGAGTCTATTCCGGAAATTTCGGTCTCGGTGGAAATGGTCGTGGTTCCAACTGTCCACTGGATTCGGCCGTTCCACGCCGTGACCTCGATGGTGGTCTTAAGGTCGAGAACGCCGGCCATCAGCCACGCCGCCATTGCCAGGGCGAGGAGACCTGCGGTCTTCCGCCACGCACCCTTCTTCATCGACTGCACGGATCTTGATCTCACGGGGTTTGCAGGTCCACGAGTCCGAGTTCACGCAGGAGGTAGACCAGCCGAAGAGTCCGTAGGTGAAGCTTGCCGACCATACCTTCAGTGTACTTGAAGGAATTGGTCCGGGGAAGAATTCACCCAACGCCGCTGGGTTATGAGTCTGTCCGGTCCATTACCCTCCCACAGGCTCAGTTGGGACCATCTTCGGGCCTCCCGTGAGAACCTCGCTCTGCCCTGGGATGTTAAAAGTAAATGCAAGCTGAGTTTTCGTTTCTGGCAGGCCATTCACCTTTTTATTACTCGACTCGCCTGCAGGAATGATGATTTGGCCTTCTCCGACTACGAACGAATTGGGGGTCGCGTTGACGGTTATTTCTTTTCCGGTTGTGTTGCTGAACTGGATTGTATCCTCGAGTTCCAGTATCCAGGAAGTGGTACTACCCGGGTAGATGACATACTCCCCCTTTTGTTCAGCGATGATGATGGTGTACTTCGGTGGCGCGATAATTCCCATTCTCGTCCCCCTTTCAGAGTTCCTCATCTGACTCGGCACGTTGATTCGCACCGGTCTTCAGTGCCTGATACCTCGGGTCGGCTATCAGACCGCGCAGGGTTGGTCGATTGTCGAAAGGCGCCGGTCGCGCCCCGGCGCTGAAGGCGCGTTCGATCCATTCCAAGGCCTGGTCCCGATCGCCCAGACCCTCGTAGGTCTCACCGATCGCCGCAAGGACCAGAGGATCGGTGGGACCCAGGCTGATCGCCTTTTCGAGGCAATCTCTGGATCTGTCGTGATTCTCCAGACTGGCGTGGTAACCGGCAAGGTCGCACAGCAGTTCCGGATCGTCCGGCCGGCTCTTGAGTTCAATCTCGCCCAATTCGACGGCGCGCATGAATGCTCCTGTTGCCCGTTCCGGTTGCAGGCTGAAGGCCAACGAGAACCCGAGATTGCCCCAGGTGACGTAGAAACCGTCGTTGAGTTCAAGCGCCTTTAAGAAATTCGCCGCAGCGTCGCCAAACCTTGCGTCTTCGAAATACAGTGTCCCGAGGTTCAAATAGCTGTTTTCGTTGGTGTCCGGGTTGAGTTCGATGGCGCGTTCGAAATTGGCCTGGGCCGCCTCGGTGTTTTCGAGATAATGGTTGGCCATTCCCAGGTTTGCGTAGCCTCCGTCATACAGAGGGGCGCACTGGGTCACCCGGCGCCAGTGGTTGGCGGCGGCGTCGTATTTTCCACGAGAGTAATAGAGGAGGGCGAGATCGTGGTGATAGGGCCAGTACCCGGCCCTGAGATTGATGGCACGGTGCAGGGCACTGACCGCCTCGTCAAATCGATCGGCCTTCTGAAATGCCTTGGCGAGTTTTCGGTAGGACTCTCCGTCGGAAGGCTCAATTCGGACCGCATTTTCCAGAGCTTCAATCTCTGCAGTCCGGTCCTTGTTCGCCGCGTGGAGAGCCGAGAGTGCCCGGTAGGTGGCAGCATCCGGGCGCAGTTTGATCGCCTCTCCGGCCGCATCGAAGCCCCGGTCCAGCCAAGATCGGTCGCCGGTTTCGTTGAATCGGCGTCGACAACTTTCAACGAGCGCAGTCCATGCTTCGACGTACATCGGGTCTGCTTCGATGGCCTCCTCCAATAAACTGATAGCGGTGATCGTTGTCTCGGGCTCGGCGCCGGAGATCAAGAGTCCGATGCCACTGAGGGTCGACACAAAGGCCGTTGGCCAGTTGGTCTGTTCGCCTCCGAGCAATCGGGCTACCACGTCGTATGGGCCCAGCGACAGCAGACGGGCGGCCGCCATCGTTGGTTCGATCTGGAAGGCCTTGACATTTGAGAGCGGGCTCTCGATAACCTCTGAGCCGATCAGGGTGCCTGAGACGGCGTTGGAGATCTCCAGGGTCAGAGAAAGGATATCGCCCCTCCGCTCGTACGTGCCCCCGAGACATACGGAAACGTTGAACATCTCCCGAATCGAAGGACAGGTATTCAGGGTGTTCGAGAAGACACGTTCGGGCTCAACGACCCACAATCGGCCTCCCAGTCGCGGCTCCAATCGACTGATACGCCGTGCGATGTTTACAGCAAGACCGTCTGCCATAGAACGATCTTCTGTTGTTTTGCCGACCACGGTAAACGGAACAACCCCAAGGTGCAGCATTTCCGGAAGTGTTGCCGGCGGCGCTGCTGATCGCCGCAAATGCCCAACGCCAAATATGGCGGCGATCATGACGATCGCTCCGACGGCTGCGGCGACGAGGTGTCGGGTCGTCACGAGGGCCCTACGCTTGATTGCCCGCCCGCTCCAGGTCCGGGTGTCGCCGATCGCATGGAGGGCACACCCGAGATCATGGGCGGAGTGGAACCGGTCACGGGGTCGTTTTTCGAGACATCGAAGCACGATTCCGTCCAATGCCGGAGAGACGCTCGGTCTACGGTCGCCCATCGGCTCCGGGTCTTCATGGAGAATGGCCGACATCGTATCGGCTTTGGTTTTGCGCAGAAAGGGGTGTTTTCCGGTGACCATCTCGTAGGTGACACAACCGAGGGAGAAAATATCGCTGGAACAGCCAAGTTCCTGCCCCCGAACTTGTTCCGGTGACATATAGCGGGGTGTGCCCAGGATAGTGCCGGCTTCGGTCAGGCTCAGGGTTATTTTGCTCTTGGAGGATTCTGTTTCCAATGGATCCCTGAGGTGAGCCAGGCCGAAGTCGAGGATCTTCAGTCGTCCATCGTGGTTGAGGAACAGGTTCTCGGGTTTGATGTCTCGATGAACAACGCCTTCGCTGTGGGCGGCCTCCAATCCCTCGGCCACTTGTCCGGCGATTTTCATCGCCTCTCGGACGGAGATGCGTCCCCTGTCCATATGTTGCCGGAGGTCGACTCCTTCAAGCAGTTCCATTACAGCGAAAATCACAATACCGTCGGCGCCGAAATCGTGGATTTCCATGATGTTGGGATGCGAGAGCCGGGCAACGGCTCGGGCCTCGCGTTTGAATCGCTCGATTCGCGTCGAATTGGCAACGGCGGCTTCGTTGAGGACTTTGATTGCGACATCGCGGTCAAGGCGGGTATCGTGGGCGCGATAGACAATACCCATCCCACCCTCACCGATCTGCTCGGTGATGTCATATCGCCCCAGCGACCTCCCGATCAGCGTCTCCATTGAGGTTTTCCTGCTTGTTCCTTGGAGTAATTGTAACAGTCTTTTTGAACGGGTTAGAATGACCCCCATGGCAAATCACATTGAGGGCAAGGTTGTATTGATCACAGGGGCGTCGTCGGGCATTGGCTCGGCTTTGGCCCGGGAGTATGCGCGGCTCGGGGTCCGGGTCGCCGCGATTGCGCGCCGGGAGGAACGGCTGCATGAGCTGGTTGAGGGTCTCGAGGCCGGGGGCGCCCAGGCTCTGGCAATCGGTTGTGACGTGACCCGAGACGGTGATCTCGAACGGGCGGTGGGCACCGCTCTGGAACGATTCGGCCGCATCGATCATGTCCACGCCAACGCGGGTTTTGGTGTCGCGGGGTGGTTTCATACACTCAGCCTGGAAGACTATCGACGGCAGTTTGAAACCAACGTTTTCGGTGTATTGCGGACCGTGCAGGCGACCCGGGAGGCCTTGTGGGCCAGTGGCGGAAATCTGGCGCTGATGGGAAGTGTCAACAGCTTTATTTCGCTGCCCGGAAACTCACCCTATTGCATGAGCAAGGCGTCTATTTTGGCGTTGGCGCATAGCCTGCGTCATGAGTTCAGGCCTCGTGGTGTTGCCGTTACCCTGGTGGCGCCGGGCTTCGTTCAATCCGAGATCCGCAAGGTGGACAACACCGGCCGGTTGAACGAGAACGCCCCTGATCCCATCCCCGACTGGCTCCCCATGAACGCCGACAAGGCCGCGCGGCAGATCGTGCGTGGCGTGTGCCGGAAGCGGAGGATCGTAGTGGTCACCGGTCATGGAAAATGGTCCGTCCGCCTTCAGCGACATTTTCCGGGCGTGACCCACGCCATCATTCATCGTTTCGGTGTCAGTTCGCGCCCTGAGCCGAAAAAGGCCGAGTGAGGACTCAGCGACTTCTTGAATATCGGGCCGGACCCGGAACGGGTCCACCTGATGCTCCAGGAACGGTATATCAACCAGGTGTTCAGGCGGGGCATCAAGCCGGTCGAGGTGACGGCGGCCTATCGGCGGATGTTGCGTTGGCCACCGGGAGTGCCCCTCTGTACTTCTAGCCGGTCGCCGATATCGCCGGGGCGCCGCACGGTCGTTTCATTGACGGCGGAATGCGGGACTGCCACCTCAATCAAAGATACCTGGATTCGAACGACGCCATTGTTGTGTTCCCGCATTTTCAGCGGCGCATCGTGCCCAATTGGGTTGACCGGTACGCCCCGCGCCGTGTGCCCGCCGCCGACGTCACGAACAACGTCCTCCAGATTTATCCCTCCGAGGCCTTTGTTCAGAATCTGCCGGGAGGATGCATCCCGACCAGGGATGATTTCAAGCTGTTCGTCGATGGTCCTCAAGAACGCATCTGGAGATGGAACCATGTTGTCGATGCTGGGCAACGTCTGGGCGGCCAGCTGATTGAGGATCTCGAGAAGGGTCGCATCCCGGATCTGATCGAGCCGTTCTGAAATTGATCCGCCCCCCCGATGTGGATCTCTGACAGATTTTCAAGAATTGTTGTCAGGTGTTCTGGAAGAACCTACAATATGAAGAAGGCGTTCAGGGAGAATATTGAAAGGGACCGGGTTTGTTTCGCGAGCCCCCCGGAGGTGATGTATGCGTGTTCGTATTCCTGTGTTATTGACCCTTTGTGGAACCGGTCTGTTTTTGGCCGCCGTGGTTTCGACCGTTGGCGGGTATGCCGTCCTTTTTTACGACGGCTTCGAAAGCGGTGATGCCACAGCGTGGAGTTCCGCGCCGGAGATCTGCAGCAATGGCATCGACGATGATCGTGACGGATATTTTGACTGTGATGATTTTGATTGCATTGGTGTTTCGCCGTGCGGT
>JAUXDC010000137.1 GCA_030618605.1 Holophagae bacterium | reverse complement strand
TCTCGCCTTTGCCGGCCTTGCATTTACGATTTCAATACCCCGCGGCACACCCGTCCTTTCGTGACTCGGTGGCACCGGAGAGTACTCCAGTTTTAGGATTCCGGCTGATCGCCTGGTAGCCACCGAAACCGCCCCCGGCTTCCTGCACCCGATGGCCTCGCCGGAGGAGTTCCCGCCGAACCTCGAAAGGCACCTCAGATTCAAGGAAGACCGTTCCGCCGTCAGTCATCGAGGTTCCAGTGGGTTGAGAGGATCCTCCGTGACGGAAGCGTGCGGCATCGCCGGCCTCTTGGAGGTTCATGTCAAAATCCACGAGATTGATGACAATCTGGGCATGGCCCTGTGGTTGCATCGCACCGCCCATGACGCCGAAAGCCATGGAAGGAATGCCGTCCTTGCCGAGGAAGGCAGGGATGATCGTGTGAAAGGGACGCTTGCCGGGTTCGAGACTGTTGGGGTGACCTTCTTCAAGGGTGAATAGAGAGCCTCGATTCTGAATGCCGAATCCGAGGTCAGGGACCACAAACCCCGAACCGAAGCCGGTGTAGTTGGACTGGATCAGTGCGACCATCATCCCGTTTGAATCGGCGGTCACCAGGAAGGTCGTGTCACCGTGCTCCAGATGAGGGTTGTCCGAGTCAATCCGCCGGGCAGCGCGGCTGAGGTCGATACTGAGGGCTTGTTTTTTGGCGTAGGCCTTGTCGAGCAATGAATTCAAGGGAATCTCGGCAAAGTCCGAATCCGCGTAGAACCGTGCACGGTCCTCGAAGGCCAGTTTCTTGGCTTCGATCAACAGATGCCAATAGTCCGGGTCGTCGCGACCCAGACGTCGAAGGTCAAAGTTCTCGACGATATTGAGGATCTGAAGGGCTGCAAGACCCTGGCCGTTGGGAGGAAGCTCCCACACGCTCGTGCCGCGGTAGACAGTGGAAATGGGCTCAACCCATTCGCTGCGATGGTTTCTGAGGTCCTCGAGTGATAGCCGTCCGCCATGCAGGTCTGAGTACGCGGTCAACGTCTCGGCAATAGGTCCCCGATAAAATGCATCGCGTCCGCCGGTGGCGAGCACTTCGAGCGTCCGGGCCAGGGCGGGATTGGCAAAAATCTCACCTTCCCTGGGAGGAAGACCGTTCGGGAGGAAGACCTCGGCGAATCCCGGCTTGCCGGCAAAGACCTTCGCCGCCCTTTTCCATGCCGCGGCGATCACCTGGGGGACCGGTGTGCCCTTGCGGGCCGCTTTGATAGCCGGGTCGAGCAGGGTTTTCATCGGGAGATTTCCGAAGCGTTCATGAAGCTCGAACCAACCATCGACACATCCTGGAACGGTCCATGCCCACGGAGAATAGAGGGGGATCGTGCCGTCTTCTTCCGGCGGAATCATCTCTCGGACCAGGGTCAACGGCGAACGGCCTGAGGCGTTGAGTCCGTGCAACGTCTCGGTCTCCGGGTCCCAGACTATGGCGAAGAGATCGCCGCCCATGCCGCACGAACAGGGTTCCATCAGAGTCAGGGCGGCGTTGACGGCGATGGCCGCATCGACGGCAGTACCCCCGGCCTTGAGGATGTCGAGGCCAATGTCAACCGCCAGGGGATGAGCGGCCGCAACCATGCCGTGACTGGCGTGGACAACGGATCGGGTGGCATCCCGGCGACCCTCGGTGCGGTCTGAGGCCGAGGTCGCCCCGGCGATCACCATGCAGCAGAGCAGAGCGAGAGAAATTCTCATCGATACCTCCGCTAATGATGATCTCATAGTAGCGACCAGTTATCGCCCATGCCTCATGCAGAAAGCTGCAACGAGAGGCGCCACAAAAAGGCGCGAAAATGCACAAAAAAGGAAACAAGAAAAAATGCTGGTACGATTACTTTGGCCCAACCGCTCTGGGCATTTTGGAGTTCACATCATGATCATGGCATCCCTGCTACTGCCAGTCGTTCTGATGGCTGCCGAGGCGCCGGCACTTGACGCAGCTTCGGTTGACCGCTTCGCTGAATTGGCTCTGAGCTGTGTCCATCAGGAGTATCCCAACAAGATCGGCCATGTTCTCGCCTCGGACGAGGATGTCGGTCCTCCGCGGGAGCTGACGCCCACGTTTTACGGCTGTTTCGACTGGCACAGTTCGGTTCACGGCCACTGGCTCCTGGCCAGGTTAAGCCAACTCCATCCTGAGGCCGGGTTTACACCAACCGTCCTCGCTGCTCTCGAGAAGAGTCTTTCAGCGGACAAGGTGGCAGCAGAGGTTCGTTATCTCAATGGTGAAGGGCGTGCCACCTTCGAGCGCCCCTACGGTCTTGCCTGGCTGCTCTGCCTTGCCGACGAGTTGCATTCGTGGCCCAATGACCAAGCTCAACAGTGGTCTCGCAATCTGGCGCCGTTGGAGGCAATCGCAGTCGAGCGGTTCCGGTCGTGGCTTCCGAAGCTCCACTATCCGATCCGCACCGGAGAGCACAGCCAGACGGCCTTTGCCTTCGGCCTTGTCTACGACTGGGCCAAGACGGTCGGAGACGCCAAGATGACCGAGCTGATTACCTCAACCGCTCGCCGTTTCTATCTCAATGACGTCAGTTGCCCCCTGAGTTACGAACCCTCCGGACAGGATTTCCTGTCACCCTGCATCGCCGAGGCCGATCTCATGCGGCGGATCCTCAAGCCCAAGGACTACGCCAAGTGGTTGACCCGTTTTCTGCCGCAGATTCCGGCCGGACAGAGCACGAGCTGGCTACCCATCGGTGTCGTCACCGATCGGACGGACGGGAAGCTTGCCCACCTGGACGGGCTCAATATCAGCCGTGCCTGGATGCTGGAAGGCATCGCCGCCGGGCTTCCCGAGGATGACCCGCGCCGTCCGGCCTTGTTAGCGACGGCCGAGGTCCACCGGACATCAGGACTCGCGTCGGTAACCGGCGATCATTACGAGGGCGGCCATTGGCTTGGCAGCTTTGCCGCATATCTTGTCACCGGGAAAGGTCGCTGAGCCTTTGTGCGGTCAGCCCTCGTCAACAGACACCTGGCAGATCTGGATCGACACCGGGGGAACCTTTACAGATTGCATTGCCTTCGATCCCGAGGGCCGGCGCCTGAGCTGCAAGGTCTTGTCGAGCGGGTGTCTTCGGGATCGAATCGAGGAGGTTTCGGCGGATGGTCGAGTCCGGCTTTACGGTGGTGCACGCCTTCCACATGGCGTTCTGACTGGATTTCGAGCGTCGGTCCTTGGCGGAGATCGCGAAGTCAAGATTCTCGAGCACGAAGGCCGAACCGGATGGATCAGGTTGTCCGACATGCCTCAGAAGGATTTCAGCGTTGGTGTAGCGGTGGAACTGCGATCGGGGGAAGAGGCGCCCCTGGTGGCCGCCCGGTTGGTCACGGCGACGCCGCTGGGCCGGAAGTTTCCTCCGATTGCCATGCGGCTCGCGACCACGAGGGGTACAAACGCTCTTCTGGAACGCCGCGGCGCTCGAATGATCCACTTCACAACCAAGGGTTTCGAAGACCTTCTGATCATCGGCGACCAGCGCCGTCCTGATCTTTTCTCCCTGAATATTGTGCAGGAGGATCCGCTTTCCGAAGAGATTCTCGGTGTACAGGAAAGGTTGGCCGCAGATGGCTCGGTGATCGAAAAGCTCGACAGCAAGAAGATCGAAGAGGTGATCGCTGAGGCGCACACGAGGGGCTTCGACTGTGCAAGCATCGCTTTTCTCCACGGCCATCGCAATGGGGTTCACGAGGAATTTCTCGAAGGGTTGCTTCGCGATGCGGGATTTACCTATGTTGCTCGATCCGGGGCACTGAGTCCATTTCAGGGTCTTCTCGGTCGCTCAGAAACCGCCCTTGCAGATGCCTATTTGGGCCCGATCATCGCCGACTATCTTGAAGCAGTCTCGGCCGGTTTGCGAGAGACGGGCACTCAAGATCGTTCATCGAGTCTGCACGTCATGACCAGTGCCGGGGGCCTTGTCGGCACCGACAACTTCCGCCCGATGGACAGCCTGCTCAGTGGGCCGGCCGGCGGAGTGGTTGGAGCGGCAACCAGCGGCCGGTGGGCGGGAGTCGACAAGGTCATCGCCTTCGACATGGGAGGGACGAGCACCGATGTCGCCCGCTTCGACCGGGATTACGAATACGTATTCGAACACCGGGTAGGGCCGGTCACCCTGGGAGCACCGGCTCTTGCCATCGAGACAGTGGCTGCGGGTGGTGGTTCGATCTGCCACATTGACCAGGGCAGGCTCGCGGTCGGGCCTCAGAGTGCTGGTGCGAATCCCGGCCCCGCCTCCTACGGCGCCGGTGGACCCCTCACCCTGACCGACGTCAACCTGCTCCTCGGACGATTGGATCCTGAGCATTTTCCGATTCCGGTCGATATCGCAGCGGCGAAGGCCGTATTTGGGGCTCTGCGCAGGAAAGTTGGTGATTGCGGAGACGAGGAGATTCTCGAGGGCCTGTTGCGCATCGCCGACGAGCGCATGGCCGAGGCAATTCGTCATATCTCGGTGCGCAAGGGCATCGACCCCGCGGGCTACAGCCTCGTGGCATTCGGTGGTGCGGGTGGGCAACATGCCTGCCATGTCGCGGAGCTCTTGGGCATTGAAGAGGTGCTTCTTCCTGGCGATGCGGGGCTGCTCAGTGCCAAAGGGCTCGGCCATGCGGTCATCGAGCGATTTGCGGGTCGCGAGATCTTGCGGCCTCTCGATGAGATCGGTGATCGGCTCGAGACCTGGTTTGGGGAGCTCGAAGCGGAGGCCACAAAGGTTCTCGGCGAGGAGGGCATTGAACCGTCCTCCATTGACCGGCCCCGGCGGATTGTCGAACTGAGGTACCTTGGCCAGGACGCAGCCATAGAGGTAGAACCAACACCGGATCTCCGGGCTGAATTCGAGCGCTTGTATTTCGAGCTCTTTGCCTACAGGCCGGGCAATCGAGGTATCGAAGTGGTCTCGCTTCGGGTCATCCTTCGCAGTCGGAGGCGTGAAACGGGCGGCGTTCGCCCCAATGTTTCCGGCCAGAGAGTGACGGTCGAGCCGACAGGTTTTCGACGCTGCTACCTCGATGGATGCTGGCGGGATGTGGGGATCTACGAGGTTGAGAATATCTCCGGCGGTACGACGATCGAGGGGCCGGCGTTGATCCAACAGGACTACAGCGCGCTGGTCGTGCCCGGCGGGTGGCGAGCCTTGGGCCTCGGCGAGGGTTTCGTCCGGGTGCGAGCCGTAAAAGGTGGTGACGCCCAACGCTCAACCCGGATGCCACGACCTCGCGCAGTCGAGCTCGAACTGATGAGCCACCGTTTTTCAGGCATCGCCCGGGAAATGGGTGAGTTGCTGCGCCGGACGGCGATTTCGACAAATATCAAGGAGCGGGAGGACTTCTCGTGCACCCTGCTTGATCCCGAGGGCCGGCTGGTCGTCAATGCACCCCACATCCCGGTTCACCTCGGTGCCATGGGCCTGTGTGTGCGATCCCTCGTTGCCTGGCGCCCTATGGCGCCGGGCGACGTCATCGTCACCAATCACCCTGCCTTCGGCGGCTCCCATCTGCCGGATGTCACCCTGATTGCGCCCGTACACAGCGGTGATCGTCTACTGGGTTATGTTGCATGTCGCGCTCACCATGCAGAGATTGGCGGCATCAGGCCCGGTTCGGTGCCGCCCGACGCACGCTCGCTCGCCGAGGAGGGTGTCGTTATTCCGCCAACTCTGTTGCTGGAGGGTGGGAAACCGAGATGGGAGCGGATCGAGGAACGACTGACCACAGGTTTGTTCCCCACACGCGCGCTTGACGACAATCTTGCCGATCTTCGTGCCATGCTTGCGGCTGTCAGCCGTGGTCGTCAGGCCCTCGGAAGCCTTGCCGAACAGGTCGGATTCGAGCATGTCATCGAGTACATGAACGCGCTCAGGCACCAGGCGGCCGAGCAACTGTCACTGGCCCTCGAGGGACTTCCCGACGGAGTTCTCGTCGGACGGCAGAGGCTCGACGACGGCGCCGAATTGGTTGCCAGATTTTCAATCGAAGGGGACAGGGCCGTTCTTGATTTCGGTGGGAGTGCCGGAGTGCATCCAGGGAATCTCAACGCAACTCCGGGCATCGTGCACAGCGTCACCATGTATGTCATGCGTCTGCTTGTTGATGCCGACCTGCCGCTCAACGAGGGACTTCTCCAGCCGATCGACATTCGAATACCGGAGGGAATGCTCAACCCGCCCTTTGTCGAGGACCCGAAAGGCTGTCCTGCGGTCGTCGGGGGCAATGTCGAAACCAGTCAACGTCTTGTCGATACCCTGCTCGAAGCGCTGGGTCTTGCAGGCTGTAGTCAGGGAACCATGAATAATCTGACTTTTGGTGATGAGAATTTCGGCTATTACGAGACGGTGGCCGGGGGCAGTGGGGCGACGCAAGGTTGTGACGGGGCAAGCGGAGTCCATACCCACATGACCAACACTCGAATCACGGATCCCGAAGTTTTGGAGCATCGATATCCGGTGCGGCTCCACCGCTTCGCGATCCGGAAGAATTCAGGAGGCGCCGGGCGATGGAGGGGAGGAGATGGGCTGATTCGTGAGATAGAGTTTTTGGCGCCGCTTGATTTCTCGATACTCTCTCAGCACAGGACGAGTGGACCCTATGGAATGCATGGTGGCTGCGATGGTGCGCCCGGTCGCCAGATCATCATCGGTGCAGATGGGGTTCGGAGGAAATTCGACGGGATCGATGGGTGTTCAGTCGCGACCGGCGAGCGGCTCGTGCTCGAAACTCCAGGTGCCGGCGGGTACGGGGAGGAGGGAGCAAGGGAGAGGGGGAGCAAGGGAGAGGGGGGGAAGGATGAAGGCGGAAAGAAGGCGATTTTCCCCCTAACCCCTAACACCTAACCCCTAACGCTCTGATGAGGAGTTTATGAAACGTTTGCTGAATCTTCTGTTCTGGTCGGTGATCGCCGCGGCATTTATCGGGCCCGGTACCATTACGACGGCCGCTCGTGCGGGTAGCGACTTCGGTTTTGCCTTGGCCTGGGCGCTTCTGTTCTCGACGGTCGCCTGTTTCGTACTGCAGGAGGCTTCGGCCCGAATCACCGTGGTTACCGGAAAAGAGTTGGGCGAGGCGATCCGTAGCCGTTTCTCCCAATCGAGGCACGTTCGGTGGGTGCCGGCGCTTCTTGCTTCAGGGGTCATTCTCGGCTGCGCAGCCTACGAAGCCGGTAATCTGGTCGGCGGCGTCGCCGGCATGCGTCTGGTTGTCGATGTCCCGCCTGCCCTGCTGATTTTTTGCTGCGTCGGTCTGGCTGGTCTCCTACTGGCCTTTGGAAATACCCGGTGGATAGCCCGTATTCTGGGCGCACTCGTTGCGGTGATGGGTGTGGCTTTCGTCGTTACGGCGGTTCGCCTGGCGCCGGATATCGGGGCTCTGTTCTCCGGCCTGCTGGTTCCCAGTATCCCGGCGGGGTCAACTCTTCTGGTCCTCGGCCTGGTGGGTACGACGGTCGTTCCCTACAACCTCTTCCTGGGATCTGCTCTGGCGCGAGAGAATGACCTCGGCGAAATGCGCTGGGGGCCCGCAATTGCTGTTGGGGGAGGGGGGCTGATCTCGCTTGGGGTACTGGTGGTCGGCACGGCCCTGGGGGGTGGCCTTGAATTTGGGCGATTGGCAGAGGTGCTCGCTTCGGAACTGGGGAGTGGTGCCGCGTTCTCGTTGGCCGTCGGGCTTTTCGCCGCCGGTTTCACATCGGCGATCACCGCGCCGCTTGCTGCCGCCATCACCGCACGAACGCTGCTGGGGAAAGGTTGGTCCGAGGAGTCGTCGAGGTATCGTGCGGTGTGGTTTGGTGTTCTTCTGGCCGGTGCCTTCTTCGGAATGACCGGCATACGACCGATCGCGGTGATTCTCCTTGCTCAGGCGTTTAATGGCCTGATCCTGCCTTTGATCGCCGTTTTCTTGTGGATCACGATGAATGATCGGAAGTTGTTGGGGAACGAAGGCATGAACACACTGTTCCAGAATTTCGTATTAGGAGTAGTTGTATTGACCTGCGTGGTCCTGGGATTTCGGGGTTTGTGGGCGGCCGTGGTCAAGAGTCTCCGGATGTTGGGATTATGAGGAGATTGAGATATTATGGTTGAGCTTGGACTGGAAGGTGCGAAGTATGAGGTTCGCAGTAGAATCGTTGCGAGGGAGAGAGCCGGCATTGGTTTGCTCTTTGTGAAAGGGGTTGAGCGATGGGTGTGAAACAACGAATCGTAGTTTGGCTGTGCGTGTTGATCATCGTGGTCCCAGGGCTGGCTCTTGCCGTAAAAAAAGGACGGCTGATCGGCAAAGTCCTTGATCCTGAGGGCAATCCGATACCTGATGTCACTGTGGTCGCGACCTGCGAAGAGGTCCCGGGTTTCAATGAAGTTGAGACGACCAACAGCAAGGGCATTTTCAAGCTGGACTTCTCCCACCTCGATGTCGAGTATCAGCTGATTTTCTCAAAAAATGGGTACTTGACCTTCAAGAGCGAACAGGACTGGCAGTTGGAGGGCACAGCGCGTGATGAATTTACGATGTACCCCGGGACCACGACTGTTTCCGAAGGGCCGGTGGCTTCGGCCTCCAGTCAGGCAATATTCGCGTTCAATCAAGGTGTTGAGTTCTTCAATTCAAAGAAATATTCAGACGCAGAAGTGAAATTTATAGAAGCCCTGGGGCATGATCCTGACTTGCAGCAGGCCTGGGCCGTCTTGAGCAGGATCCACGTCAAACAGGAGAATTGGCAGTTGGCGGTGGATGCAGCCGAGAAGGCGGTCTCCCTGGGCGCAGTTGACCAGGAGGTCTGGCGGGCTAGATGGGAGGCCTACCGGAACCTTGGGGATGAGGCAAAGACTGCGCAGGCACTTGAGGATTTTGAACACGCCGGGCTTCGTGCTGAAGAGGCAAAGAAGATCTATAACGAAGGCGTTGCTTTTGCAAAGACGGGTGATCAGGGGGGTGCATTCGAGAAATTCAAGGAAGCGCTCAAGGTGGACCCCAGCCTGATGCCGGCACTTCTGGGTGTGGCCACAACGGGAATTCTCACTGATCACAACGCTGAGGCGGCCACCGCCGCAGAAACCATTCTCAACACCCAGCCCAACCACGAGCAAGCTCTCAGAATTCGGTACAACGCTGCATTGAAGCTGGGGGACGATGAAATGATCATGGACTCACTTGTCGGCCTCGCGACCATTGAACCTAAGGTGGCGCGTGACAGCCTCTTGCGGTTGGCATTCGAGGCGTATGACGCCAACGAACTGGTTTTGGCAAAGAGTCGATTCTTGAGAGTGCTCGAGGTCGAACCGAGTCATGCACTCTCGTGCTACCTGCTGGGGTTGATCACCGTCAGCGACGGAGCCAACGATGAAGCCAAAATGTACCTTGAGCGGTTTGTTCAATTGGCACCCGAACATCCGGAAGCCGATTCAGCTCGCGAGCTTCTTAATTTCTTGAACCAGTCCTGAGATAATCTCGATATGAATTGGCGTATTCAAATAGAAGCGGGGGGGAGGGCAGAGCTCGTGAAGATTTTCTCCAGGGATCCAGAGTCATGGTATGCTGCAAAATGATACCACCTATGATTATCAGGAATGATATGCACTCTCAATTAAGAAAGGAGTTTTTGAGGGCCTTTCGGGGCAGTCCCGTTGGTCGGTCTTTTTATTTGTCAACTTTTCTTTTTTTATTTGGTTAAGAGGAGGTAATGGTTATGTTGACTGGAAGGATTCATTGGCATCGGATGGTAATTTTCGGAACCGTCCTCATCTTCGTCGCTGGGATGGTCAGTTTTGCACCGACCGCCTGGGCGCAAGAAGGGGACGATCAGGCTGCCGTTGATCAGGCGGTCGAAGATGCGATTGAGAAGTCCTTCGAGGAGGAGATTTCCGTTACAGGAACACTCATTCCTCGTCCAACTTTGGATGCCCTGAGCCCGGTGACGGTGATGCGTCCCGAAGAAATCACCTATTCGGGTGTGAC
>JAUXDC010000133.1 GCA_030618605.1 Holophagae bacterium | reverse complement strand
CACCATTAAATCGATCACAGATGGGCTGTCTTAGATGGATTTCCACTTAGTGAACCTGGATTGTCCGGCCTGTGGCTCTGCGATGGCCGCAGGACCCAACGACATCCTATTCTTATGTGCTCATTGCGGCAGCGGAGCGGTCTTGGGTGACACCGGACTCGACAAGGTGGATAGTACTGCGTTGATGCCGGCTCCCGGGCGGCGAGCGATGCTCTGGCGGCCTGGATGGTCGGTCGAGGCTGACGTGGTGGTCGACGACCGACGAGGTTTCAAAGGAAGAGTAACACCGGGATGGTCAGGGCGTCGGCAGTTCATCATCCCCGCGTTTCCCTTGGCCCTCGAGGATCTGACCCTGCTGGCCGGCGCCCTCTCTTCAGCCGCAGATACCACTGGGGAGGTTCCGAAAGAACCTTGCCTAGGGGGCACGCTCGACCTTGCCGATACCCTGGTTTTCATTCGCTACCTGATTATGGGAACTGAGATCACAAAGCCTGATGATCTGGCCTCCGTCAACATCGAGATCTCCCCGATCAGTCATCGTATTGTCGCTCTACCCTTCGAACACGCCGACGGCCGCCTACGATGCGCCGTCACCGGGACTGTTGTCCGGGGGGAATAGCCCGGTTCAATTGTCTTGATGTCTTTTGGGGTCCTCTCCGCAGATTTCGTTACAATCAGGTATGTTGGTTCGACTCGAGGTTGTCAAGGGACCAGAGGCCGGCCGTTTCTTTGAATTCGAGGAGGCGGACTCCTTTCTGGTCGGACGATCGCCGAAGGCCCATTTTATTCTGGAGCCGACGGCGGACCAACAGATTTCTCGGTACCATTTTCTGCTGGACATCCGACCACCTCAATGTCTGGTTCAGGACCTCGAAAGCAAGAATGGAACCTACGTCAACCACCAGAGGATCCGGCGCCAACGTCTCAAGGATCTGGACGAGATCCGGGCCGGACAGACTGTTCTGCGGATTCGCATCCCACAATGGGACGATAATGCCTTCGAGGATGAAGACCAAGGGTCGAAGCCTCCGGCTCAATACCCTTCGATGTCCGTCATTCAACGGGAGGCTTTCGAACGCCGTCTGAAGAGTGTTCCCCCTGCGTCGAGCCGGGCTTTTCCCTGTTACGGCTGCGACAGGGACCTCGGGCGCTGGGCCCAAGGGGACGGATGGGCCGAGAAACTTCCCGATGCCCGTTACCTCTGCCCAACCTGCACGGCGGCACAGAGATCACAGAACATCACCAGGGACACCATCGGGAACTATCGGATTCTCAGAGAGATCGGCCGTGGGGGCATGGGCGTGGTCTACAAGGCCGTACACGAACCGACCCGTCGGTTGTGTGCGGTCAAGGAAATCCTCCCCGATGCGGCTGGAGACGAGAAAAACCTCAAACTCTTCGACCGCGAAATTGGCGTGCAGTCGATGGTGATCCACCCCAATCTGGCAAGGATTCTCGAGCGTGGCCGTGACGGCGACCGTTTGTTTTTTTCTATCGAGTATCTCGAGGGGGGTGATGCCCACAATCTGGTGTCCGAGGTCTTCAGAGGTCCGGTCAATCCTCGCCTGGCCTCGATCATCACGTGCGACATCCTCAGGGGGCTCCAGGCCCTCCATGACCACGGTTTCGTACACCGTGACCTCAAGCCCAGAAATCTGCTACTGAGTCGGGCCCATGACGATCCCCTGATGTCGGCCAAAATCACAGATTATGGACTGGCAAAGTCCTTCGAGGAGGCCGGAAATTCAATGTTCGACTTTACGCGGGTTGGGGAGGTTGCCGGCTCGATGATGTTCATGGCCCCGGAGCAGATTCTCGACTACCGTTTTGTCAGACCCCCAGCCGATGTCTACTCCGTCGGTGTCAGCCTCTACTTCCTTTTGACAAGAAAATTTTCCATCGACTTCCCCGGCGCACCTTCCCCTCAAGGCAAAGGGCAAAAACAGTTGCGACATCCGATCCACGCAATGATCGAAGACCCGCCAATTCCAATCCTACAACGCCGGCCGGACCTGTCACCCGAACTTGCCAAGGTGGTCGATACGGCCGTTCAAAAAGACATCGGTCTGAGATTTTCAACCGCTGATCAATTTTTGGAGGCGTTGGAAGCCGTCCTCCCTGGAATTCCATCGGCATGAAAGCAGAACGAGATCTGCCACTGGGCAAACGCCTGGACCAAACCCTGGCCGCCAAGAACTGGGAGGAGGCACTGGCCCTCCTGGAGACCTGGACTACCCAACGACCCGAAGATGCCAATAGTCGGTTTTGGACGGCCTATTGCCTGGAACGCCTCGGCCGGCTGGATGAAGGACGAGATGTGGCCCGACTGGCCTGCAGCCTTGACCCGGAGGACCGTCGGGCGGCCAAGCTGCTGGCTCGAATTGAGGCTCTCGGTCCGAGCGGCCCGACCCCTGGGCCACCGGAGAAGGACGACCAGGTGCCGGCCACTGAGGCCAGTCCCGATGGCCCTGCTCCCGCGACGGAAACCGGACGCGGCGGCCTCACCGCGAGAATCACCCCACCTGGTTCGTTGTTGTGGCAAAGCGGCGAGGTCATCGACGGGCGATACGAGGTCCGTGAGGTTCGACGAGGGGGCATGGGTGAAGTCTATTTTGTTTTCGACCGGGCCCTCGCCCTCGACCTCGCCGTCAAGACCCCACTGCCCAAGACACTGGCCACGCAAAGCGGCAGACTTCGCTTCTTGAGAGAGGCCGAGGCCTGGATCGGCCTTGGCCTTCACGTCAACATTTGCGCTGCCTATTACGTTCGTGAGTTGGGTGGGGTTGCCAGGCTGTTCATCGAGTTGATCGACGGAGGAGGACTGGACGAGTGGATCAAAAATGACCGATCCGGGGATATCTCTCAGCGCCTGGACCTGGCAATTCAAGTGGCCTCGGGAATGCACCACGCCCACACCTTTGGCTGGACTGACGACACCGGAACCGAGCACCGGGGCCTTGCCCACCGAGACCTCAAGCCCGCCAACATTCTGGTCGGTTCGGATGGTATCGCCAGGGTGACTGATTTCGGGCTGGTCGGCCGGGGGTTCACAACCGAGGAACCCGCCAAGTTGGAAAGTGATGATCTCCGAGCTGAAATGGAGCCAATTGACGGGATCTGGAAGACCGTGACCTTGGGCGGCGGTGTCATGGGCACCCCCCCGTACATGCCCCCGGAACAATGGCAAGGTGGTCACGCCGCCGGCAAACCGGCAGATATTTATGCGTTTGGGTGTATTCTTTTCGAGCTGTTCTGCGAGCGACGGCCCTTTGTGCTTTCGGATACTGATCGTAAGGCCCGTGCGGAAGTCCAACTCGCCCAATTGGAGAAACTCCACCGTCATTCGACTCCTCCCCTGCCTCAAGAGTTCAACGACCAGATTGACGGTGATCTTGCGGATCTGATGCTGCAGTGTCTGGAGAAGGCGCCCTCGAAGAGACCGACCTCGTTTTCGGAGATCCGCCAGCGATTGGTCGATCTGTTCAATCGCCTGATGCCGCACCACTACCACAGACCCAAACCCCAGGCGCATCAACTCCTCGGCGATGCGCTGAACAACCAGGGGGTATCCTACGCCACTCTCGGTCAACCCAAAAGGGCAGAACACGCGTGGGAAGAGGCGCTTGCTAACGACCCTCTCCATATCGAAGCGACGTTCAATCTGGCCTTCTTTCGATGGCAGGCACATGGCGCCGGAGATACCGAAACGCTGGCTCGAATGGAGGAGATTCTCAGGAGTGATGCGGCTCGATGGAAAGCCCGGCACCTCATTGGAAAACTGTGCCTTGCCATTGGCGATTGGCCAAAGGCGGTGGAACACCTCAAGGAAGCCCATCGGGGCTCCAACGGCTTGCCGGAGGTTGCTCGCGACTATGCAGTGGCTCTTTGCAGCCGTGGGATATTCCAAGATCAGACCGCAAACTCACAGGAAACCGTTGACATTCTGGCCAGTTGTGGCGGCCCTCTTCGGTTCGATCCTTTGCTGTTGACAACCTACGCTCTGGCCATGCAGAATCTCGGACAGAAATCCAAAGCGGCCGGCCTTTATAAAGAGGCACGGCGTCACGATCCAACCCTCCCTCTCGATCTCCAGCAAGGAGCCCGCCATCTGATTCCGGCTTTCAGTTTCGTCAACCGTCTCGAGGGATTTTCCGGAAGAGTCCTCAACATCACCATCGATCCCTCGGGCAAAAAGGCAGCAACAGTGCTTCAGGACGGCCCCATCTGCATCTGGAATACGAACAATCGTGAGATCGAACGGATCTTGCGATCTCGGGGTGAACGTCCACGCTGTTTGGCTCTCTCACCGGACGGTGGTCATGTTTTGGCGACCTCCGAAGGCGATCCTGTCACCGTTTGGGATACCGAAACCGGGATTTCAAGTCACCGGCTTCAGGCCCACTCAGGCTTTCTCAACGCGATGAAAGTCACTGGGGACGGTCGACGGGTCGTGGGGGTCGGGACGACGGGAAAGCTCAATGTCTGGAGCTTTGAGAGTCGCTTGCTGATCAACGCCCATTCCATCCACACCGGTTTTCTGACTGATCTGGCCCTGTCTGCCGATTGCAAGACCGCGATCACTGGAGGCAGTGGCGGCAAGGTGCTCGTTGTTGACCTTGATGACGGTGAGATCCTCTCAAGACCTGAACGGCATCTCCTTGACGTCAGTGCGGTCACCATATCTCAAGGCGGACGGATTGCCCTTTCCGGTGACGAGGGTGGCGAAATCCGCGTATGGGACCTTCCTGAAGGGCGCCTTCAGCGGCTTCTTCACGGTCACAAGGGCGGCATTCGCCATCTCGCCATCGACACGAATTCTTCGACGTGTCTCTCGATAGACTCGAAGGGTTCACTGCGGCTTTGGGACCTCGAGACCGGCGGTTTACGTGCCTGTATCACCTTGGGGGAAGACGCACACGCCGTAGCGGCAACACCGGACCGGCACACCGTCCTGGTCGGGCACGGTCCGGCCGGTCTTTCACATTTTGATTTCGCTGAAGCGCCCCAACCCATGCTGACGTGGGCCGTGGCTTCGCCCGTGACCGTCGGTGAGGCTGAGACCCGTGCCGAGGGATTTTCCACCCACCTGACCAAGGCTCGATCACTCTTGTCCACAGGGGACACGGCCGGCGCCATAGCCGAGATCGACAGTGCCCGCTCAATCCCGGGATACGCCCGAAACGAAGAGGCACTTGGCCTTGCCGCTTCTGCCGGCCGCGCCTCACCACGGGACGGGCTCAAGGGGGCATGGCCCGAAGAGGTTTTTGCCAACCATCAGGCGAAGGTCAACAGCGCCTGCATACACCCGTCCGGTGAGAGCGTTTTGAGCGTCGGAGCCGATCGGCGTGTACTCCTGTGGCAGTTGGACAGCGGCACGGTCGTCCGCTCATTCGAACCGGTCGAAACCCCGGATTTGGCTGCTGTCTTTCTCCCCGAAACGGGTCACTGCGTCACAGCGGGGCTGGAGAACGTTGTTCACCTCTGGGATCTCAGTAGCGACACCTCTGTCCAGATCTTTGAGGGGCACCAGGCTCAGATCAACGACCTTGCCGCCGCCGGCAGCCTGGTTCTCAGTGGGTCTTCAGACCACACCGTCCGGGTGTGGGACGCCCAGACCGGTGTCTGCCTCCAGGTCTTCGACGGTCACAACGGTGAGATCCTTGCCGTAGCCATCTCTCCTGACGCAAAGATGGGCGCCTCAAGCGGAGAAGACCAACTCCTCCTGTGGGACCCCTTGACAGGGCTGGACCTCTTCGCTCTCGCCGGTCACGATGAACCGCCGTCCGCCATCGCCTGGTCCGATGACGGCAGGACACTCCTTTCAGGCGCCCGAGACGGCCAACTCCGATTGTGGGACGTCACCAACGGTCACTGCCTCCGAACAGTGGAGGTTGACCAAGGCGTCGCATCAGTGGCCCTGTCGCCTGATGATCGATATGCCTTGACCGGAGGTCTTGAAGGGGCCGTTCAAATCTGGGATATCCGATCACGGCAGTGTTTGAGGACCTTCGACGGTCACGTCGGTTCAATACCATCGGTGGCGTTTACGCCGGACGGACAACGCTGCCTTTCCGCCGGTGAAGACTGTACCGTCCGCCTCTGGTACCTCGACTGGCACACAACCCCTGAGCAGGGGAACGGCTGGAATGAACAGGCCAGACCCTACCTTGAAGTCTTTCTCTCTCGGCATTCCCGCGGGTTGGACGGACCGAAATGGGGAGACAAGGACTTTCGATATCTGCTCGACGATCTTGCCAGGCGACGCCTCGGTCAATTAAGGCCTGATGACGTGCTCCTCAACCTCGAAAAAATGGCGGCTGACTGGAGCGACCGGGACATCAGCGCCACCTCAATGACCCGGCTCATTCGGCCTCAGCGTCCGGTGTCAGCCACACGGCGGAAAAAGGCCAAGAAAAAGCTCCTTTCGAGAGTGGCGACAACCATGGCACTCTTGGTCTTGATCCTGGTCATCAACGCTGTGGTGTCGTCGACCCGTCTCAGCATCGAGCCCGAGCGAAATGCCGCCGTTCGGCGATCGGCCCTTGAGGCCCGGATTCCCTTCGGCATCAGTCTAGGTCCCACCATTGCCTGCGACAAAGGAGGGTTTCGGCACTACCTCGAGACCTTCATCGATGGCACTGAAGAGCCCAAACAATGGGATACCGCCGCCCGGTGTCTCGTCCAGCTTGAAGATTCTCGAGCCGTCAGGCCTCTGCTCGATCTTCTGCGTCCACCGGATTCATCCCCCAGTGGTGAACTCAAAGTTGACCCCTATCGACTGCCGGTATCCCCGGAGGATGTTCTCTCGATCCTGGTACCCATCGGGGACACCGGTTGCCGTGAACTCCAGGAAGCCCTGGTTGACACCGACGAGAGCGTTCGTCGAACGGCAGCCCGGGCATTGGCGGCAAACGGGAGCAAACGGGCCGTCCTGACGCTGTTGGAGTCGGCCGGGGATCGAGAACCGATCGTTCGAATCGCCGTCTCCCAGACCCTTGAGACCGTCGTCACCACTGGCATCATCAGCAAGGAGAAGGCCTTCGAGTTGTTTGAACAGATGGCCGGGGACACCTTCCCGGAAGTCCGTACCAATGTCGCTCAGAGCCTTGGGATCTTCAGGGGTTCACGGCCCAGGCGATTGCTCGAAACACTGGCACAGGACGTCAACCTTGGTGTCGCCCAGGCGGCGGAGACGGCGTTGGCGGAGTTCAATAAGGCTCACTGAAGGCAACCCTGCGGAGCCGAAACTCAATGGGGAACCCACCTGTGCGTTCTCCCCCTCCCCCTCTGAACCTCACCTCGACCCTCTCTTGCTTTATTGGGAATGCCTCATGGTTAGCTCCCAGTAACTCCCGTTGCCGACTTCCCCCGAACCCGGGTTGCAAGCATGGTATTTCGTTGCCTGACACTCTCCGTTCGAACGGCTCGGCTCAGAGCACGCTTGCTCCCGACCAATACCACCAGCCGCCGGCCACGCGTCACCGCGGTGTAGAGCAGATTCCGTTGCAGCATCAGATGATGTTGATCATGGAGGACCACGACCACCGCCGGGTATTCCGATCCTTGTGCCTTGTGAATGGTGCAGGCATAGGCCACGTTGAGATCTTCCAGATCATCCGACTGGTAAACGATTGCCCGGCCGGAAAAATCGACCGTCAGTTCCCTTTCTTCGACGTCGAGGCCTACGATGCGCCCGACATCTCCGTTGAAAACATCCAGCTCGTAGTTATTTCGCAGTTGCATGACCTTGTCGCCGTCCCTGAACACCCTTGACCCAACGGTGACTTCCGGCCCACCAGGGGGCGCCAGGATTTCCTGGAGTCGTTCATTGAGCCGGGAGACCCCGGCCTCCCCACGGTGCATCGGCGCCAACACCTGAATGTCCGTCAGCGGATCCAGGTCGAAACGCCTTGGAATTCTCTCTGCCGCCATCTCGACCGCGGTGGTGGCCGCCTCACCGACGTCTGAGCGCACCGCAAAATAGAAGTCCGCCAGCAGGTTCGGCGAACCGTAGACCGGCATCTGTCCCCTGTTGATCCTGTGGGCATTCTCGGCAATCAGGCTTCCCTCTCCCTGACGAAAGATCCGGTGCAACCTGATGACCTCAACAACACCCGACTTGATCAAATCGGCCAGAACATCTCCTGGACCGACGGAGGGCAGTTGATCGGCATCCCCCACCAGAACCAGTCGACAGCCCGACGGCACGGCCTCTACCAGGCGGGCCCCCAACTCCACATCCAGCATCGACACCTCATCGACGACGACGCAGTCAGCTTCAAGTTGGTTTTCGGCGTTACGACCCCAAGCCCTCTCAACGGGATTGAATTCCAGCAAACGGTGAAGCGTCTTCGCTTCCTTGCCCGAAGCCTCCTCCAGCCTCTTTGCGGCCCTCCCGGTTGGCGCCGCAAGCAGGACTTTCAACCCACACCGCCCGAGAATCTTGACCAGGCCCTTGACCAGGGTCGTTTTACCGGTGCCCGGGCCACCGGTAACAATCGTGACCGGACACTCGATCGCAGTCACCAGGGACCGCTCCTGCTCCTTGGCAAGGTCAATGTTGGTGGTGTCGGAAAACCACTTGACCAGTCGCCCGGCACTGAGGGTTTCTCTGAAGCCCACCTCTGAGGCCAACAGTCGAGTGATGCCGACGGCCAGCGTTTCTTCGGCCCGGTCAAGGCGGGTCGCGAACACCGCCTCGCTCTCCCCTTCCCTCAAACGAACCACCACATGGCCGGATCGTCTCAGGGCTTCAATGATTCCCTCCAGATCGACCTCCGGTTGATTAAGCAGGGCCTGAGCTGCCGAAATCAGCGCCTCACGGGGCAGGAAAAGATTGCCGCCGATTGCCGCTTGCGCCAGTGCGTGAAGCAACCCTGCGGCCAACCTTTCGGGGGCATCGGAAGCCATACCCAGCTTTTGAGCGATCCGGTCAGCCGTCAGAAAACCGACGCCGTAGACCTCTTCGGCCAACCGATATGGATTCTCCCGAATGACGGCCAGGGCCGACTCCCCATAGCGGCGGTGAAGACGAACGGCAATCCCGGGTGGAATTCCGTGTCCCGCGAGAAAGACCATGATTCGCTGGATTCCGCGGTTTTTCGCCCAGGAGGCGCTGATCTTCTCGATCGTGGCCGGGCCGATGCCGTGGATCTCGAGCAACCGGTTGGACTGGTGCTCGATGATATCCAAAACCTCCAGACCGAAGGTATTGATCAACAGTTCTGCGGTAACCGGTCCAACGCCCCTGACCCTGCCCGAACCCAAAAAAACCCGAAGACCATCCAGGGTGGAAGGAAGGATTTCAAGGAACGACTCAACCTTGAACTGCTCCCCGAACTTTGGGTGTTCGGCCCAGTTTCCGCTGAGACGAAGCCGGTCTCCGACGGCAATACCCAACATCGTCCCAACTGCGGTAAAGCCCCTGTCCTCAACCGACCGAAAGCGAACCACCGAATACCCGTTTTCCTCGTTGGAATAGGTGATCCGCTCGACGACAGCCTCGATCGATGACTGCTGTGTATCGGGGGGAGCCTTCTGCATGGAGAGATTGTAGTGCAACCGCACCGAGCCGGAAGCTCGGCGGGTGAAACTAGAAACTGGAATGACAGATACCGATTGTGAATTGAGCGATTCATCACGGTGTCACACCTGAGACTCCATACTTGGAAAATTTGCGTGAGTTATTGCCGGTTCATTCTGAATGCTGAAGGTCCTCATCGAGACCCAAGCACAAACCAATCGAGTTTCCAGTTTCGAGTTACTCTCTATCCCCTCTCGGGGAACCGGTCCGCAATGTGTTCCGCGAGAGCGGTAATCGTCAAGGACGGATTGACGCCCAGATTGGCGCCGATCAGCGAACCATCCATCACGTACAGCCCAGGATGGCCGAAGACCTCTCCTGATGAGTCGACGACGCCCGAGTCGGCATCAGCTGCGATCGCACAACCGCCAAGGATATGAGCCGTCGTCGAAGTATCCAGAAGGACCTCATTGAGGCCACTCTGAGGTTCGGCCTTCAACTCCTTCGCCATTTCTAACGCCACCTCGTTGGCAATCGGAATGAACGACGGGATCCCTGGCTGATCAGGATCCGGATGCGAGGTTATGGCCTTGGTGAACGGCCAGAGAAACTGCCGCCGTCGAACCAGTCGCGTGTGGTTGTCGACCGTCTGCATCACCAAGAGAATTGTCGATCGGGCCGCCTTGCCGAAGGGCCACGTCACTCTCAGAAAACGAAGTGGATGCCGAATAATTCGACCCAACCAACGCAGGGCACGGGGAATAC
>JAUXDC010000077.1 GCA_030618605.1 Holophagae bacterium | reverse complement strand
CAGCACCGTGGCAACGCCCTCCCAACGGTCCGTTCCCCAGGATGCGGTCAAGGAACTGGTCGGAATATCTTGCTCGTCCACCGCGGTGCTGCCGACACTGGCGAAGAGATCGGGGTCATCGGGGTTCGAGAGGGCGCGGTCTCCGGCCACAAATGGTCGGTTCGTACGTTCGTATTGCGCCCAGGTCTGTTCGAAGACCAAGCGGACAGGTAGACTTCTGTTTTCGACTCGGATACCAACTTCACTCATGGTCTCCTTGAGATCAATGCCCAAGGGATAGAGTTCGTTCAGTCCGTAATGAGGGCGATTGATCCTTCCATCGCGGTCGACGCGCCTCAACTCGAGACCAATGGTCCAGTCTTTCCAACCTGTCCATACCACGCTGCCGTGCCAACGGCTCAAGTCCCATTTGTCATGGCGGCCGGAGAGGTCGGAACCTGCGAGGCCGAAGAAGCTCTGGTTGTTTCGATACTCAAGATTAACCTGCAGGCCAGGAGTGAATTCCAGGCCGAGGCGGAAGCTCTCTGCCGGTTCGGCATCGCCCCAGCCCCATGCGTCGATTGAAAAGTGTTCGAGGGAACCCTCGCCGCGGTGGTCCAGGAGTAATTGATCCAACGAGAATCCACTGTCGAGGTTGTACTGGCTCCTGAACGCGTCTGGATTACCTGTGGTATTCATCCAGGCGTAGGCCATTTCGACGGTGCCGTTCCATTCTTGGCCCAATGATGGGTGTGGCATTCCGAACAGACATGCCAACAGCGCTGCAGCCGCAATGGCGCCGGATTTCCGGCGGCTGCAGGGGAGCTTTCGGTTATCGACGAAGGTTTGTCGTATCCATAATGACGTGGCGAGGAGGATGCGCGGAGTGGTTCGTGACATTCCCATGACGTACTCATTCAACGCCTTCAAAGATTGTTTGTCAAGCATTATTGAGCAAATTTTCAAAAATAAAGTGAAATACTTCACAAGATATTCACAAAATTGGAAGTTCCAACAATATAACCGACTCTAAAAGAATCTCAGTTTCAGTATGGGTTTTAAGATTCGCTTAACAGGAACAATTCTTAGTTGTGTTTGAAAACAATCAGGTGAAATTCTGGGCGGGCAACAGGGACCCGCCCCTACGAATCAACCCATTTGAACTCCCCGGAGGCGATTGAGGGCGGCCATCACTTCGGCGACTCGAGGAAGGGCAAGGTCGCCGTCGGGACGCCCGGTCAGGCTGTCCAATTGAGTCTTCTTGAGTTCGTCCAGGAGACGCCGAATCTCGGAGATCGGGTCGATGGCGGTTCTGCCGGTCTGTGAGAGATGGGCGAGGATCCAGCCAACTGACCGGAGTTGACAGGGATCAACCAGTTGCTCAACGGCCCGAAGGTCGATGTCGGTTCGGCCGACGATCAACGTGTCAAGACCTCGAACTCCGATTTTGACGATTCCGGGCTTCCGCTCCGCCTTGATCGAGGTTGGAACCAGTTGGCGATTCCGGGGTTGACTGAGAGGACCTGCGTATTCTTCATCCCGGCCGTTGGGGTGCTTCCTCGCAATGGAGTGTGCATCGGCCGTGACGTCGCGCGGTCTGTAGGCATCCATTTGGATGACGGTGTCGGCATCGTCGAAATAGTCTCCGGAGCCGCCCATTACCAGGACGGTTGAGACGCCGAGAACATCTCTGAGTTCGCGCACACGGTCGAGGAAGGGAGTAATCGGTTCGGATGCCTTGGAGACCAGGGCCTGCATTCGCATGTCCCGAATCATGAAGTTGGTCGCGGAGGTGTCCTCGTCGAGGAAAATGGTTTGGGCGCCGACTTCGAGTGCCTCGACCAGGGTTGTAGCCTGGGATGTCGAGCCCGAAGCGAGGTCGGTCGAGAAACTCTCGGTCGTTCGGCCGCCAGGCAGGCTGCCGATGAAGTCGGAAATATCAACGCCGGCAACTGATCGTCCGTCCTCGGCCCGGATCTTGACGGCTGAGGATTCACAGACCACGAACTCCCTTCCGTCGCCGGGAATGTGGTCGTAGATACCACTTTCCAGGGCCTTCAATAGGGTGCTCTTTCCGTGAAATCCCCCGCCGACGATGAGGGTGATGCCGTGGGGAATCCCGAGCCCGGATACCTCCCCGGAATTCGGGACCGCAAGACGGATTCTCAAGGATTCCGGTGAGGTCAGGAGAATGGCGTCCTTGGCGGGTCGATCATCGATACCTGACGCCCTCGGCAATGACGATCCGTCGGCGAGAAAGGCCAGAAGATCGTGATCGGCCAACTGGGCCCGGAGAGATACCTGATCCTCGACCACGTTGCAGTGGTGTTCGAGGGCCTCGAGGTCCAGACCGGGCGCCATCAGGGAGTGTTCGACGATCTCGGGCAGTACCGAGCACAGGAGTTCGGCCGCACGGCGGCCCATGATCCGTCGACCACGGCCGGGGAGTTCGAGGCGGAAGCGGAGTTCAATGTGGTCTCCGGTCAGCAGGCAAGCGGTTCGTTCCAAAACGGTCTGGCCCCCGGCGTCGATCGAGAGGTCTCGTTCAGGACGGGCCGCACGACGAAAGGAACGGGCCAGAAAATCTCTGGTCGCCCGTCGTCGGGCAGAGCCTTGGAGTACTCTCTCGGGCACACCGGCCTCGGCGAGCGGTACGAAGGCTCGAAGTCTCGACGGCGCGGCGTAGGGATCACCCTGGACGTGGTCAATCCGAAGGTTGAAGTGCCTGAATTCGACGACCCATCCCTGGATATCCTTGTACGCCTTGTAGTTGCGTCCGTCGAGTCCCAGTAGTTTTGCGCGAAGACGCTCCATGGTCGGCTCCCTGCTCCCTCCTCAGCCCACTCGCAACACCAACTCAATCGGGCAATGGTCCGAACCCATGACGTCGGGGTGGTGTTTGATCTCGACAACGCGGTCTCTCAGTTCCGGTGAGATGAAGAAGTAGTCGATGCGCCAGCCGACGTTACGCGCCCGAACGCCGGCACGGTTGGACCACCAGGTGTAGTGGCCCTTTTCGTCGAGGTGGTGCTCACGGAAGATGTCAACATATCCATGATCGAGGAATCGGGAGACCCATTCCCGTTCTTCCGGCAGGAAACCGGTGTTCTTCTTGTTGGTCTTGGGGTTGGCCAGATCGATTTCTTCGTGGGCAGTGTTGACGTCACCACAGATGATGACCGAACGCCCTTGCCTGCGTTGCTCTTCAGCGTGCTGCAGCACTGCTTCGGAGAACGCCAGCTTGTAGGGCACACGCGAGAGATCGTTGCCGCCGTTCGGGAAGTAGCCGGTGTAAAAAAGAAAATCACCGTAGTCGGCGATGATCAGACGACCTTCGGAGTTGAACCGCTCTTCGTCGAGTCCACCGATGATGACGCTGCCGGGCTCAGTCTTGGAGTAAAGACCGACACCGGAGTAGCCCTTTTTCTCGGCGGGGTGAAACCAGGTTGCATAGCCCTGGGGTTGGCGGGCCTCGGGGTCCATTTGTTCAGGCAATGCTCGAACCTCTTGCAGCCCCATGATGTCCGGCTGTGCCTGTTTGAGCCAGTCAAGAAAGCCCTTTCGGGTGCATGCGCGAAGGCCGTTGACGTTCCAGGAGATCAGGCTGAGGGTGTTGGGTTTGGTCATCAGTCCATTCTAACAAGGGCACGGTCGCGGTCTACGGGTCCGGCTTCAGTCTCCGAACAGCAGGGGTTCTGCCGTTTCGAGTGTCGCTACCGGGAACCCGGCCCGGCGGGCGGCGTCATGCTCCCGTGCTGTGTTGTGGCCCCAGCCGGCCAGAACGCCCTTGACGCCGAGTGGTGCGGTGGCCTCAAGATGATTGAGTTTGTCGTCAACGAAGGTGATCCGGGCAAGTTCGCATCCGACGCGGTCCGCCAGGATTCGGAGATGTGCGGTCTTGGCAACGCCCATCTCCTTGTCGAGGATCAGGTCGTCACGAAAAAGTCTGTCAATCCCAAAATGCATCAACAGAAGCCTGACCGAAGCGCCGTCCTTGGCCGTGGCCACGGCGAGGGTTGTGTCTGTCTGGTGGCGCTCAAGTACCTCGATGAAGGCTGGATACGTCTTGTGAAGGCCGAGCCAGCGTTCGGGATCCGTGTCTCTCACATGTTCTCTGGTTCGATAAAACTCGTGATGAAAAAGATCCAGCCAATCTTGGCCCAGATGATCCCGAATCCGGTCGTAGTCTTTCTGGGTGTGAACATCGAGGCCGGAGTGCAGGATATGAAGAGCGACGCCGAAATCCTCCGCCCGGTTGCCCAACGGGACCAGTCGTTCGAAAGCGGAGCGGCGTTCGGCTCGGCTCTCCACTTCGCCTTGGAGTCGAGAGTCCGGAGAAATCTCGGACCAGGCGCCCAAGGCCGTCTGCAGCACCTCCTCGGCCGAGTCGCAGATCACACCGTCAAAATCCAGCGCCAGAATCGTCATGTCGGCATACCGGAAGTTCCAAGTTTCGAGTATCGAGTATCAAGTATCAAATTTCCCCTCAATCCCTCTCCGCGTAGAGCGCCAAGAAACGGTCGAGGATACGATCGGCCTCGGGAGAGGGGCAGAGGCGGGCCATTAGATCTTTAAATCCTTCAGGGTCAGGCACATACTCTTGCATATAGATTTGCAGGCGTTCGCGGAGCCGGTCCTCGTTCATCTCCGAGTGGAACTGGGTTCCGTAGACCGGTTTGCCTTCGAGTCTGATGATTTGGTTGGGGCACTTCTCGGAGGCGGCCAATTCCACCCATCCCTCGGGCAAGCGACTGACCCGGTCGTTGTGGCCGAGTTGCACGAAGAAGGACGTTGGCAGGGTCTTTAGAAGCGGATCGTTGGATCCTTTCTCGGTCAAGGAAATCTCAAACGAACCGACTTCCGAGTTTTCACGATCGACGATGACCTCGCCGCCCATCGCCCTGGCCATGAACTGGTGGCCCCAACACGAACCGAATACCGGCCGGTCTTCGTCGATCAGCCGGAAGACAACATCCCGGAGGTAGGGACTGAAGGGGTGCTCACCGATGACCGAGTATCCTCCGGCGCCGCCGATCAAGACGGCATGAGCCGATTCGACGTCTTGCCACTTGAGTTGCGGGTGTTCGACGATATTGATGAAATCGAAACGGTCGACGTCCACCAGACAGCGTTCGATGAAGGCCCTGCGTTCCTGCATCAGGCTTTCACGGTGGTCGCGGATCTGGAGCAGTACGAGTCTGAGGCGGTCTCTTGAAGTTGTCATCCGGGGATTCTAACCCGGCGGAGCGGAAGGGGCAGGCAATTGAACCGCCAAGACGCCAAAAACGCGAAGAAAGCGCCAAGAGAAAAGAAATTGAACCACAAAGGACACGAAGAGCACGAAGGAGAACCACAAAGAGAAAAGCCAAATGGACTGCGGGACTGCGTCCTGGAGCGCGGGGCTCCCGCCCCGCATCGTGACGGTTGGAATTTTGCCGGCAGCTGGATTGAAGGCCATGAGGGAATGAATGAGCGGGTGGCTGAGTTAGGTCTGATGCCATGGAGGGTTGATATGACCGGAGTGACAATCTACACCACAGCAGTCTGCCCCTTTTGCATTGCCGCAAAGAGATTGTTCAAAAATTTGGACGTCGAATTCTCCGAGGTCCTCCTCGATCGAGACCCCGCCCTGAGGATGCGCCTTGCGGAAGAAAACGAGGGCTGGCGCACCGTTCCGATGATCTTCGTAGGGGACCAAATGATCGGAGGGTTCTCTGAAGTCAAGTCTCTGCATAACGAAGGGAAATTGTTGCCGATGCTGGGCGGGTGAACCTACTGATGGCACCTGATGATTAAGCCAGCATGCACCAGAAGTCGAGAATCTCGACAATTTCCATGAATTGGCCTCGCGCGGGAACATCGGGCATTTGTTCCATAATGGTTTTCGCCCGTTCGATGTAGGTGTGCCCCAACTGCTGGGCATACTCCAGCGCCCCGCATTTCCCGTAAATTTCGATGATTCTGGCGGCCTGTTCCGGATTCACTGATGCATTGCCTACAATTTCTCGCAACCACGTAGCTTCTTCAGCATCTGCCGTTTTCAGTGCCCAAATGAGCATGGGAGTGGCTTTTCCTTCTTGAATATCGTTCATGACCGACTTGTTGGCCTTCTTTCCTCCTAGAAGATCGAGCGCATCGTCAATGATCTGAAAGCCGATACCCAGATTCATTCCAAATTCCCCGATCAGGTCAACTTCTTCCGGGGACGCATTGGCCACGACTGCTCCACCCTGGATTGACGCTCCTATCAGAGCTCCCGTCTTGAGCGAAATCATTTCGATGTATTTGTCGATGTTGTCATAGTGACGATCGGATGCCATGCCAATATCAAGGGACTGGCCCAGGCAACACTTTTCGCCCGACCGGCCGATGATGTCCAGGAGATCCAGAATCTGGGTCTTGGAAATAGACGTGTTCCTGGAAAACTCCGCCACCAGTGAATAGCCTTTCGAAAGCATCAAATCACCGACAATAATGGCATTCGGTATTCCGTACTTCGTGTGGAGGGTTGGTTTTCCTCGGCGTGTAGTGGAATTGTCCATGATGTCATCATGGATGAGGGAGGCGGTATGGAGGATCTCGTAAATGATGGAGAAATTTGCCGCATCGGAGGGGTCTCCACCAAAGAGATCTGTTGACAACATGCCCAAATGGGCCCGCACCCGTTTCGCAGTACTACTCAGAAGGATCTCGTTGGCGTATTTGTGGAGTGCGAGGTCCTCGTCAAAAACCTTCTTGATATTCGCATCGAAGATCCCCTTGTGGCTCTCTGCTTTTTCGGCCAGTCCGGAATAGGTCAATTCGATCATCTTTTTTTCCAGCAAATCATAAGCACTCTTATGAGATCGTCCGGAATCGAGGATGATCCGGATTGCATCTTGAATATCTCCGTCAGCCTGTCCTTTGCTGATCATGGGCTCTATGATTTTGTGGTTCCAGAAGATCCTCTGGAGTTTCTTGTCCCATCGTTTCTCGGTGGTGTCAAAGTAGGTTCGGATCGCTTCACCGCCCTGCTGAAGAACGCCCTGATCGCCCGTCTGCAGGAAACGTATGCAATATTCCGATGCGATCAGTGCCGATTTTCTCGCATGGTAGATGCCGCCGCCATGGATCATGCTTGCAAGCCCCGCTGCATCGCCGAGGACCATGGTCGATTTTCCATGCAGTTTTACCGGCATGTTCATGGGGATCACACCCCCGGCCTTGTGAACTACCGTATGGCCCTTGAGTTTCTCCGCGGCAATCGGATGGTTGGTGATGAAATTTTCCAGTACCTTCGTGAGGCTGATCCCCCCGTCCTTGACGCTCGTTACGGTCCCGCCTACGCCAACCGAAACAATATCTCTATGGGGAAATATCCAGCCGTAGCCTTCAGGAAGCTCTTTCAGATAATAATACTCAATGAAGTCGGCCAGAGACTCCGGCATGGACGGAAGCTTCAACCAATAGTGACGTGTTACTGCCGGGTTGTGTTCGTCTCTGCCGGTCTCCTGTTCCCCGGTAAGATCCATCGCGGTTGCCCCACCGGCGTTAATGACAAGCCTCGCGGTCAATTGATTGACCTCACCACGGATCGAGACCGAGATCGTCTCTCCTGACGGGCGAACATGCGAGACCTGGGTGTTGGCGCGAAAGACCGCACCGGCTTTTCGTGCTCTTTCCTGAAGGTGTTGGTCATAGTTGCTTCTGCGAACGGAGACGGTCGACAGACCTGCATCGGAGATGCTGGTTTCCATCACTTCGTTTTCAGGTGATATCAGTCTGACGTTGTGAATCTCTCGTTCGATGACCGATGCTGGGGGCAGACCGAATTCGGTGATCTCCTGAATTTGAAGCCCGCCGCCGCATGGTTTTTCCCGGTCAAGCCGGTCTTTTTCAACAACGATGACGGAAAAACCTGCTTCAGCCATTCGATAGGCAATTTCGGAACCGGCAGGACCGGCGCCGATCACGACAACATCCTGCCGGGGATTTGAAACGGCCGGGGACGCGCCTTCGGACTCAAAAATCATATCTTCACCATCCATTTTCAGGTCTTCCGAAGCTGTTTTTTTCATTTGAGTCAACTTTCCGGTTGAAGACAACCAGCAGGGCCGGCACCAACCAAAGATCAGCCGCGAGAGCGACCACGATTGCGACTCCCGAAAGGAGTCCGAAGTGCCGTATAGGGACAAAGTCCGAAGTCATCAGGGAGAAAAAGGCAGTGCAGGTAACGCCTGTAGTCAAGACCAACGCAGGGCCGACGTGTTCGAGGGCGTTACGAATGCGGCCGGCCTTGTCGCCGTTGTTCTTCTCCCGGTCGATCGCCACCATCAGATGCACCGTATCGTCGACTGCGATACCCAGGGCTATGGAAGCTACCATGATGGTGGCGGCATCGAGCGCAATACCCCTGACGGCCATCAGGCCAAACGCGGAAAGAATGGGTACGACATTGGGCAGGACCGAGAGAGCGGTCAACTTGAGTGAGCGAAGCCCGACGGCGATGACGAAAAAAATCACCACCAGGGCGAGGCCCAGGCTTCGCAGCTGGCTGTTGACCAAGGTCTGTCTGGCTTCGACCAATTGCAGAACCTGCCCCGTGATGTGGCCGGAAAATCCGAACGGTATGCCGGCAAGATCGAGTCGTGTTTGCTCGACGAGATCAAGAAATCTCAGCTCGTCCGTTTCGTTGACGACGGCTGACAGCCGGATCGTGGTTCCCTCGTGTGCGACGAAGGCCGACAGCATCCGCCGGCCGCTTTCATCGAGGTGGCCGAGAAGATCCCTGGCGTCATCATGGGAAATTGGCAGGCGGTACGAGGCCGATTCCCCGCTGTCGTCCCACTGTTGGAGTTTTCGCAAAATATCCAGAGGTGAGATTACCCGGGGAACAATCGGTGAGCTCCCGAGATCGTCGGTGAGGCCGTCAATGACTCCCCAGAGAGCGGGATCGGTCCATTGTCCCGGTAGATCCAGAATGACCTCCAGGGTGTAGAAGCCTCCCAGAGTTTTCTCCACCCGGTGGTAGTGTCTGGATGTCGGGTGATCCTGGGGCAAGAATTCCAGGGGATTCGAAGCGACCCGGATGAAGGGCAGGCTGATTACTGCGGCCATGACCAGCAGCAGGGCGACTCCGATAACCGTTCGAGGCCGGTTGGATCCCAGGTGAAGCCACCGTCCGTGGAAATCGGCGTCGGTCGAAGCCGGCATTGGCGGGACTCGCAGGAGACGGATTAAGAGAGGTCCGACCGTCAGATTGACGACCAAGGTCAACAGAATTCCGATGGCCGCAAAGAAACCCAATTCCCTTACCGGCACCATGCCGGCAGCCATCAGCGAAAGGAAGCCCGCTGCGGTTGTGATTGATGCCAGCACTATCGGGCGCGTGGTGTCCACCAGTGCCTCGGTGAGGGCCCGATCCATGTCGTGGTCCGCCAGATGATGGCGGACTCTCCGCACGAGATGAATAATGCCCGAAAGGGAAAGGACCCACAAGAGACCGGGAAGTACCGAGTTGATCATGTTGAGGCTGTGCCCTGTGACAACAAGAAGTGCCGTTGTCAACATAACCGCAACCCCAGCGCAGACACCGCCGACCGCCATCACACGTACGGACCGGGAGAGCATCGCCAGGGCCAGCAGGGAGAGGATCAACGCAACGGCAATTGACCGCAGGCTCTCGTATTTCGACATTCGATCCAAAGCATCAATCATGGAGGCTGCACCCACCAGGCCGACCGTGAATCCAGCCTCCTCGAGAGGTCTGATCGCCTCGCGAACGCTGCGCATGATGACCCTCCTGCCGAGAGGAGTATCGGGCGGGGTGACAGTCGCTGAAATCGCGGCGGTTTTGCCGTCGGACGAAATGAAGAGGTCCCGGTAGAAGGGCGTCCCGGTCATCTCCTCCTCGAGAGCCTCGATATCTTCCCCTCCGAAGAGGTCCCGATAGACCACCGGGAGACCCTGAACTCGAGTGACCCCTGGGATCTTCTCGAGCGAGTCGGCGACATCCATCATCGTATCCAGGGTCTCGGGTTGGAAGAGGGTGCCGTCCCAGAGGACAATCAGTACGAATTCGTCGCTGCCGAATGCCGCCTTGAAGTCATCATAGATATCCGCCTGGTGTCGATCGGATCCCTCCCACCGCTCCAACCGGTTGTCCACCGTCATGCTTTTGATGCCGAAGAGGGCCGGAATTACCAAGAACAGTACAAGAAACGCCGTGAAATCCCGGATTCTCAGGGCACCGCCAGATGATGCAAAGGATGGTGATTTCCTTATCCACACCCGCGTGACTCTAACATTATTAAAGGTCCTTCCATCTCCTGACTTCGGCAAAAACCTCGACGCCCGGCTCGAGTCGCCGCCCTGCATGGAGGGAGGCCGCATTGACGATTTCCGGTTGATGGGATCTGAGAAAAGGGTTGGTGGCCAGTTCTTCCTCGAGGATAGATGGCAATGTGGGTCGACCAGAGGCCCGGGTACTGCGTGCAGCAGTCAGGCGAGCGACGAGTTGGGTGTTTCCCGGTTCGACCTGGAGTGCAAACTCGAGATTGGCCACGGTGTACTCGTGGGCACAACAGATCCGGGTCTCGGGATCGAGGGCGGCCAAACGTCTCAGTGACTCGAACATCTGGGCCGGGGTGCCCTCGAACATTCTGCCGCAACCGCCGGCGAACAGGGTGTCTCCGCAGAATACGTGACCGTGGCCGACGTAGGCCACATGACCGCGAGTGTGTCCGGGAACCGAGAGAACATCAAAGGTCAGGCCCGCTGCCGTTACGGTGTCATTCTCGTCGACAGGGTGGGTGACGGACGGGATTGCCTCGTTGGTTGGGCCATAGATCGGGCATTTCCACTTTCCTCCAATTTCGGCAGCACCGCCACTATGATCAGTATGGTGATGCGTCAGGAGCACTCCTTCACACTCGAGGCCCGATGACTCCAGGAAGGCCAACACCGGGCCGGCATCTCCGGGATCGACAACGACCACATTCCCGGAATCGATGCCTGAGAGGACCCAGACGTAGTTGTCAGAGAGGATTAGGACCGGTGTGGCGATGATCATGATTCATCCTCGCCAATCCAGAGTCTTCGGTCAATGAGAGAATCTCCTGGACCTTCGGTGTGTTTGTAATTGTGGAGGTTGAATGAGGACCCGATATCTGATTGTTGCCGACCCGATTTCGGCGCTGAACCCGGTCTTTGATTTGGGCGTCTGCGTCAGCCGTGAACTTCTGGAGCGTGGAATCGCGGTCGACTACCTTGACCTGGTGGCGCACGATCCGGATCTTGAACCCGAGGCCTATCTCTCCGGCTTGCCGGTGCGGGCGATTGAGTCGGCGGACGCCTCCCGTGAACCCTTTTGGGAACTCGGTGAGAAGCGGATTGAAGATATCGGGCTGTACGACGTGATTCTGCATCGCAAGGATCCTCCGGTCGATGCTCTTTTTGTCAGGCACCACAGCCATTTCATCGAAGCGCCTGAGGCCATCCTTCAGATCAACAGGCCTCCGGCAACCTACGAACTGAGCGAGCATACGATCGGCATGCGCTATCCGAAGTTCTCTGCGCCGACCTGGGTCTGCTCATCGGTTGACGAGTTTGTGGCTGCAGTCAGGGGCCAGGACGGAGAGGCGGTCTGCAAACCGAAAAATACCTACTGCGGTATCGGCGTCTCGTTTGTTCCCTCGGATGTCGATCCGGCCGTCCTGCGGGCCTACTGGGATCAATGGGCGCCGGAGGTGATCGTACAGGCCTACCTTCCGGCAATCGAGGAGAGTGGAGACCTGAGGATATTGACCCTTGGGGATCAAGTATTGGGCTCGGTCCTCAGGGTTCCGGCTGATGGGTCCCGATTGGCCAACCTCCACCAGGGCGCGACGGCTGCCCGGCTTGAACCAACCAAGCGGCAGTTGCAGTGCTGCGCAGAGGTTGCTGCCGATCTCAACCCTCTGGGGCTTCACCTTCTGGGGCTGGACTTCATCGGAGAACACCTGACCGAGGTCAACTTCACCAGTCCGACGACCCTGGTGCAGATCAACCAGGTCAACGGCATCCGGGCCGATCGAGTGATGGTGGATCAGCTGGAGAGTATGCGCACTGGCTGAGAGATCACGGGGAAAAAGACAATTGAACCGCAAAGACGCGAAGACCGCAAAGAAAAACGCAAAGGAAAATGTTGTAAATTACGCTCTTAGCGTTCTTTGCGTCTTGGCGGTTCAAATATTTCCTTTGGTTTGATCAGTGTTCTTTTGGTCTCTGCATTTCAGGGTTTTTGCGCACAAATATCTCTGTAATGATCCACAGGGGTGGACCCTCCGACGACATTTGCTGGACGACGCCGATGCCGATGTGGGTGACGTCGGAGGCCAATACATTGGCCCGATGTCCGGGGCTGGCCATCAGTGAGAGGTGAGCGGACATCAGATCCTGATCCAGAGCGAGATTTTCCCTGGAAACGGTAGCGAAATATGAAGCGGTTGTGAGCCGTTGGCGGAGGTTTCCATGGCTTGGCGAGCGGTGACCAAGGAAGTCGTTTTGTAGCATGTCTTGTGAGTGTTGGGTCGCGATGTCGGCCAGCCTCTCATCCCAAACCAACCGATTGAGGCCGTAGCCGGCCCGTCTGGTGTTGACGGTCTCCAGTAGGAAAAGGGCGGCATCCGAAGGGTCGGTGATCTCGAGTTGGGCCCCAACGGGAGCGTGGGCGAGATCGTTAGATTCCACAATAGCGGCACCGACGCTCATTGGCATGACGGCAACGGCACTGGGTCCAACCTCGTTTTCCGCCAGAATTTGCACGATCATTTTCCCGACTTTTGGGCTGACCGGAACGACGGTGAACCAGCCATCCGCCCGTGGGGCTGGAGTCATGCGGAGAGTGCGCCCGCCAGGATGCTGAACGAGAATTCGGGGGCGGTCCCAACCCGGTCGAAGGTCGAATCGTAGAGGAAAGGCGGTGGCCGGATCGTGTGTGGATGGAACTTCCTCGAGCAGGTTGATTCGGCGGTCAATCAGGAGAATTGCCCACTGCCACCGAAAGGGGGAGCGTGACGCCGGCGCTCGCCCCAGACCGACATGGCTGGTCATTCCGGCGCTTTTCAACACCGCTGCGAGGTGATCGAGGACGTCATCAGTTCCCTCTTCGGTCGTCGAAACAGTAGCGGTGATCGCTGTGCTTTCCGGTAACCCGGCGTCGTGCAAAGCCTGTCTGATGGAGGCGCTGGATGGGCTTGAGTTTCCTCCGACGGCCTCGGCAAGTGCCTTGGCCGCATCCGCCAGCGGAGAGGAAAATTCCAGATCGGGCCACTCGGCGGCAACCAGTTCGGCCAATACCTGATGCTCCGGCGTGATCTTCTGGTTGGTGGAGTATGGAGGGAGGTCGCCGGCCGCCACCTGAAACGCCAGGACTGCGGCAGCGATGCCTAGAGCCGGCGCCTTCATCGTCAGTCTATGGCCTGCTCGGATGCTGTGATGAACGAAGGATCGCCGGTCGATCCGTCGACCACCGAGCCGTGAGCGGTGAAGATGACATCGGGGTCGAGTGCTCTAATTTCGGCCCAGGCGGAGCCCTCGTAGCCGAAAGTCTGGTTGAGTATCTTCACCAGCTGTATAAATGCGCCGGCGGGCAAGGGGACGTTCTCGGTCCCCAGGGCAACACCATCGTTCGAGTACATGGTGACCTCGATTGTGGTATCGACATCGGATAATGACGTCAGGCCGAGATTGGTTCTGAAACCCTGGTCGGACCGCAGTCCTGGAATGATCAGAGTACCTTCCGGTCCCGCTGAAGGTATCGGGAGGCCCGGGACGAACTGTCCGAAGGTACCATCGGTCGCGTCATTGAAAATGCGGCAGCCGGCAATCAGACCCTGGGATGTCTGGACTTCGAGCCAACCGGCGCCT
>JAUXDC010000080.1 GCA_030618605.1 Holophagae bacterium | reverse complement strand
CGAAGATCTCGAAATCGACGCATACGACGGTGGTCTTGGTTTCTATTTAGTACAGTTCAAAGCACCCATCAAATCGGCTTGGCGAAAGCAGCTTGAGACGTTAGCAGAGGTAATTGCGTTCTACCCTGAAAACACTCACTTGGTGAGAATACCAAACAGTAGCGCCCACATTTTGAGTGAGCTCGACCACGTGCAGCACGTTAGCCTATTTCAGCCCGCGTACAAAATCCGGAGACAACTACTCGATGTGGATCAACAGGTAGATGTCACCATTCACATGGATCCCGATCAGGATTTAACAGATGTACAGACCCTCCTTGGAAATCTGGCCGGCGACGTGGTCGAGATTCGCGGAGAGTCCGATTCACCAATAGCTCGGGCTGTGCTGGAAGCCACATCCTTGAGAGATATAGTCCATTGGCCTGAAATCATGTGGGTCGAACCAACACTATCGGTGGAGTTCAGTGGAGAGCGGTCAGCCATGGTCGTTGGCGGGCAACACAACGGAACTCGCCCGGATGTTCCTGAGTCAGGAGGCGTGCGATCTGGCCATCATGAGTGGTTGACCGATGATTTACCAGCGAACCGCAGGTTTTGCACGCCAACGGAGGCCCCCACCGACTGTAATCCGTACTGGACCAAAGTCGGGGTATTTGATACCGGGTTGGATGATTTCGTTTGCCCACAGGGGCACTACAACACATCGACCGGAAAGTGTTCAAGCTGGACAGACAGCACGTCTCACCCGGATCTGGATCATGCCTCGAATCTGCCAGGCCCGTTAGGACCCTGTGGAGGTCTATCTTCAGAGTGTTATGACGACATTGTTGAACAATTTTTCTGCGTTGAAGATGTTGGGGGGGATAATAGGTGCCTGTGGATCGGCGACTACCACTTCTTCGACAATGCTGCACCACGGGGTCACGGCACTGCGGTTGCGGCGATTATTGCTGGCGACCCATTGGACCAAGGGAGTCCAGAGAAGGACGATGGCGACTACTACCGGGGCACAGGGGTGGCACCTTCGGCTCAGATAATTTCCGCGAAGATCAGCAACATCTACGATGGATCAGGATCCGGAGATGATGGTTTTTCTGAAGATGAATACCAAGCAATGATGACCACCGTTGAAGCAACTGGTGCCCGGTTCGCAAACAATAGCTGGAACCTCATTGACGACTGGTATGAACCGCCCAAAACGGGTGAAAAGACTGTGACCACAACCACACGGTATCAGTATTCCGGTTTCTCGAAGATGATGGATCGTCTCGTGAGGGATGCCAATGGCACATTCAACAATACGAACGATCCCATGACGATTGTATTTTCCGCCGGTAATCACGTTGATTCGCAGCAGCCTCAGTGGGTTATTTCACCAGCAAACGCCAAAAACGTCATCTCGGTGGGGGCATCGCTCGGCTGGACCACAGGCGACGATCCTGGCGAAGACGAAGGTGCTGCTCATGGAGACTGCAGCACAGTGACGACGACCATCAAAGATCTGGCGGGAGGGATGATCAAGTCGTCCACGTCCGACGATGATTTCCACACAACACGCATGTATATTGGCGAAGACGACAGTGGCCCGTATCTTCCACGGTACAAACCGGATCTCGTCGCGCCTGGTGATGTTGTGGCGGCAGGTAGAACTCAGTACTACACCTATGACGATGACGATGACTACTACTGTTTCGGCGGCACAAGTGCTGCTGCGCCGACGGTAACGGGGGCGGCAATTCTGGCTGACGCTTGGTATTACTGGGAAATGACGAATCTCGAGATCGCCTCACCTGCGATGATTAAGGCACTGCTGGTGGCTCATGCTGACACACTGGCAGGAGGAACCGACTACTACCCCAGTCCAGATGAGACGCTTGAAGATTCACCGTCGCCTCCACAGGGATGGGGCAGAGTGAATCTTAAAGGCCTGTTCCAAGACGACTACGCAGTCGTAGTCATCGACGAGGACCACGCATCAACACCGGTTCGAAGGTTCACGGATGACACCGATTATTGGTCCGACGTATTCGTGGTCGACGACTCAACTGAGCACATCATCATCGTGCTCGCCTACACCGACTACTTCTCCGAGCCCAACGCTTCTGGGGGCCTAAAGGTCAACGATATCAATCTCAAAGCCTACTCCATTGGGCTGGTCAGCAAAACCTACTGGGGGAACTATTTTGGGAGCAACTGGTACTCCAATAATGCTCTCTCTATTCCACGGTATATCCCAGACCCACGAAATACGGTTGAGGTCATCAGAATCCCAGCCAATACGATTACGAACCAGTTCACAATCCGCGTCAGCGCCAGAACCATCGATGAAAACGCTGTTCCAGGCCTTGACAGCGGAGACCCAAATCAGGATTGGGCACTCTATGTGTACAACGCCTCAGTTTACTGATCGGAGAAGAAGATGAACCGCCAAGTCATTCTGATAGTTGTCACTCTGTTGTTTTCAGGAATTGTGTCGGGACAACAGGTTGTGGTGTTCCCGGCTGTAACCGACCTGACTCCAGGCAAACATAACAGCATCTGGGGGACAGAAATCCAGATCATCAAGATGAATCCACTGGACCATCTCACTGTGAAGCGGTTGTGGGTTTGTCTGCCGGATGGTGGTTTTCTCGAAAATCCGGATGAAGCTCTTACGTGGGAGCTACTTTCAAGTGAAAAAAGGATCCTGCAACTCAAAGGCGAAGACCTTCTTTACGACACAGAATCAGATCGCGGCGCAGTTGCCCTCCAGATTGAGGGAGGAGACTTCATTGCCACATCCCGAGTCTTGGATGTAATGAGAGGAGTCTATGCTCCACCCGCAATTTTCGGTCAGGGCCAGCTTATCCCTGGAATTGACGAACCGCTGATTGGTTCCTCCCACCTCCCTTGGCTTGGCGGTTGTAGCACTTCCCGATGTTCAGAAGGCGGAACGGATCCTTGGAATTTCTATCGGAACAATATCGGCCTCATTAACCCGAACCCAACACCAATGGAAATTACTGGTGTGTTGATTCCGTTCGGAACCTCGGGGATCGGCCGGCCAGCCGAGTTAGACCAGGACGTTGAACCAGAGACGTTTACGAAACAGCTGCCGGCTTACGGATGGCTGCAGTTCAATCTGCAGCCCGACCATTTCTATGGCTATGACCTGTTTGGTATCCCGATTTTGGCGATCACCGGCTTCGTTGTTAGCCTGACACCTAACAGCGAGCTGCCGTACTACGCCTACGGGTCGGTCGTATTTACTCCAAACCCAGAAACAGAGGTGCCTGAGTTCAACGACCCCATGTATATTCCAGCTGAACCAGGGTATTTCACTCCGGTTTCGGAGTTGAATCCATAGAAACGACGAACTGGTCATTAACCACTTCATGATAAGAAATTGCCATCATTGCCCAGGTCCGACCTTCCCGATCATGTCGGCAGTCCTGCAGTTTTGCTGACTAGGACTCGGTCGAGTTCGTTGAGAAGAGCTGGGCCACCATGCGGGCGAAGGGCTCGGGGTTTCGGCTTTGCAGGGGTGGATCAGAGGTACACTAGACCGATGAGAACATCAAACAAGCGAGCGCGTGTGGTTCGACGGTCCCGGATGGGTCTGGCGATACTGCTGGTGGGAGGATGGTGGGCCATGACGGCGTGCAACACAGCCGAAACCGAGCCGGATCGATGGGCGGCGCTTCGGTCGGAGATGGTCAGGCGAGACCTCGAAGCCAGGGGTGTCAGGGACCCAAGTGTGCTGGCCTCGATCCGCTCGGTTCCCCGGCACCTGTTCATCCCGGAGGGGTATCGGGATCATGCTTATGACGACTCACCCCAGGCTATCGGTGATGGGCAGACAATTTCCCAGCCCTACATCGTTGCCTTGATGACCGAGCTGTTGGAGGTCGGGCCAGGGGCGCGTGTCCTGGAGATCGGTACGGGCTCGGGATATCAGGCTGCGGTCTTGGCGGCGATGGGCGTCGAAGTCTTCTCAATAGAGATCCGTCCTGGACTCTGCCGCAGGGCCTCGGAGACCCTGGAGGAATTGGGCTACGAAAATGTCCACGTCCATTGTGGCGACGGCTACGGAGGTTGGCCTGACGAGGCGCCGTTTAACGGTATCGTGGTAACGGCCGCCCCGGAGCGCATTCCCGCTCCGCTGCTGGATCAGTTGGCGGAGGGCGCCCACCTGGTAATTCCGGTCGGGGCCTTCTATCAGGAGCTGAAGGTGATCACCCGTGACGGCAATGAGATGGCGGAAAGATCGGTCATCCCGGTTCGTTTTGTTCCGATGACCGGAGAGGTTGAGAGGGTGGAACCGGAGGAGTGAGAAGGGTGAAGGGTGAAGGGTGAAGGATGAAGGATGAAGGATGAATGATGAAGGATGAAAGACCCCCAGCGGGCGGGGACGCCCGCGGCCACAACATCGCATTGGATACCCTGCAGGTCTATTGTGGGGGGCCGGGCGCTGATTCCTGCCCGCACGCGGCCCCCTGAAATCGAAGGCCCATTCCTAGCAGGCGACTCCCTTGAATCGAAGCTGTTGTGTCTTCAGGTTTCGGTTCTTTCTTCGAATCTTCGCTTTGTCGGAGTGGGAAATCCCAACCCGGGGGGGGCGGAGGATATGAAAGTGCCTCGGGGACTGTCTACTTTTGGCCAGGACTTGACGTTCTCGTGGTGGTGCGGTGGACGTTCATTCTGACCGACTCTCGAAGGCTGTCCTGGGCAATGAAGCTGATCAGCGTGGGATTGACTCGACAGGCCCGGGTCAAGTAGTAAACGGCCTCTGCCGTTCGCCCTTGACTTGCCAATGAGAGGCCCAGCCCCATCTCCGCTTCCTCATGAGGTTCAAGGGCCGCGGACCGACGGAAGGCTGCCTCGGCTTCCTCGGGGACACCGATCAAGAGCCGGCCCCTGCCGATGATGCGCCACAGCCACGGCGCCGAGCTCTTCGAGTGCAATATTCTGGCCCCGGCTTCGGTCTCGATCTTCTGGATGATCTGCCGCCGCAATGGGAGAGGTGCTTTTTCGGCGACTGAAAGCAGGGCTTCGGTTTGGCCTCGCCACCGGTCGAGACGAAGGTCTGTTATCTGGGTGACGCAAACGGTAACGGCAATGGCCCCAACGACGACTGCCACGGCGCGCCTGATGGTCGGACGTCTGGAAAGCACTGGAACTCGAGGAGCCGGGTGGAGTCGCTCGGCCAGCAGCAGGACTGCCGGAATCAGCCCGATGGCCAGATGGGTCGGGTAGTGGAGGAGGAGAAACGGCGTCCAGGCGAGAGAGGCGAGGACGATGACCGGATCTTTCAGTGGTCCGGATCGAGCGAGAGCAAGAACGAAAAAGACCATCCAGAATACGCCGACCAGACCCAACTCCGACGTCAGTTGAAGCGGGTCATTGTGGGCCCATTCGAAGTGCGTCGCCAGCTCTCCGCGTTTACCGACCGACTTGTCGTTGGTCAGCCAGGTTGTTCTGGCGGGGTAAAACTCTCGGGAATACTGCCCTGCCCCTACCCCCAGGATTGGTGAATTTTCGATCATGGTCAGGGCCGCCGTCCAACCATCCTCTCGGGCCGAAAGGAGGTTGTACCAGTTGCCCTTTTGGAGTTGGGTCCACTCCACCTGAATCCTTGAACGAAGGGGGCCTGTTGAGATTGCGAGAACGGCGACTACCGCCAGTGCCAGCGCCAGCACCCAGGCCTTCTTCGAGCGCATTAATATGATGCACCCCAGGCCCATAAGCCCGATGGCCGCGAGGCCGGTCAGTGCCTGAGTCAGCATGGCCGTCAAGACGAGAAATGCCGGCAGCAGCCACCGAATCCATTTCCGAGGTTTTGCGAGAACTCCCGGCAGCAAGAGGGGCAGGAACAACAGACCGGCCATTGCCAGATCCGAAGGGTTGCCTGCCAGACCGGTCAGCCCCAGGCGGTCCCCTGATGCGACCCCCCGCACGCCTATCTCATCGACGTTGCTCAACTGGCCCAGCAGAATGACGCCGGATGCGACCGCCCCCCAAACGCCCCAAAGAAGAACCCGGCGGCGTTCTTCAGGGTCGAATGACGAAAGCCACAGGGCAGCCCCGACCCAGATGATCGAGACGAACGCTTGGCGAAGGGCCAAATCCGGTACCTGGGCCCAGACGGCTGACAGAGCCTGAAGGGCGGGAAGAGCCACCAACGCCGCAACCAGGGGGGAGGCAGGAACAGACAACCGGCCGCGCCACAGCCGGAAAGTCGACCACCCACCGATCACCAGGGCAAGTCCACCGAGAGCGAGGGCCATTTTCGGCAGGCGGAAAGGGCTGTAGGCGCCCGAAATGACGATCACTTCGACCAGAAAAAAAATAATACCGGTCACCAGGGCTCGAGGGTCGTTATTCAGCTGTGGTTTGTTCTTGGCGGCGGGCTTGCGCCGCTTTTGATGACTCATTTCAGAATGATGCTGCATCGTGTCCCCGGAAACGAGTCAGGCGCAGTGTCAGTTCGCGCTGGTGTCCGGGAGCGGGTCGCCACTGAATCAGAATTGGGCTTTGGTATTGGCCGCGGATGATTTTGGGGTGGCCGTCGGCATCTGGGGTAATGGGGAAGCTGATGGACCGTTTGAATCGGAGCAGCCGCTGGGCGGGGTAGCCCATCAATCGGGCCACGAGCCGCTCGACAGCACTCTCCGATAACCCAAGTGCGTCCATCATCAGGTTTATGATCTGCACGACATCATATTTGGCGTAGCCCCGGCTCTTGGCTGGAACCGTCCTGGGGTCGGCAAGGGCTCGTCGACCCTGGCGCACTACGAACCTCAGCGGGTCTCGTAGAATTTCCTCAAGGTCGTGCCGCATCAACAAGGTCTCAAACTCGTTGACGGTGACCGCAGATTCCTGTTCACCATCGGCCAGGGCTATGTCAATCCGACCGTAAGGGAACCCGTGATGGGCAATCAATTCCTCGATCTGTTGAAACAGGCCGAGACGCGGATCGGCGATGTTGATCGAGGCGATGGTGTGATGAGCAACCGGAACGGTGAAGTTCTGACTGGTGATACATGTTTCTCGGTCGTAGGCCAGCAGGGTGGCCATTCGACTGCGGAACCGGCCCTGGTGTTCGCCGTCGAGTTCCATGAAATATACGGGGTCACTCGGATTGTGGTCGTAGGTGACACAGTTCTTCAAGCCTGCGCCGATGAAGGCCAGGTGGGCGTCGCCGTTTGGAGGTTCGATCTTTCGTTGGTCTTCGGTCAGCTCGCTCCGCAGTTCCATCGCGTCGTGGCGATAGCCGGCGTTCTGGGGAAAGAGGCTGCGGAAGGAGTCGACGAATGGTTCCATGCGGTCCCGTTGATGCCGAAAACGCCTGGCGGTGTGTGCATCGAAGAAACCGGCGGTTGTGTGGTGGGAACAGTAGAGAACCCTCCGATGGGCATCGAGTACGTTCCCAAATTGACCGTCGACCATTTTCACCACATCGATTGCGTCGAACCGGGTCTGAGGCTTGAGTGTCAGATCGAGATGAAGGGGCGACGCGCCCATGAGTAACCTCCGAGAATGGGCAAGACTTTACATGAAACGCAGTTTCTTCCGCAACACCACACGAGAACGACAGGCAGGATGATCATTTTCCCTATGCCGATTGATCATAACATCCGATTGTGGCAATAGTGTGGCGGGGAAGAAAGCTAGGAGGCTTGAGGCTGGGATGCTTGGAAGCTCAGAGAGCGACAAGCCCCTGTATTGCTTCCCAGCGTCCCAGCGTCCTAGCGTCCTAGCGTCCTAGCTTCCCAGCGTATCTCCCAACCATCTCGGCGACTGCGCGGCGGCAGACGGGACAGAAGGGCTGGATGCCTCGGGAGAACATCAGGCAGTCCAGGGTCGGCCTATAGAGACCGTTCGCGGCGTAGCCCGCACCTTCGAAGGCACCAACCTTGCCGGCCATCGGGTCAGTCGCCAGGAATGCTTTCATTCGTTTTCCATGGTCTGCAGCAAGGCGTTCGGCGTCTGCCTCCATTTGTGCGGCTTCGGCACCGTGGCCCCCTCGTGATGCCTCCGCGATGGCCTGATTTCGTTTTTCCCGTTCGGCCTGGTAGGCACGATCCAAAAGGTCGTATTCCTTCTTGAGCCAGGGTGTCGGCAGGGGCGTTGTGTCATCGACCAGGTCCCGCCATTTGAGTCCCACAGAATCAAGAAGGGCGGTAACGTTGGGGGCGATGGGTTCGCTGTCCGGTGGATGGAGATCCTCGTAGGCGACGCTCGATGTGTAGTACTCGTCCGCCAATCCTGCGAAGGAGTGGCCGAATTCATGGAGCACCAGGTAGGGACTCCATCGATTATGGGCGGTGAAGGTGCAAAAGAGGTTGTAGATTCCACCACCGCCGTACCTCTCGTGGTTGACCATCACTATCAAGGTGTCGTAGGGCACGTTGGCTGCGATGTCCCTCAGGGCTCTGTTGTCTTCGGTCAGGAGATAGCGTTCTGAGCCCAGGGCGTTGAACGAGGCGCCCATGGCGGTCCTTTTCCAGTGCCCCCGAGTAGGTTCATCACATCCGGCATCGGACGACGGAGCCATGACTCCCCGTATACAGATGCTGTCCTTCATCGAGTGATAGGGCTCGTGGTCGAGCATCAGATCGGCGAAGCGTTCAAGATCCTTTTTGAAGACCCCGAACTCGTGGGATGTGTAGCCCTCACCGAGGAAGGCGATGTCCAGGCAGGTTTGTGGAGGGGCGGGCACGTGGTGGTTGACGACAATCGCGGCCGCCGGCTCCTCCGAGGCGATGCCGATATCTTCCGGATCAAACGTCCACCGGGCGAGAGACGCCGGTTCCGAGTCTCTGATTTCGATTGTCACCAGGATCGGGTGTTTGGGGAAGGGTACGAGGACCGACTCGGAGTAGGTCCGTGACTGACCCTGGTGCGCCGGCGTTGTCGTGCGGTACTCGCCGAAATAGCTATCGAAACCCTTGCTGAAGAGTTCTTTGCCGCTGTCGGGGTCGAAGACGCGGACCATCGAACGGCCGTAGGGAAATGGGTCCGAGAGCCCTTGGCGAGGGCCTGCCCACGGTCCCTGTCGAAAAGCCCGATCAAAGGATATGAACTCGGTTTCCCCGTCGCCGTAGTGGTAGTAGTCGATACGGAGTGTTGCATCCTCGAAGTGGGTTTCAAAGGTTGAGGCCCCTGAAATCGAGGATGCCGAGAACAACAAAATGAGGATCAGGATTCTCATCAGCCGACGTTACCATTGCCGGCGCGAAGATTGTGGAGCGTGAAAAGCAGTTTTTGGTACCTGATCGGAATCCAATCTCATGACAGCAGGCGCTTGATCAGCAGCATTGCCTCGTGGATGCAGACATCGGAGTTGAAGTAGCTATGCTGTCCCCATCGCCCCAAGCCAAAGATTTTTCTGGCCGCGTAGAATTCATGAACTGCCGTTACGGCGGCCGTATGACCTCGAAGGGGAATCGGGTACGCGATCGGATTGTTGTGGGAGTAGATTTCGCCTTTTCCGGCCTTCCAGCGTTTCGCGTTTGTTTCCCGGTACGTCCCCCCCGGGGCGCTGTGGCTCGCAAAATTGTGGATAAAAAACTCACGGTGGTGGCTGATGTTTTCATCGGGACAATAAAGCCAGTGCCAATCGTGCGAGTAGTTTTCCTCAAATAGAGAAACAACCACCGAACTCCACCGAAGTTTCGTGACGTGTCCTTCGAGCGAACGATCATTTCCCGCGGCTGCGTGGATCGTTGCCCAGGGAATCGTGCTGATGACGACCTCCGTATCGATTGCGTCGTTGATCCTCCAGCCATGATCGCGGCGTTCAAGGCGGGTCAGAGGATGGTTGAGGCTGATCTTGTTTCGCACGGATGCGCTGATTGCGTCAAAAATGCGTTGAAACCCGCCTTCCCTCGGGTAGAAAAATTTCTCGTGGCTCGGGAACCGGTCGCGCGCCGATTTCTTTGATTTCCACGTCTCCAAGATCGTCTGCGCATCCACGCGGGGGATCTTCGAAAGCCAATCAACATCCATCTCGTAGGGTTCCACCCCCCAGATTTTGCGATTGTAAGGCAACATGTAGTGCTCGGCGATTTCGTCGCCCAATTTCCAGCGGATCCATTTTTCGAACCCCACCGGTTGCGAATGCCCCTGCGCCTCCCCCGCGCCCAGAGCCGAATCGAGATACTTGTGCCGTTTTCCGGCCGAGAGCTGCCAGAGATTGAACTCGATGGGGTAGTCGATGATCTCGCCGTCGATCTTGATCTTCGAGACGCGATCGAATTCGCAAAATTCAGAACGAGGAATGTGCGAGAAAATGAACTCTCTGACTTCGGGGAAACGCGTGCAGAGGAAATGCCCCCCACCGATGTCGAGAAAATGCGGGCCGACCTTTTGAGTCCGGCAGAGGCCTCCTGGCTCAGATTCGGCCTCCAGAATCATCACGTCATGCTCTCCGTGGAGTTGCAGCAGTCGCGCTGCCGTACAGCCTGTGATGCCGGCGCCGATTATCAGGTATTTGACTTTCACGGTCCTCCTGCCAGGATTCGTTCGACGAAGAGGTTCGGATTTTCCGATGCACCCAGGCGAAAATATGAGGCGTGATCCTCGAGTCCGCACGGTCCGAGATCCCATTGCGCGTTGATGCCCTCAAGAGGCTGCCACTCCAGTTTCTGCCTGTGATAAAGGATCCGCAGATCGAGGTGCGCCGATGAAAGCACATCGCAGACGCCGCAACGTGATGCCACTACCGTCCCTGCCAGTTCACAGAGAGGAATGAGTTCGTCGATGGGAATCGACAGGGGATTCGTTCCCGGAATGCAGATGTCGGATTTCCCGACCCGATTCGTCATGACCCTAAGGCCACGAGCTGCAAAACAGCGGGCAATCTCGGCCCACAATCTTTCGGGGAGCGGCCTCAGAGAAAAGGCCATCGGAAACAGGATCACCGTGCGGCCTTCAGGCAGACCGCACCGACGAAATCGCCGGTTTGCAGAAAGACGGGCCTGTTCGGTGACGCGAGGCCTGGCGAAAGATGGGAACGGCAGATCGAGGATGTCGTGATAGGTTTTGGTGAAAGGCAGGCTCTGACCGCGGTACACGGACAATAATTCGCTTCCGAACCGCAAGGGCCGCATGTAGAAGGGCTGTTGAAGGCGGAAACCGCGTTCGCTGCGAAAGGGGGTCGTGATGGCGTCCGGGTCAAGCGGCGCGATGCGGGCCTCTGGAAACAGGGTCAGCGTCTTCCAGAACCTGTGCGGCACAACGATCCGGACTCGGCTTCCGCCGTGTCGCTTGAGGAAGGCTTCGGCCAGGGCGCAGGTAAAGTAGGTATCGCCAAGGTGGGGCGCCGGCGAGATTGCCCATTCATCGGGATGTAGACCCGTATTCATTTGCTTCTGACAATATCATGTGCCCGGTACCCAACCGTCCCGGTTTGCACATGAGTAGCGTCAGGCGGAGAGAGTTCCATGAGGGTCATTCGTGCTGTCCCTTCGTGTCCTTCGTGGATCTCTGTCTCTGCGCCCGCCCCGGATGTCGATCTGGGTTAGAATCCGACGATGACACGAAAAAGATCTTCACGGGTGGCGGCCAAGGCCCGGGCACAGCCCTATCGGTCGGTCTGGTTGACGATGCTCGTTGTAACGCTTCTGGTCGCGGTTGCCCCATTAGTCCACCGCAGTTGGTGGCGCTGGGGCGAAAGATCCGAGATCGGTTCGGCCGTTGAGACTCTTCGGTCTCACGGTTGTCTGGCCTGCCACCCGAGATCCGGCCGCGGTTTTCGGTGGCGGGGCGATGGTGGTTCTTCTCAGAACATTACAGTCATCAGGGATTCGTTGGAACAAGGCCGGCTTGTGGTACCGGGTATGCCGGGCTCGATGCCGGCGTATCGAACCAGGGTTGGCAAGGGCACGATGGACCGTTTGGTCTTGGGGGCGGAGGTTGCTGCTGGTCTGATCGGTGCGGTCGATGAGCCTGAGGTCAGGATTGGGCTGACGATCGCCGGCGAAATGGGATGTTTCGACTGTCATGGACCAATGGGCGCAGGTGGGGTGGCCAACCCCGGTACGGTTGGCGGACGGGTACCGGGCTTTTTCGGAACTTCGTTCGCCCTTCAGACTGAGAGCCTGGATGGGATTGAGGGAATCGTCCGTGATGGTCGTCCGGCGCGAAGGGCCTGGTGGATGCCCTGGAAGAGACCCGCCCTGGACATGCCGGCCTATGGTGACCGGTTGGATTCCGTCGAGATCCAGCTCCTGGCCCATGCGGTTCGATCGTTGAGTGACCAAGAAAATTAGGCCCTGCCATCCAAGACCTTCGAAATTTCAAGGTAGAGTTTCAGGTCTCAGGTCGCAGGCCGTCGAAGAAGATCAAAAATAGATACTTGAAACTAGAAACTCGAAACTGGAAAGAGGGTCCCGGCAAATTGGAGGATCTCTTCCAAATCGAGTTTCCCGTTCCTAGTTTCCAGTTTCATTTCTCCGGTCCCGCAACCTCTCGACCTTCTCTTCGTAAATATCTCTAGAATGGGTGGTTTGAGAAAAGTCGCGTTTTTGGTCGTATGGGTCGTGGCATCGGCTCTGTCGGTGGGGGCCTTTGGCTCAGATGGGGACTTTCAGAGGTGGGAATCTGAGGTTGCCGCTCGAGGGATCGAGCCTGGTGGTGTGATTTATCCTTTTGCTGTGACTCCAGAAATGGAGAGTTGGGCTCGAGAACAGATGGAGGGCGCCGGTGCGGCCGGGGCATTGAAGAGGCTCAAGATCCTCCAAAACGCCCTGTTTGACCGGGAGAATTTCGAGTTTGAATACGATGGAATTTTGACCCTCACTGCCGAGGAGGCCTTTGCTCAACGCCGGGGGAACTGCATGGCCTTCACGGCCTTGTTCATCGCGTTGGGGAGATCCCTTGGTATTCCGACGGTTCTGGTCTCAGTACAAAAGGTCCCAGATGTCGAACGGATCGATGGTCTGGTCATCGTAAACCGGCATGTCGTTGCCGGGTATCGTGGATCTCACGAACTGAATCTCTTCGACTTCTACGTGACTTCATCGGCGCCGCCGATCCATCAACGGATCATCTCAGACGTACGCGCCAGTGCGATGCACCACGCCAACAATGGAGGATTGGCCCTGAGGGAGCACGACCTCATCGAGGCCCGGAGCCACTTTGAGTTGTCAACCAGGCTTGCACCGGATTGGGCGCCTGGATGGGTCAATCTCGGGGTGGTCGAATACCGTGAGGGTCGGACAGCCGAGGCGCTCAAGGCATTTGGCAAGGCCCTGGAGGTCGAACCCTCCAACTCCTCCGCTCTGACGAATATCGCCGGTATTCATAGGGATCAAGGTCATCGTGAGGCCGCAAGAAGTGCCTTGACAGCGGCGGCTCGCCAGACCCTGAATCCGTTCACCCTGATCGCCTTGGCAGATATTGAGATCCACAACGGCAACATGGGGAAAGCCCGGTCCTATCTCAGACGGGCCCGTTGGTGGTTCTCCTCGGAACCCGAGGTCTTTATGGCGATGGCCCGCCTCGCCCGTGCCGAAGGTGACGATAAAGCCGTCACGCGCCACCTGATGCGAGCCGTGGAGCTGAGCGAGACCGAATGAAAAGGATGAAGGATGAAGGCTGAAGGATGAAGGGTGAAGGGTGAAGGGTGAAGGGTGAAGGATGAGGGGTGAAGGATGGCTCTGCATCTTGCGTCCCAGCTTCCCAGCTTCCCAG
>JAUXDC010000321.1 GCA_030618605.1 Holophagae bacterium | reverse complement strand
TTCAACGTTCGCCGGGCGAAACCAGAAGAGAACGAGGAGTTGTGGGAGCACGTTGAATGAAATAACGCCAACCCGGCGGGCTGGAACCAATAGCTATTAGCCGTTAGCTTTTAGCAGTGAGCCCGAGGATTTCAGAGGTTCTGCGGCTAACAGCTAATCGCTAACAGCTAACAGCTTATCGTCCAGCATCTCCAGTGCCCTGGCTGGAGACTCGGCCGGTTGCAGCAGGTAGGAACGGCCTCCGCTGTCGGTCGCCAAACGCTTGAACTGCTTTCGGGTCCTTGGGTCAAATTCGTCATTCCACAGGCCGATAACGAAGATGGGGATCTTGGCGCTTTGGACAGAGGCAGCGCTCGTTTTCCACTGCGAGCGTGATGCTTTGCGGCGGACGTCGGTGATGACGATGATTGCTCTGGCCTCGGAATGTGGTTCAACGACAGCCAGAGCCCGGTTGATCGCCAGGGTTGGATTCGAGTCTCCGGCCTGGACAATGATCGGTGTGACACTCTCAGCGCGGCGTTTGATATCGGCCCTCAAACTGGCCGCCCGATCGGTTATTTCGATATCCGAAGGATCGATGTCAAGGACCAGGGCGTAGACCGGACCGGAGGCTTTTGGTGTCTTTGCTGCAACCGGTTTTGGTGTTGGGACCTCGTCCTTTGCCTCAGGGACTGGAGTCAGGACGATGGCCTCGGGCGCCTTCATAGGTGGTGGTGCTGGAGGGGTTATTTCTGCTGACTTGTCGGCGGCCGTTGTATGATTGATCGGTTCAGCCCCCGCAGATGCGGCAACCGGCACGGCGGCGACGGCTGCAGCGGGGGCTTCAGGCAGCGGGGTTTCGGCCGGGGCAATCGTTTCGGTTTTCGGCGCTTCGATCTTTGGTTCCGGCGCCGCCAGGGTTGGCCCCCGATCCAGACTCTCCGGAATGTCAATGTGACCCACCCAAAGACCTTGCGCCGTGCCTCGAAGGCCTTCGACCGTCAGGCTGAGGTCATAGCTGCCCGGCGGCCATGTGTATTCCATTCGGGTCATCCCCTGATCATCGAAGTCGATATCTTGGAGAATGTGAGCCGTGGTCTTTGTTCCTTGGGTCAACTTGACCCGCAAACGGGCCTGGCGACCGATGCGACCGCGATCCGAGGGCGCCAATTGGACCTCGACGGTCATCACCGTACCGTCGGCGGCGATCGTCGTCGGTTGCACATCAACCCGCATCGCCAGCGGCGAAGCCGCCAACAGAGGGAGAGGTGCCAGCAATAGAAGAACGCAATTGAACCGCAAAGAGCGCGAAGAACGCAAAGAAAACAAGTCAAATAAATACCTTAGCGTTCTTTGTGATCTTGGCGGTTCAACTGTTTTACTGGGTCTCCAAGTAATTTTCATCACTGTTCCTGGCGCGCGGTGCGCAGTGTCATCAGAACGAGAATGATCACCGCAAAGCCCAGGACGGCCCACAGTAGGATCTTCTGCATGTTGGCGGCACCGGAGAAGCGGCGGGCGGCACTAAACAGAGGGTTGTCCTCCAGGGCGCCCGAGGTTACGGCTGCTGCGGGAACGGCCAGGACCGTCGAACGGATTTTTTCCAGTTCATAGTGAGGCGGTTTGGCTTCGGGGAAGCCCATTAAAACTTCGTAGGTGCCGGGTTTAGCTGCCAGGTAGAGATTTGGGGTGGGGATCCTCGCGGAGACCGAATTCAAGGTCAATGGTGCGTCGTCACCGTCGTTGACGATCAGTTCGAGGCCGACCACCCGGATCCGTGAGAAGTCGATTCGCAAAGGTCTGGGATCGCCGAGCCGCCTGAAGAACCGGCCCTGGATAAGGTCTTGTTTCTTCCCGTTCTCCAGCGTTACCTGAAGCCTGAAGTCGCGGTCAAAATATGGCGCCTCGGTCTGGATCCGTAATCGGCCGACAGTCATCGGAGGATCGGGAATTTCGAGGGAATAGTGCGACTCGTGGTCCTCCACCAGATGACCTTTTTGCCTGAGAACGATATCGACCGTTCGGGACCGGTCCTGTCGGAGATAGGCCCATTGCCGGGCCTCCGAGTCGATGATCCGTAAATCGGCCATATCCGGGCGCATGATTGCCAGGTCTCTGGTATCAATCTCGATGCGGGCGAGGCCTTCCGGCGAGGGCCGAACATCGATACGCCTTCGATGCGAATACAACCGAGGGTCGATCGGCGCACCGGGGTGCATGGCGAATTTAAGTGCCGGAGTGGCGTCATACAGGGGGTTGCTCTCGACAGGGCCCAGTGTTGCCGTCGAAGCGCGGGCAGGATCCAGAAGAGCCAGGGTGCGATCTGCGGATTCCCCTGCCGCCGGGAGATCGGGCCTTCCCTCGAGGGCGAAGAGATCGTATTGAGGTCGATGGGCTCGGCCGCCCCCAAAGACAAGTGTGCCCTTTGTCTCGCCTTGAGGCAGGGAGAAGATCAGGACCGGTTGCGGTACCAGGGCCGCCAGGGCCGGAGCCTCGAGTGGGGGACTGTCTTGATTGTCGATGACAACCCGGAGTCGGTCGCCCCTCGCCGGACGGAGTGGAATTTCGAGGCTTTCGATCGGAGCGATGGCGTCGATGCGTAGCACTGCGCTGGCGCCCAGGGCCTCGGGGTCGGCGCCCGGCCCCTCATCCCAGACGGTGACCTTGCGGTGGAAGGTTCCGGTGGCCGTGGTCAACAGGAGCCGGCGGGGAACCAGGCCTCTGGGGCGCCTGACGACCAGCTCGGTCGAGCGGGGGAGTTGTCGAATATCCACGATCTCCAAAGAAACGCCGTTCTTCTCCGACACCGGCAGTATTCGCCGGGCTTCCAGGGTGAATCTCGGGTCGAGATAGCCCTGATCCAGACCTTCGAGGGCCAGTTCCAGCCGGCTGATTGTCCGGTCGGGGATGGTGAACCGGCTTTTTTCGGCCCCGGCGTCCGGCAGGCGGAAGAAGGAACCGTCCTGAAGGAGGGTCGTGCGTCGGCCCTGCCCGTCGGTCGAGGTGATCGTCACTCGGCTGACGAATTCCTTTCTCGCGACGGTGACGACGAGATCCCACGTGGCGACATCTTCGGGGACCGGGGGCATGTCGAGAACGTAGTCCTCGCGGAAGCTCGTTACCCGTTGGTCGACGGCTTTTCGCGAGCGCTTTGCAGATATGACCTCCGGCGTTGCCCTGTGCCGAAGCTCCACGACCGTTCCTGTGACATCGGGGCTGTCGACCAGGTAGGGGACCTCCTGGCCCGATAAGGACAAAATTCTGAGGTCAGCCAGATCCGATCGACAGGGGCCGATGACCTCGGCGGGCACCTCGAGCCGACTGAGACCTGGGTCTTCGGTGGTGATCGGCGCCCGAAAGGGGAAGAGTGTGGCAAGGTTCTCCGCCGGAAGGTTGGTGGCCAGCAAGAGGCAAACCAAGGCGATATTCATGATCACTCGGCTTTGGCATGTTCGGAGGTCGGGCTTGGTCATGAATCTTCTCCCGTTGATCGAAAGACGAACTGTTGATAGATCAGCGACACGACGATCAGTGAGACGGCCAGGCCGGCCAGGGATGCGACTCGGTAGAGGTCCTCCAACTCACCAAGATCGTGCAGAAAGACCTTGAGAATGGTGGTGACCATCAATCCGAGGCTGAGCCACCGCAAGGAGGAACTCCGGGCCCGAACCCCGATCGCCAGCAGGATCAGTGCATAGACGGCCCAGGCGATCGAAGTTGTGGCATCTCGGGCCGGCAGGCGTTCGAAGGTCAGCTCCAGCGTCGTGCTGGTGGCGAAGATGTCGGCAATCGCCAGGTTGAGCCAGGCGAAGACTGTCGCGACGGCAGCCAGGCCGCAGGCTGCGGCGCCGATCGCCCGGCCACCTGGGTACCACCGTTCTTCCCAGCTTCGGAGCCGTTGTATTTCTCGGGGTTTCAAGAACCGCATGGAAAGCACCATGGCCGTGGCGGGAACCAGGTAGGTGTAGCTCAGCCAGTTGAGGACAGGTGTCGCCGAACGCACGTGGTAACTCAAGACCTCGGGGTTGGCGACCAGTCGCACGGTGGAGGCGCCGAGAAGGGCCAGCCCGAAGTACTTGAGGCCGGGGTGGTCCAGTCGTGTCCACAGCGCCAG
>JAUXDC010000327.1 GCA_030618605.1 Holophagae bacterium | reverse complement strand
AGCGTCACCGGATCTCCCCAGGGGTTAACCCTGAAGGCCTGAAGGTAGACCGGGCCTGAAACGATGATCTCGAGCCGCTTCTCGGCCTCGTCGTGTTCGGCATTGATTGCTTTGATGATGGCGTTGACATGCACCAGTTCCTGGCCCCGAACCGTGATCTCGGTCATGCCCTCCGACTGTCCAGTCGCCTGGTCGAAGAGCTCAAGCGTCACCGTGGCCTCGGCGCTCGCCGGATTGAAGGCTGCGATATTGGTCCGGTGACCTTTCGGGTCTTCATCCTGCCTGAGCCCGATCAGGTGGTAGCTTCTCTCCGGCCACAGCAGATCTGCGGTCGTCAAACCCCGAATCAGCTGACCCGAAGTGCCGATGATCTCGCCCTGGTCGTCCCGTTGAACCGCAAACTCCCGGCCCGAGGCCACGAGGGCGTTTGCGTTGGTCTCCAACGTGATCGTGCCGACGACGTCTTCAAGACCAAAGAGGTCCCGGACGATGTTGGCATAACCGGCAGTCTGCCCAGCAATGAACTCGAACTCGGTCGTCGCCGCCACACCCGGCCACCCTCTCTGGTGAAACTCGGCCGTAACGGTGATGGTGTGATCGGCGGTGTTTGAGACCGAGGCCGATCCTGAGAACTCGTCATGGCCGATGATGTCGCCCATTTCCAAAAGGGTGACGATCTCCCGGCCTTCTTTAAAGGGAGCCACGGTGGTCGGGTCACTGGTGCCCTCATAGTCTCCATAGCCGTCAAGAACGGAGCCGTAGGCAATCACACTGCCCTGGTGCACATCGATCTCGAGCAGGGCGTCCGCGACGGGGTCAACGCCGAAGATCTGCCAGACATCGTTGAGCTGCATGGAGGCCCCGGCATCGCCCTCGAAGACACGAATGATGTCGCTCAGGGGAGTCCCGATCGGGTCAACCAGTCGGATCCGAGTCCGGGTCGCCGGCTCCAAGGTCGTCAGCCCGGCGTTGACCCGGCTGTGGCCGGCATCGACGGTGGTGTGAATATGAGCAATCTCCCCGGGCCATATGCTCTCGGAAAAAGTGGACGCAGGAAATGCCTGGCCGTACTCACTGCCGTCCGGATGCCGGGCGGTGATCGTACTGGTCAGCAAGAGGTCTTCGGGCCTGCCGGCACTGGCTGTGATCACGAGCGAACCGACAGCCGGTTGATCACCAAAGGGGCCGAGGAAGTACTCGAGAGCATCGTCAATGGTCACGGCCCGACCGGCTTCAAGGGTCCATGTGGCGCTCTTTGGCTCGCCGCCGACATCCTCGCGTGGCGTGAAGACCAGGCTCATTTCAAGGTCGGTTTCAGAAGGATTGAATGCGTTCAATGTCGAGGTGAAATCGACGCCGTGGCCCCTCAGTCGAGCGAGGGCCGGCAAAACAATGTGACCGGCTTCGTTGAAGGTAACAATCTGTGAGGGATCGGAAGTGACGGTGTTCTTGTTGTTCTCGTGGGGATCGGTGACTGTGAGGAGACGATAGTGATGGCTCAGGGCATCTGAGGGCCTATCAAGCTCGAATGTGGTGACATCCCTTCCTGAGGTCTCGCCGGCAACCGTCCACTCACCCCCCGAGAGGGCGTGCTCGATGATCGTATGGCCCGGCAAATCCAATAGTCCACCGCCGAACCATTCGAGGCGGACGATCTCGGCATCGACATCGACCAGACGAACGGCGGCCGGCGCCAGGGTCTGGGTGGTGAGCCAGTCACCTTCCTGGAATTCGGTAAGGAACTCCAGGATTTCGGGATCCTCACTGGTGAGAGCATTGTGGCCGAACTCAAACCTCCCCGGATAGTTCAAACCCAACAGCCATCTCGGAATTGGCCCCGAGAACCGGTTTTCAGCTATACCCAATCCTTCGAACGAGGAACTGATCCTGGCATCGGCCGGAATAGCTCCCGAGAGATGATTTCCTGTGAGGTAAAGCGACCAAAGACGTGGCAGCTCCCAAACAGCCCGCGGAACCTCCCCTTCGAGTTCGTTGCCGCCAAGCCAGAGAGTTCTTAGGTTTATGAGATTTCCTATCTCCAACGGGATCGGGCCATCAAGGTGATTATTGATCAGCGAAAACTCAGTAAGATCGGTCATCAATCCGATCTGAACCGGAATTGACCCTTCGAATTGATTGTTGTCCATCCATAGTCTCCAAAGGCCATCTAGATTTCCTAACTCCTCAGGCAACACGCCGCTCAACTGATTTGCATTCAGCTCGATTGCCTTCATCCAGTGGAAATCCCCTATCTCCGCCGGCAGACTCCCTCCAAGGTTATTGTTGGGAAGATCAAGGCCCAAAACTGCCCACAGCGGTGTTTGGCCACATCCAAATGGGGAGGGATCACAACACCAAACCCCGAACCAGCCACAATGGGTCTCTTCCCCGATCCACCCATCGTCATTGAACCAGTTCACACCATCGGTTGCGTGGAAAAAGGCGACCAGAGAGTCCCGTTGTTCGGCCTCGTCGGCGAAGACTGCGGTTGAGAGCAGGACACCAATCAACGTGCACAAGAAAACCCGAAATTCAAGGCGTCTCATGGCCGCCCCCCGGTGGTGCCTCCCACCGCGCTCGCATTGAACACATAGAGTGCGAAGTCCTGGTTTGGCACTCCCTGACCATCAAGCCCCGGTACAGCCTTGCCGGCCAAGGTCAAGGCATTGACTTCGATACTGAAGTCACCGCCAATAATCTCCGACGCAGGAAAGCGGATGACCTCAACGTTGTTGACCGTATCTCTTACCAATAACGCCTCCCACGGGGGATACCGCCTGGAATGAAAACCACCAGAAATAAATTTGTTCCCGTAGTACCGGGATGACATGATCCCGGAACCATCAACGACCACCAGATTGAGATCGTTGACCGCCGGATACTGAGCGCCGGGGGTCCCGGGAGCATCGGTGAATACCATGACGATGATGACATCTTCATTCGGATTGTCCCGTACAAAGTTCTTGCTCCAGGATGTGGTTACCCCCTGAAAACGTCGGCGCGGATCCGGATCCGAAGGACTCGGCAGCCCTTGGTATTCCCTGTGATCCTCATCTACAAGATCAGTCGAAACAACCGGCGAGAAGAGCGCATCCAGTTCCAAGCGACCCCATCCCTGGGCCAATGAAGGGGAATGCGGCAAAGTCTGCCCGGTATAACGGTCAATCCCGGCCTCGAGACCGCCGCCGAGATCTGCGGCATGGGCGATCAGCATTGCTTTAATCATCGCCTGGGAGGGGTGGATGTCAAAGGGGTAACCGAACCAAGCATCGACGAGGATGGCAGCGCCGGTGATGAGAGGTGCTGCTCCGCTGGTGCCGCCAAAGCACGTATATTCCGGATTCGATCCATCCTCACCTTTTGACCAGGCCGCTCGAAGCCGGCTCCCCGGCGCCACCAGATCGGGCTTGAAACGGTCGAATGCCGACCCTGTACCCCGCATCGAGGCAGCGAGGACATTTGAAATATCGTCCCCAGCCCCGGCACCACAATCCGGGACCCCATCCGACGACCCGCAGCATTCACGAACTTCGTCAGGATCCTGCCAGCCGTCCGATGCGCCGACGCTGATGATGTTCTTGGCGTTGCCGGGAGCTATCGTCAGCCTGTTCGGGTTGGGGTCAATATAGGGTGGATCTTGATAATCTTCGGGCCATCGGTAGTTTCCAGCCGAAAAAACGATGGTCATCCCGTTATCATGATCATTGAAATTCCCATCACCGTCCCGAACCAGCATGTCGGCCATCTGCGAAAAGGTGTTGTACTCCACAACGTGAGACCAATCCGGCCAGAGGGGATCCGGTGGAATATTTTCATTCCAGTCCGCATATTCGTTCCAACTGTTGTTGGCAAACCGGGTCCCGACCCCGAAGACCTTGGCCATCAACCGTTCGTAATCGTCCGGGGAAAACTCTGGCGTGCCGCCATAGCCTGGCAACGCCACATCCCACAGGCG
>JAUXDC010000100.1 GCA_030618605.1 Holophagae bacterium | reverse complement strand
ATGGACCACCGACGTCATCGGGACCGACCAGAAACTCCGCTTCACGGGCTATGGCGGGAGTGATTGTCAACAGCGGGAGGCTGTTTTATCGTATTCCAAGATGAGATTCCTCATTTGGACAGTGTTGTTGGTTCCTTGTATCGGTTGCGGGACAACGATCGAAGGTATTGGGCGCCCGTGATCTGGCGGTTCCTACACCGCGGCGGCGAGGATGTGCCCCAGTGATCGCTTCGCCCGTTGCAGGTGGGGATGGTCGGCGTTGTGGGCGCAGAGGTCGATGACCTTTTGATAGCACTCGAGGGCCGTGGCCTCGTCCTGACGGCAATGGTGTCGCAGCCAGCCCTTCATCAGCCAAGCCTCGGTGTGACCGGGCGACACTTCGAGGATTCGGTTGAAGAAGATCTCGGCCGCCGGCCACCGTTCTTCGGAAATTGCCTGGGCGGCGTGTCGGCGGTAGAGACGAATTGCCGTCTCTGCCTCCTCTTTCGGAAGCCGTTGATCGGCGCGGAATCGAGAGAAGAGTTTCATCTTGACCTATCTATCTTCCATGTGTGATATACAGATGTCAAGTGTTTTGAGGAAGTTGAGCACCTTTTCCCGCCTTCCGGTCTCCCAATTCCCCAGCTTCCCAGCCTTCCAGCCTCCTAGCTTCCCAGCCTCCTAGCGGCTATCATGCACCCATGAGTTCGAGTGATAGCCCCCGGCCCTTTGCCCACCTCCACCTTCATTCCCACTATTCCCTGCTTGACTCGACGATTCAGATTCCCAACCTGGTCAATCAGGTCAAGGAGATGGGCATGGATGCGGTGGCGATTACCGACCACGGCAACATCTTCAACGCCTTCCAGTTCGTCAAGGCGGCTCGAGGCGCCGGCGTTCGACCGGTGGTGGGATGCGAAGTCTATGTTGCTCCTGGAGACCATCGGGAGAAGGGCGCCCCGGGCGTGGGCCTCAAACCCTACTACCACCTGGTGTTGTTGGCCGAGAACCAAGAGGGCTACAGCAACCTGACCCATCTGGTCAGTGAGGCCGCTCTTGATGGGTTTTATTATAAACCTCGAATTTCAAAAGAGTTGTTATCTCGCTACAGCGAAGGCCTGATCGGCTTGACGGCATGTCTCAGCGGTGAGATTCCCCAACGTTTGATGCAGCGGGATGCATCGGGCGCGCGAAGGATTGCCGAAGAATATCGGGAGATTCTGGGGCCTGAGAATTTCTTCTTGGAGATCCAAAACCACGGATCGGTGGACGAAGAATTCGTCCGAGAGGGTATGAGGGACCTTTCGCGCTTGACCGATATTCCATTGGTGGCGACCAATGATTGTCATTTTCATCGTCCGGAGGATATGTTTGCCCACAAGATTCTGATCGGGATTGGGCAGGGCGATAAGCTCAGTGAGCTCCAGCAGAAGTACGTCTACAACGGCGAGTTCTACGTCAAGTCGGCCGATGAAATGTATCAATTGTTTGAGGGTTTTCATGGGGCTTGCGAGCGGACTGCGGAGATCGCAGCGCGTTGCCACTTTGAATTTGACACTTCGACCTATCACCTCCCCAGTTTCCCGATTCCGGAGGGCGAAGACGAAAGTAGCTATTTTCGCCGCATTGCCCACAAGGGCCTGGAAGGTCGCATGGCGCAGCCGGTTGTGCGGAAGACGACGCGGGAGGAATACACGACCAGGCTCGAGCATGAGATAAGGGTCATCGAGGAGATGGGTTTTCCGGGGTATTTCCTGGTTGTCTGGGATTTCATTCGTTTTGCCAAGGAGAAAAGAATTCCTGTCGGACCGGGCCGCGGGTCCGCGGCGGGATCGGTGGTCTCCTACGCTCTGGGCATCACCGACATCGATCCCATGGAGTACGATCTTCTTTTTGAGCGTTTTCTCAACCCTGAACGGATTTCGATGCCTGACATCGACATCGATTTCTGCCAACGAGGTCGAGAAGACGTGATCGATTACGTCCGTGAACGGTATGGCGAGGATTCGGTCTGTCAAATTGCGACCTTCAACATCCTCAAGGCCAAGTCGGCAATTCGTGACGTCGGCAGGGTCCTGGAGATGCAATTCGGGGATGTCGACCGGATCGCCAAGCTGGTCCCGGACGACCTGGGGATCACGATTGAGCAGGCGCTGAGGGACTCGTCTGAATTGAGGGAACTGGTCGAGGGCGATGAGGACGTCGCACAGGTGATCGAGACTGCCAGGAAGCTCGAAGGCTTGGCGCGCCACTGCGGAGTCCATGCGGCCGGGGTTGTGATCGCTCCCGAACAGCTTGTCAATTTGATACCCCTGAGCCGGACCTCCAACGAGGAGGTCATCACTCAATATGACAAGGACGATGTCGAGGCTCTGGGTCTGTTGAAGATGGACTTCCTGGGACTGAGGACATTGACGGTCATTGATGACGCGGTTAAGTCGGTTCGGCAGTCGGAAAATCCGGATTTGGACCTGGAGACCTTGACCCTGGACGATCCCACTGTGTACGAGTTGTTCGCCGCGGGCGACACCGACGGCATCTTCCAGTTCGAGTCGTCGGGCATGAAGGAGGTGCTTCGTAAAGTGCAGCCCCAGGTCTTTGCCGACTTGACGGCCCTCAATGCGCTTTATCGCCCCGGGCCGATGGCCTTCATCGATGATTTTACGGCCCGGAAACAGGGCCGGAAGAAGATCACCTACATCCTGCCGGAGCTGGAGGAGATTCTGGGGGAGACCTACGGGATCATCGTCTTCCAGGAACAGGTGATGCGGATTGCCGTGAAGATTGGCGGGTTCTCGATGGCCAAGGCGGATATCCTCCGCAAGGCCATGGGCAAGAAGAAGCAGGAAATCATCGACCGCGAGGGCGAGAATTTCATTGAGGGCGGCGTCGCCAACGGTTTTCCCATGGGCAAGCTCAAGCAGCTCTGGGAGCAGATCGTTCCCTTCGCAAAGTACGGATTCAACAAGTCGCATTCGGTCGCCTATGCCCATGTCGCCTACTTGACGGGCTACCTCAAGGCCCATTACCCGGCACACTTCATGGCTGCGATGTTGACCTCGGAAGCCTCCAATACCGACAAACTTACCCAGTATCTGGTGCGGTGCCGCCAGATGGGTATCGAGATTCTGCCGCCGGATATCAACCGCTCTGAACAGGCGTTTAAGGTGGAGCCGGAGGGTATACGCTACGGTCTGGTGGCGATCAAGGGTGTGGGGGAGGCGGCGGTTGGTCCGATGATTGCGGCACGGAAGACTGAGGGTGGCTTTCGATCGGTTTCGCACTATCTGCGGTCCCTGCCGGCGAGGACGGTCAACAACAAGGTTGTCGAAGCCCTGGTCAGGGCCGGTTGCTTTGATCAGTTCAAGGTAAGCCGCAAGGGGCTGCTGGATCATCTAGAGCAGTTCACCGAGCTGGCGGCCCGTGAGAGGGAGCAGCAGGCGCTGGGACAAGGTTTTCTCTTTGAGGACCTCCCGTCGGAGGCGCTGGAGGCGGATTTGGAGGGCAGTGCACGGGCAGAGCAGAGCGAACGCTTGGTGGGCGAACGAGAGGTGTTGGGGTTCTACTTGACCGGACACCCGCTGGATCGGTTCGAGGAACAGTTGGACCGGTTTTCCGACTGCAGAATCGAGACCATCGGTGAAAGATTTGCAACCGGCGCCGAACGGGCGACCGTCGGGGGCCTGGTCGTGGGTCTCAAGGAGATTCCCATCAAGAAGAGCGGACCCAACCAAGGCCGAAAGATGGCTGTCTTCAGTCTCGAGGGGACCAACGGGGCTCTGAGGGCAGTGGTTTTTCCCGACGTGTATGACAGTGTCAGTCAGCAGTTGGAGAACGACCGGGCAGTGTTGGTGACGGCGTCGTTGAAGGGTGACGGGGAGCATGTCGAACTGAGTATCGAGGGAGTGGTGGCACTCGAGAGTGTCGAGACCGCCCGGGCTGCTGCGCTGCAGATTTCGCTGAATCTTGAATCAGTCGACGAGTCTTCACTTGGCGAATTGCGGGAGCTCTTACTGGCCAACTCCGGGAATACACCAGTCCGGTTCGAACTGGTCCGAAAGGGCGCCTTCAGGGCGAGATTCGTGCCGCCACCTGCACTGGCCGTCGATCCGACCGAGGCCTTGAGGACCGAGGTCGAGCAGTTGGTCAAGGGCAGCCAAACTGAGCTGGAATTCAGCGGCTTTGACAAGCCGTCCGACGTCGTGCCGGTGGTCGAGGTTGCCAATTCCAGGCAGAAATGGGTGCATTAGGAGCTCTCAGCTCAGACTCTCGGAAAGCCGCGGATGTTGGATTCAGGTTACACGGGTCAGGGTGCAGGGAGAAATTTTCATCCTTCCGTCTTCATCCTTAGTCTTCCGGGCGCTCCCCAGGCGGCGCCATCTTGACGATTTTGGGATCGAAACGAGCGATGATCTTGACCAGGTCGGACTGCGCGGCCATCACCTGATGGATGTCCTTGTAAACACCAGGGGCTTCGTCCAGGCCTGCAGAGAGCAGGGTGACGCCAGTTTGGGCGAGGTTTTTCTTGACCGAAGACCAGGTCAATGTCCTCTTGGCTGCCTTCCGGGACATCCTCCGTCCGGCGCCATGGGCCGCACTTTGAAGGGAATCCTCCGATCCTTTGCCCCGTACGACGAAGCCGGGAGTGGCCATCGATCCCGGGATGACGCCCAGTTGGCCGTCGGACGCAGGCGTCGCGCCCTTGCGGTGTACGACCACGGTCCGACCATGGTGTTCCTCGACCCACGCGAAGTTGTGGTGGTTCTCGACGGTCGCCCGAACCTTGGCTCTCAGCGCCTTGACGATGGAGCGGTGGATCAGTTGATGGTTTGCTGCGGCGAACCGGCCCATCAGTTGCATGGCGGCCCAGTATTCATCGCCGGGACCGGAGCCCAGATCCAGCCAGGCAAGGTGCTTCAGTTCGCGGGGCAACTCCGGGTGGAGGTCCTGAGCCAGGCGGGAATAGTGCGAGGCGACCGTGTTCCCCGGACCCCGGCTGCCTGAGTGAGATAACAATGCCAGATAGGTGCCGGGCTGGAGTCCCAGTTCAGGGTCTTCGAGGGTCAGCGCGCCGAATTCGACGAAGTGGTTCCCGGAGCCCGAGGTGCCCAGCTGCCGCCGTGCCTTCGCCCGTACCTTGGAGGTAACAGGGCTGATGCCCCAGTCTTCATCCATCACATCGTGATCCTTGGGCGTTCGGAATTTGGCGCCGACCCCGAAGGAGGTCTCGTCTTCGAGGACGCGTTCCAGTCTCTTGTGGGCCCCCCGGATTTCGTTGACCGGCATGTCCAACACGCTGAGACGCATCCGACAGGCGATATCGACCCCAACGGCATAGGGGATAACTGCATTTTCGGTTGCCAGGACTCCACCGATCGGCAGGCCGTAGCCCAGGTGGGCGTCGGGCATCAGAGCGCCGGAGACGGCGATCGGAAGGCGGCAGGCATTGGCCATCTGGGCGACGGCCTTTGGTTCCAGATCCGAACCCCACTGACGCCAGGGGGCGCTTTCGGCCCTCTCTCTCCAAGGTGTCTCGCCAGACTTCATGCCATCATCATATAGAATGCGCCGATGAGTGTCCGTCTGATTGATTTCCGGAAATTTTCATGGTCTGCCGTCATCGTGGTTGTCCTTGGGTTCATGCTTGTCGCCGCAGGCATTATGGCTGAGCCCTTTGGCATCGCCGTCCATATCCCGGATGACAGTCGGCTGGACTTGGCGGTCGATCTGGGCGTCGACTGGATTCGCATCGACTTCATATGGGCGTTAGCCGAACCGGAGCAGGACGTTTTTGATTGGGCTCGCTACGATCTGCTGATCGCGGAGGCTCAAGAACGAGATCTGAGGATATTTGCCACGATTGCGGGAACTCCGGCGTGGGCGACGTCAGGCGTCGAAGGCCCGGGTGTGCCTGATTCTCCGGCCGACTGGTCGGATATCTGCTACCGCGCTGCGGCGCGCTACCGGGGGCGGGTCGAGGCATGGGGCATGTGGAACGAGCCCAACCTTGACCGGTTCTGGGAGGGAACCCGCCGGGACTATCTGGATCAAATTCTGCGCCGCGGGGCCGATGCCGTTCACGCTGCGGATGCTCAGGCTTTGGTCGCTGGACCGGAGCTTGCCCACCTCAGCAGTGCCGATTGGGATGGATGGATGCAAGTCTGTGTGGGTGGCGCATCCGAGGAACTCGATGTTGTGACGCACCACGTGTACCCCTCAGGGGTCACAGCGGCTGATGTCACCAAGAAGTTGGAGGATGGAGGGCCCTATCCGTGGGATCCGCCATCGGTCAGAGAGGTTCTCCGGGACGCTGGTTGGTTCGGAAGACCCTTCTGGTTGACCGAAAGCGGCGTAGAGAGCGATAAGGGTGGAGAATATGCCCAGGCAGTCTTTTACGAGAATCTGATATCGGAGTGGTTCCCGGTAGACGACGCTGCAAAATGGATTGACAGCCTGTTTTTCTATCAACTGGTCGACAACCCGGCTATTCCGGACATCACCTTCGGCATTGTCGGCCCGGCGCCCAACCGGGTACCTAAGTTGGCCTTCGAGTACTACCAGGACCTCATCCGGGAGACCCCGGTCGAGGATGCCAGGGTTCTTTCCTGGACATCTGACCCGGTCTTGACGCCCGGTCAGTGGAATCAGATTGTGATCAGGGTCGTCAACGAGGGTTCGACGACATGGCGCCAGGACGATGGGCTGTCGGTCAGTGTCGTGGGATTTTCGGCGGACTGGGAGATCGAGGGCGGATTGGCGGCCCAGGACACGGATGTGGCGCCGGGTAGGGCCGAGGACATTTTGCTGGATTTGCGGCCGCCACCGGCCAACTGGGATTACAAAAATGGGCGACACAACATTACGGTGAGGATGGCCAGAGGAGATGGCCGCGGCCTCGGGTCCCCCCTTCGCGCCGGCGTAATCAGTGGGTGGCGCTCCTTGCCGGAAATTGTCCGCCAACCCCTGACAGAGGTGGTCGACCTGGGCAGGGATGCAGTCTTTCGGGTGGTCGCCGACGGGGCGGGAGATCTGGAGTATGCGTGGTTCCGCAACGGCATGGAGATCAGAGATATTTCGCGGTTCTCAGGTGTCGAAACGTCCGTACTGACGGTTCACGAGTCGGATGCCGCCGACACCGGTGAGTACCGGTGCCGGGTGACCTCAATGGCTGGTTGGGTGCTGTCGCGAAATGCCGAGTTGCTGCTGACCGGGGGTGATCGGGGTGGTCCGAGGGAGGGTGGCGGACGAACCCCGGACCGCTGGGGACCAACGCCGTCATTTGAGAGTTTTTTCCCCAAGCCGGGCCGAACGAGAAGGCAATTGAACCGCCAAGACGCAAAGAACGCAAAGGTAACGCCAAGGAAATATTAACCACGAAGGCACGAAGAGCACAAAGAGTTGGAGTTCAAGCAGGGAACGCCAGGCTCCTGCCCCCCGGCGAAGCCGGCAGGTAATTCGTTCGACGAATTACTTCCACTGACTCGTGATCCAGCTTTCGACCTCGGGCAGACCGCCCTGCAGAATCAGGTAGCCGTTGTGGGGCTCCCTTGACGTGATCTCGTGGTTGACGGGATCACGCATCATAGCCAGAACCTCATCATGTTCCCGAGTGTGGCCCAGGACCCAGCCCAGCTTCATCAAGGCGGTTTCGGGCAGCATGTTGTCCAGGGGAACGACCCCGATATCCAGGAGGTCGCGGCCGGTGTCGTAGACGTACATCTGGGCGTAGCCCCACAGTGTTTGAACGGTCATGACGACATGTACCCCTGCCTTGATCGCCCGATCCAGGGCGGGATAGAGAGGCGCGTTGACGTGGCCCAGCCCCGTGCCCGCGATCACGATGCCGTGGTAGCCCTTTTCAACGAGGGCATCGACGAGATCGGGGTCCATGCCGGGATAGTAGTAGAGGATCGTCACGCGATCGTCGTACGCGGTGTCGATCCGGACTTTACGGGAGGCATCGCGTCGGAGGATGTCGGTGTTCAGTGGTCTGAAGCCTTCGCGGCTGACGACGGCCAGCGGGATGTCTGAGAGGGTGCGGAAGGTTGAACGGTAGGAAGAGTGCATCTTGCGGCAGCGTGTTCCCCGATGCAGCAGGCCATACCGGTCAGAGGTTGGCCCGAACATACAGATCTGAACCTCGGCGATATCGCCCTCTCCGGCGGTCTTGACGGCGTGGATCAGGTTGAGTGCTGCGTCCGATGACGGCCGGTCCGAGGATCGTTGACTGCCGACGACCACGATCGGTACCGGCGAATCCTGCACCATAAAGGAGAGGATCGCCGCCGTGTGGCCCATTGTGTCGGTACCGTGCCCAATGACGATGCCGTCGGCGCCTCCCTCGATTTCGCGACTGATCTCCTCGGCGAGAATGACGTATTCCTTCCACCCCATGTTCTCCGAGAAGACCCCAAAGATCTTGCGGGTCGTCAAATTGCAGAGGTCGGCCAGCTCCGGCACGGCGCCGTAGAGTTCGCCTGGTGTGAAGGCTGGAATGACTGCGCCCGTGCGGTAGTCCAGGCGCGAGGCGATCGTGCCGCCGGTTCCCAGGAGCGTCACCTTGGGTAAATTGGGCCGGCGCGGGAACTCCTGCTCGGGGATCTTGTAGACCGCTTCCTTGTAGCCGATTTCTTCAATCGACACGACGCGATCAAAGTGAACGCCGACGTTGTAGCCGGTCTTGAGCTTGATGACAATGTGGAGATCATCGAAGGTCTCCGAACGGGGAAGAATGACGCCTTCGAAGACGCTGCCCGAGTTGTTGGTGCACCTGACATCGGACCACACTCTGACCCCAAAACGAGCCAAAGTCTCGCGGGCCGGTCCGCGGTAGCCTTTGAGAGGGTCTGGGTTATTCGACATCCGGTACTCCCCTTGCTCCGTTCTCAATCGCCTGTAACACCTCACTAGCCGGAACCCGGCCCCGCAGGCCGTCGTTCATCGCCAGGCCCATTAAGAACCGCCGGTGCTGTGCGGTTGTCCCATCAGGGTGATCCGGATGTTGTGTCGTGGTCTGCCGGGTAACTCGTTCGCGCCAATTATCCGGGGATACCCCAACGCTCGCGGCCCTGAAGTAGTCCTGAGGATCCCGGCCCGGCCGCCGGGCCATCCAGCGGATAGCCTGGTTGTGATCCTCGGCCGCGACCGGGTGCTGTCGCACGATCGAAAACCACGAGATCCACTGCTCATCGGTGATGGCATCGACCGCGACTCCTTTTCGGCGGAGTCCCTTGACTCGCTCTCCGAAGACGAAGCCGGCCTCTCGTATATCGGCGCCGGCCTCGTTGACCACCAGATCGACCAGGCGGGCGCCGCCTCGGCGAATCAGGAAATGAATGGTCACCAGCGGGAGACCTGCCTCCGAATAGCGTTCTTCGCGAATCCAGGGCGCCTCGGGCAGGGTTTGCCGGAGCGCACCAACCCGCTCTCGGTCCAGGGCCAGCGGTGGGCTGTCGGTATCGGGGTACATACGGTCCGGGCCCGGCAGAATTCGCTCGAAGTTGGTATGCCCGTCGACGAAGGGCTGCCGGGTTTCGGAGGGCACCCCGTGGAGGGCGTCGACCAAGCGTAGGCGGATTTCCTCGACGGCCGTCAGAGTGTCTCCCTCCGCGCCCCAGACGACAATGAGGGCATCCTCAGGCCCACAGCTCAACTCTGAGCGCACGGCCTTGAGTTCGGCCGCCGTGCCGGGCCACGAAGCGTCATGGACGAGGATCGGCGGCTGGTCCAGACCCGCGATCACCCGGATGCGCCCCTGGAGCTCGTGGACGAAGGTCAAGTCAGGCTGGGTCGGATGCTCCAACGTGCCCTTCAGTCCAACGAGACGAATGCCCCGAACCGAAAAAGGACCGGTTCCGCACTCGAAACCCGAGCGGCGCCCGGTGGCTTCGAGCCATCGCTGCCACGCGTCGACTCGGAAGTGGTCGATCGCCGACGAGGCCAGGATCGCGGTCACGTCGCCGTGTTCGACGACGATTGTTTCGGGCGAGGTGAAGCCTTTGTTGTGCAGGTGTTCTCTGAGCTCGAGCAGGTTGATCTGGCGAATAGCCTCGCCGTCCACAAGCGCCGGCGCCCACCCTGCCTTGGGGACTCCCTTGATCTCGATGCGGGTGCCGCCCCGGACGGAGACGTTGACGTCCTGGCGGCTGGCGCCCATGCCGACCCGGACGTGACCGGTTGAGCGGCAGACTCTGCCGATCAGCAGGATAGCCTCCTCGACTTCATCTGGCGTACGCAGGTCCGGCCCGGTGACGGTCTCGATCAAAGGCATTCCGAGGCGGTCGGTTCGCCAGACGATCAGGTGGCCGGTGTCGGAGACCTCCCGGCAGGAGTCCTCTTCGACGCTGACCTGGGTGATGGAAAGCTGTCGTCCGCGGAAGGGCAGCAAACCGTTGACGCCGACGATCGCCGTGCGCTGAAATCCGGTCGGGATCGATCCGTCGAGGTACTGTTTGCGGGCAATGTGCAGTTCGTCGACGATGTCGCACCCCAGCATCAGGCACTGCTCGATCGCGACGTCGACGCCTTCCGGATTGATCAGGAAGGGCGGTGTGTCGTCCATCTCGTACGTACAGGTATTGGACTCGTGGAGCAGGTAGACGATGTTCTTCTTGGTCTTGAATTCCATCAGGGCGGTGCCGTCGTACTCGCCCAGTTCCGAGAGGGTCGGCCGCATGTGGCGCAAAACCGTGCCGTCGTGCTCTCGTGTGTAGAGTCCGGCAGGGCATCTGCAGAACAACTTGGTCGCTGTCAGAAGCTGCTGGTGAACCTCGAGTCCGGCCTTGAATCCGACCTCGTCATAGTCGATCGTCTGCTGCACAGCCACCCCCTGGAGTCCGATCTCAGGACGGGAGGAACTATAGCAGGGTGGTCCTCTCCGACGGGATGTGCTTTCCCCGACGCCAGGAATCAAGAGCGCCAAAAAACCTCAAGTCGGGGCGTGCCGTCCTTGACGTTGTCCCCAAGGAATCCTCCCGGCCAACGCACGGTTGCGGACCGCGTCAAGGGGGGCAACCCACGGCGACACCCTCAGCAATCGAGTCTCGGCCAAAGCCGTAGGCCGCCGAGGTCATTTTCCGGAGGTGTGGTTCCCTTCCCGGTTCGAGCCATGTCGCCCCTCCGGGAAATGCACCGAGCGGGAACGCGCTTTCGCGCGGGCCCGAAGGCCGGGGTGGAGAACAGGGGCCGGGACAGCGGACAGCGTCAGATAACAGCGACAGACGTCAGGGGCAGATGGCAGCGTCAGGTGGCTGGTAGAAGCCGACGCCTCAACTCGGCGATGGTGCTGGGCCCAACCCGGCAGCATCCTCCGAGAGCGGTGGCGCCGAGGTCGCTCCACCCGTCAGCGTCATTCACCCAGTCGTCGACCTGGCCTCCGGAGCGCCAACACTTGGCCACAGGGTCGTAAACCTCTCCGGAATTGGGATAGACGATGATGGGGAGGTCGGTCGCGCCGCGGGTCTGTTCAATCAGGGAGGAGATAAAACGCGGGGCCGTGCAGTTGACGCCGACTGCGGCGACGCCGGGCGCAGACGTGCAGGCCCGGACTGCATCGACGAAGGGCGTTCCGTCCGAAAGAAGGTTTCCGTTTCTGCAGCTGAAGCTCAACCAAGCCCACCGCCCCGGTGTTTCTTTGAGGAGTTGGAGCAGAACTCTGGTCTCCCGGAGGGACGGCAGGGTTTCGCAAGCCAGGAGGTCGGCGGAGGTTTCAGCCAGTACCCGCCAACGTTCTTGGTGGAACTCGTGAAGCGCGTCGTCGTCGATTGAATAGGCCCCGGTGTACTCGGATCCGTCGGCGAGGTGGGCGCCGAAGGGACCGATGCTCGCCGCCACCAAGGGGCGGATGCGGCCGCGCCGGTTGGAAGGCAGGCGCCAAAACGAGTCTCGGGCTTCGACCGCGAGCTCCGTTGAAAGCCGAAGTATTGTGTAGCCTTCGGTCTCCCCGAGGCCTCTGGCGGAAAAACCCTGGAGACTGGCCTGGTAACTCGAGGTCGTGATGCAGTCCGCCCCGGCCTCGAGGTAGTCCGTGTGTACTCTGCGAATCGCCTCGGGCTCTTCAATCAGTAGCCGTGCCGACCACAGCGGGTCGTTGAGGTCGTGGCCCCGCTCCTCGAGAGCCGTGGCCAATCCCCCGTCCAAGATGACCCGGCCCTGTCGTTCAATGATTTCAGAGAGGGGATTGCTGGTCGTCATGTGATGATCGTATCCCAGAAAAAGCTAGAACGCTGGAACGCTGGGAGGCTGGGAGGCAGGACAACAACGCGTCCCTGTCTTGCTTTCTAGCCTCCTTGCGTCCCAGCTTTCTAGCCTCCTTGCGCCGCCGCCAACGCACCGCTCCGATACCGTCCCACGTACGCCCTGAAAGTCTCGGTCACCGAGCGCGGCATGGGGA
>JAUXDC010000377.1 GCA_030618605.1 Holophagae bacterium | reverse complement strand
AGGCAACAGGTTTCAGGGATCCCAAGGCACTCCTCGTTTTGAGCCCTGATGCCTGAGACCTGCGACCTGGGACTACGCCCCGATTTTTGTGCCTTTTTGTGGCTATTTCCTGTCATCATCAGTCCTTGATCTTCAGTGTATGCCCTGCAGAGTAAGCGCCGAATTCAGGCGCATACATGCTTTGGAGTACGACCGGCGCCACCTTGAAGGTGCCGGCCATCACCGAACGCAATCGGTAGCGGAATGTGTACTCACCGGCGGGCAACCACTCGAAGAAGAGGTTGGACCCGGAGTCGCGGACCTCCTCGTAGGCGGCGGTGCCGAGGTCCCACCGCCATCCGGATCGCAGGGCTTCGGGTTCGAATCCGGCGCCTCGGGGCGAGCGAAGGTGCACGTATTCCGCCGCGTGGCGAGCCTTGATCCTCAGCTCGACCTCGAGTTGATCACCGACCTCGAGCGTTGCTCCTGGAGTCATCGGTTCCAGTACGTACTCGGAGTTGATCAGTTCCCTTCGGTAGAAGGTGCGTTCGACGCTGAAGAGATCGCCGTCGCCCTTCTCGGGCAGTTTCTCGGTCGAAAAATGCCAGGTTGCCGTGGCGAAGGCGATGCCAGGGGTCTGTTTCTCGACAACGGTCGTCGACATCGTCTCTGGGTCGATCTCGGGGCCTGAAATGATCACGCGGGCGTCCTTACCGGTGAAGGCATCGGGCTCGAAGATGAAATGGCGAGTGACAGGCCCGACGGTGACCGTTGCCTCTTCCCTTTGTCCCAGCTGTCCCTCGTGTTCGAGGTAATGAACCAGGGCGTAGACGACCTCGGCGGTTGTTCGGGTGCTCTCCCAGTGGTTGAGCTTCTTGTTGAGGTAGATCCACTGGACCAGGCCTAATCGCCGATTGTCGTCGGGATCAAGCTCGGTCAGGGCTCTCAGGGCGACGGCGTGGGTCTCGACGGTGTCGTTGTACCAGAGCCAGGCTCGTTCCTCCGGCGCCCAGAAGGTGCCCAGGTCACGGTCGGTCTTTGCGGAGTCCATCACCGAGTCCCATACCAGGTGGGCGTCGGTGTCCCGACCGGCCCGCTTGAGAGTCATCGCCAGATAGGCCTTGAGGCGGGGCGAGTGTGTCTTCCAGTGGGAGAAACTGAAGTCGAGCATCTGCTGTCGGTCATCGGACGTGAAAACACCGCCGGTCCAGCTCTCGTCCGGGTAGGACGACAGTACGAAGTTGAGCCAGGTAATGGTCTCCCAACAGCAGCCGGTATCGACCATGCGAGTGGCGATGTCGTCGAGGTAGTGGCGGTGCATATAGGCCCAGGCCTCGACGATGACGTCCTTTGGAACGTCGACCTCGAATTCCAGGGCATGGGCGAAGCCTGCCAGGACGTAGAGGGTCATGTAAGGCGACGGTGGGCCGCCCGGCCACCAGGGGAAAGCGCCCAATGAGGTTTGTACCTTCTCCAGATCGGCCAACGACGATCTGCGCTGGGCTTCGGCGATCTGGGGATCCAGCACCTTGATCAGATCCTCGGTCCCTTCATCGCCACCCCGGCTCCGTACCAGCCACGGGGTCTCTTCAAGGGCGAGCTTTCGGTTTGGGTCGTCTGCGTCCCAGGCTTCCAGGCGGGTGTCCCTCTCGGCCATCGCCTCGGCCATTTTCGCGATGGCGGGATAGCGGTCAAAGACCGAGGTGACGATTCCGGTTGACAGGAAACGGTTGAGGGTCTGTTCGGTGCATTCGTAGGGGTAGTCGATCAGATAGGGAAGGGCATCGAGTACGCCGTAGAAAAGCTGGGCATCGACCGAGACGACCAGCTGATCGTGGATCAGGGTGGGGTCGTCGGCCAACATGTCCGGAAACTTCAGCTCGCGCCGGTCCGCGTCTTGGAGCGCGGCAAACCGGCTCTGGAGCAGGTGCATGCGCCCGGGCAATACCGGCAGGGGGCGAATTTCGCCGTCGGAAAAGTCGCCGGCCGTTGCCGTTACTTTGAAGGAAATCAGGCCCGGACGGGGCGGGACCTTCAGCGGGAAGCTCAAGGTCGTTCCCTGGCCCGGCTCGACGGTAAAGGGTGTGTCGTCTGCCTTTTTGGGGTCGATGGCGAACGCCGGACGCAGGTCCTCGCCGGTGTCGGGGTCGGTCAACTCCAGGCGCAAACTGCCTTCGAGTGTGCTCTCCCCGGCGTTGTTGACGACGACCCTGAGGGCCGCAGTGTCGCCTTCCCGAAGGAAGCGCGGAACTGCGGGTCGGACCATCAGTTCCTTGACGGTCTTGACCTGCCGATGCTCCGAGGCTCCACGGAGATCCCGGGTGACGGCGTGAACCCAGAGATTCCACTCGGTCACCGAGTCCGGCGTTTCGAACTCGATCACGACCGAGCCGTCCTCTGAAGGCACCAGGTGGGGGAAGAAGAAGGCGGTTTCGGCGAAGTTGGAGCGAATCTCGGTGGAGGGGGCCTGGTCCGATGGCGGCTGATCTCCGGAAATCTCCTCGTCGAAAGCCATCGATTCCGGGACCTCGGCGGTCACGGCCACTGCGTCAGCTTCCATCATCGGAGCCGGAGCCGCCATGGCCATCTCGCGCATGGCGCCGGATTTCATGAGGTAGCGCCCGCCTCTGTGGCCCGGGCCGCCGATGCCGTACCCGTCCAGCATTCTCAGACGATCGCGGCCGAGAGACGGTGGTGACGGCACGAGGATGAAGCCGTTCTCGTCCCGCCAGGCCGAACGGGCGGCTCCCAGGGTCGAATGTGCCGATACAAAGGCCACCAGCGATGGGTAGAGGTGGTCGACCGTCGGCGGGTTGTAGGGGGCGAAGAGGTCCAGGCTTCGGTCGTACATCGAGGCCAGGACCTCGGCGGCGTCGCGGTCGAGGGTATCCCCGTCGGCACTTCGAAC
>JAUXDC010000358.1 GCA_030618605.1 Holophagae bacterium | reverse complement strand
CCTCGGCGCGTTCGCAGTCGCCGAAGAGGAAGGCGCCAAGTTCCTCAAGAACCTGATGGAAAAAGGCGAGGACATCGAGACCAAGGGCAGAGATCAGTTGGACGAGCAGTTGGACAAGGCCAAAGGTGCCGCCGGCGGCGTCAAGGCCGTCGCCGAGAGCTACTGGGACACCATCGGCCAAACAGTCGACGACACCGTGACCAAGGCATTCAACCGAATCGGCGTGCCGACCATGGAAGAATTCAAGGCCCTCAACAAGAAGGTTGCCGGCCTGACCAAGGCTGTCGAGAACCTGAAGACCGGCGGCGCCAAGCCTGCTGCCCGCAAGCCTGCTGCCCGCAAGCCGGCCACTCGTAAGCCTGCGGTGAAAAAGCCCGCAGTCAAGAAGCCTGTCGTCAAGAAGCCCGCAGCAACCAAGTAGAACCACCAACCTGCCAAAAAGGCGCCGCATCCGCGGCGCCTTTTTTTTTGGGAATCCGTAGGGTGGGCCTTGGCCCACCATCGAAGTTATGATTGGTGGGCCAAGGCCCACCCTACCCGGATCCGATGCAACTCACGGACACAATGCGGGGCAGGAGCCCCGCGCTCCAGTGTTGCTTCCCAGCCCCCCGGCGTCCTGGCTCTTGCTGGCTTCCTAGCCTTCCAGCGTCCCAGCTTCCTAGCGCTTCTAACCTTCCGGCTCCCCGAGATAGCCCAACAGAACCGCCGTCTTCTCTTCCCTCAATTCGGCTGTTCTGGCTTCCAGAACCAACCGCAGGAGAGGCTCGGTGTTGGACGGCCTGACGTTGAACCACCAGTCGTCATACTGCACGGTGATGCCGTCAACGAAGTCGATCTCTCCGTCCGAGAAGTCGGTATTCAAGCGACGGATCATGCCTTCCTTGTCATCAACGTGAAAGTTGACCTCCCCGGTCGGAAAATACCGTCTCAAGGGCGCCACCAGCTCGGACAGGGGCTTCCCGGTTTCCCGCAGCGTACACAGGACCTCAATCAACGCCATGATCGACGAATCCGCCGTGTAGTTATCTCTGAAGTAGAAGTGCCCGGCCAACTCACCCCCAAAGGGCGAATTGTGACGCCGCATGGTCGCCTTCATGAAGCTGTGACCAACCCGCTCCCGGATCGGCACACCGCCCGCCTCCTCGATCGCCTCCTTGGTTGCCCAGGAGGACCGCAAGTCATAGATGATCGCAGCACCCTGTTCATCCCTCAGAAACCGAGGCGCCAGCAATCCGGTGATCAGATCTGCGGAAATCGCCTGCCCCTTTTCGTCGACCATCATCGCGCGATCGGCATCACCGTCGAAGGAGACGCCGCAGTCGCAGCCCTTCTCGATGACGAGCGCCTGGAGATCAACCAGATTTTCCAATTTAAGTGGGTTGGCCTCGTGGTTGGGGAAGGTGCCGTCCAGCTCCCAGTACAGGGGAACGAGCTCAATGTTGAGCCGGTCAAGGATCGGTCCGTAGATCACCGCCATACCGTTGGCAGCATCGGCGGCTACCTTGAGCCGGGGTTCAAAGTGGGTGAAACGCTTCAGCGCGTGCTCGGTGTAGGCCACAAAGACGTTCTCCTCACGCTGATCGGCCTGTGGGGCCATTCCGGCATCGACCGTTGACCCATTGACAAGACCCTCCAGTTTCTCGATACCGGTGTCGTAGGCCACCGGAATGGCGTCCCGTCTGGACATCTTGAACCCGTTGTATTTCGCCGGGTTGTGACTGGCCGTCACCTGAATACCTCCGGATGCCTTGAGATGGCCGACCCCAAAGTAGTTCTGAGGCGTGTCGCAGACGCCGATGTCGATGACGGCGACCCCCCGAGCTCTCAGACCGTTCCTCAGAGCCTCGGCCAGCGGCGTGGAATGCGACCGCATGTCCCTCGAAACCACAACCACCGGGCCACGGGCCAGGTCGTCCTCATCCAGAAGGTCACGGAAGTAATATCCGACTTTGAATGCGATCTCTTCAGTGATCTGATCCGGGTAGGTCCCGCGAATGTCGTATGCCTTGAAAATTCCAGCCATGGTGTTCCTCTTTTCGTCGTACGACGGAAGGATACAGTGTTCTCAGGTTAGGGTACAGAACGAGGAGAGAGATACTCGATACTGGATACTGGATACTCCTCGATCGCCGGAATTGGCTCGGGTTTGGTTGCTCTCTGGCAACCGAAGAACACTGAGCAGGTCCCCGGTTCAATCTGCATCGTTGAATACTGAACCCAAGTATCGAGTATCAAGTATCGAGTTTCAACGACCCCCTCATAAACGCCTCCGGTGTCCACGGTGAAGCTTCGCCGCCCAGCCACTGTTCAAACCAATCCAGGTGGACCGTGTAGTAGAAGGCCATCTCGTACCAACTGGGCCAATGGCCGGATTTCGGAAAAACTACAAGCCGCGAGGGCACTCCCCTCTTCTGCAGATCGGTGAAGAACTGAAGACTCTGGGTGTAGGGAACTCGGTAGTCACGTTCGCCCGTGATCACCAGGCAGGGCGTTCCGTAGTCCTTGACGTAGGTCGATGGAGACCACCTCCGGTAGTTCTCGGCATTCTCCCAGGGCGGCCCGCACAGATCGTGTTCGGGAAACCACAGTTCTTCGGTCGCCGAATACATCGAACGAAGATCGTAGACACCCATCATCGAGGCCAGGGCCTTGAACCTGGTCGTGTGGCTCTCGAAGAACATCATCATGTAGCCGCCCCATGACCATCCCATGGCGCCCATGCGGTCCTCGTCAACCCAGGCCAGTGCCGCCAGTTGATCGGAGACCTTTTCCAGATCCCGGAAGACCTCGCCCGACCAGTCGCAGGCGATACCATCGACCAAATCCTGCCCAAAACCGGCAGACCCGGTGGGATTGGGGAAGGCAACAACGTAACCCTTGCCCGGATAGACCTGCCAATCGCCCCGGTAGCGGTCCTTCCACTGCATTTGCGGGCCGCCATGGACGTTAAGGATCAGCGGGTACTTCTTAGAAGGGTCGAATCCGTGAGGCTTGACGATCCAGACGTGGATTTTCTTGCCGCCGTCCCCCTCGAGCATCATTTCCTCCGGAGGGCGGATGTCGACGTCCGCCTCGAGGTCGGCGTTCAGGTGGGTCAATCTTTCGGCGGCATTTTCACCTTCCGTAATCCGATAGAGTTCCGGCGGACGTCCGATGCCGCTGGCGGTGTAGAGAATCGAATCACCCTCGAATGTCAGCCCCCAGCCCTTGATCGCCGCATCGGTGTGAATCAATCGGGGCGCACCACCCTTCGAGGCAATGCGATAGAGAGGCGTTCGACCCCCTACCTGAGCCTGGAAGATCAGGGTCTTGCCGTCGGACAACCACTGAACATCGTCCGCCCAGTTGTCGAAG
>JAUXDC010000043.1 GCA_030618605.1 Holophagae bacterium | reverse complement strand
GGTCGAACCCGAGAGGAGTCGGGCACGGGCTCGGGCTCGGGTTGAGGGCCCCCAGTTCCTTTTGCGCTCACCGCTAACCAGCGGACCGATCCCCGGCAGCGTTACCATGGGGCATGACGTCCAAGGCAGACGATCGCTACGCCCGCCAGATTCTTTCCCCTCACCTCGGGGAGTCGGGTCAGGCAAAACTCGCCACAGCCTCGATTGCTGTAGCCGGGTGCGGAGCGGTGGGCGGCCACGCGGCAATGTTGTGCGTTCGGGCCGGGATCGGCCGGGTTCGGCTGATCGACCACGACCGTGTGGAGTGGAGCAACCTCCATCGCCAGATTCTCTACACGGAAGCCGACGCTCAGACCACTGCCTTGAAAGCCGAAACGGCAGCCCACAGGCTCACCGAGATCAACACCGAGACAGAGTTGGAGCCCATAGTCACCAAGATCACACCCGAAACTGTGGACGATCTCCTCAGCGGCGTCGACCTCGTGCTCGACGGCCTGGACACCATGGCTGCACGCTACGTTGTCAACGACGCCTGTCGGCGGGCCGAACGCCCGTGGGTCTATGCCGGAGTTGATGGCGCCACGATTTCAGTCGCTGCCTTTGGCCCGGCCGGTCCCTGCCTCCGCTGTCTTTGGCCGGAACTCCCCCACTCCGGCGAGTCAGGGATGACCCGCCCTGCGGTCATCAACACCGCCCCCGCTGCAGCCGCGGCTCAGCAAGTCACTGAGGCTCTGCGCCTGCTGACCGGCTGCGAACCGCGCCGGCTGATGTTCCGAGGCGATCTTTGGAATGGGACCATGAACCGCATCGAAATCACACAGGACCCTGAGTGCACTGTTTGTGGGGGTGGTTGACAGTGGCGTAAACGTAGGGTGGGCCTTGGCCCACCATCTGGGTCGTATGCCGTGTGTGGTGGGCCAAGACCCACCCTACTCATGATTACCTCTTTGTGTCTTTGCGCCTTTGCGTTATTTCCTGTCCGCGTCAGACGACGGAACTACCCTCCCGCCGACGCATTAACCAGCCACACCGTGTCGTCAGGTCCCAGCGGGGTTCGTTTGCCTTTCAATCGAGTGATTGCGCGTCCGTTGACTACGATGGCCGCGGCGCGCACGGTATCTTCGAAAGGCTTGCCCCACCTCTCACGCCCGATGGAGAGAAGCTCTCCGACGGTCGCCGCATCGATCTCGATCTCGGCCCCGATCTCCTGGGCCAGGTCGTAGGTTGGGATCAGAATTGCCATCGGTTCACCTCTTTAGTGCCGGATCTGAAGCCGTTTCAGGGTCTTCTCTGTCGGAATGCCGTCAGGGTCCCAGCCCCGCAATCGATAATATTTGGGCAGCATCTCATCCAGAGGCACTCCCCTCTCAGCTTCTTTGAAGGTGGGCTCGCTGAGCAACCTTTCGGGCAGAGTGTCGTCTGAGGCGGTAAAACCCTCACGCATGTTGTACAGGCGCTCCATGTTGAAGACCCGCTCCCCGGTCTCGATGAAATCACCCAAGGACACCTTGCGGCCAAAGATGTATGACAGGAATTTCTCGAACCACAGGATCTTAAGAGGCGCCTTGGTCTTCAGCACCATGGTCAGGATCGGACCGGAATTGAGTACGGCTTGGGCAATGATTCGCGCAACCAAACCCTGAGGGTTGAGACGATAGATGAAGCCCGGAATCACCCCATAGGTGGCGAAGACACAGAAGACCGACGAGGATATCGCCGCCACAAGGTTCTGTTGCATGACCACCAGTTGCGGCTTGGCGCGGACGGACAACGGGTCGATATTCAGAGGGCCTGTGGCTTCGAAAAACATCGTGGAACCCTGGACATGGCAGCCGCCTCGATTGGTGGTGGCGTACTCCAGGCCCTGCCCGTAGCACCCGCGCGGATCGTACGACGGCAACTCGAGACCCTTGACGTGGATGGCATACTCGGTACCGCCGTACTTCTCGGACATGCGCTTGACGCCTTCGGCGAGATCGTCTCCCAGACCCCGCCTGTGGGCGATGTCCCGCACGAGATCACAGATCCCCTCGTGGCGGTCGAAAGAAAGATCGCTGGGCAACAGACCCCGCTCGGTCAGTTCGGTTGCAAAACCGATGCTTCCGCCGGTGGAGATGCTGTCCATCCCCAGGTCATCGCAGATCTGGTTCAACTCCAGCACAAGCTTGAGATCGAAGTTCCCGAGATTGGCGCCCATCAGGCCGAGGGTCTCAAACTCTGGGCCTTTGACAATCTTGCCCTTGAGCTTCACGCTTCGGCCGCAGACGATGGGACAGTTAATGCAGCCGGATCTTTTTTCCATCTCCTCGGCAGCCAGCTTTTCACCTGAGATGTTCACTGCCCGGCGATCAGTGCCTCTTTGAAAATTGTTGACCGGCAAGATATTACGCCCGGCTGTTATGTTGACCAGGCTGGGCGTCCCGAGGCGAGGGAGCACATCCCCTGTCATGGGGTGGGAACGCAGATATTTATTGATTGACGTCTGCAGTTTGCTGAAGGCAGCATCGTCCATGATCTCCACCTTGCGCTTGCCGGTGGCGATGACCGCCTTGAGGTTCTTCGAACCCATAACGGCGCCGCAACCCGTTCGTCCTGCGAGGCGCTCTTCGCTGACGATACAGGCGTACCGGACGAGGTTCTCACCCGCCGGGCCAATGACCGCCTTGCCGAATGCTTTGGGCAGGAGCTCCTGGGTTTCCTCAGCTCCCTTGCCCCAGAGGTGACCGGCATCCTTCACCTGGACGTCATCCTCGTTGATCTCGAGATAGACCGGGTGGTCCGCACGGCCCCGAATCAGCAACACGTCGACTCCGGCCTTCTTGAGCTTCGAGGCGAACGACCCACCACATGTGGAGTTGGCGACCGCCCCGGTCAGTGGTGACTTGGTGGTCACCACGAATCTATTGGATTGCGGGGCGCGAGTGGCGGTCAGAGGACCGGTCGAAAAGATCAGAACCATTTCGGGATCGTAGGGATCCAGGCCTGCCGGAGTGTGGTCATAGAGGAGGCGCGTGCCGATGCCCTTGCCACCCAGGTAAAGCTGGAGGTCCTCGTCATTTATGGCAAGCTCGCTGACTCGTCCACTGGAAAGATCGACGTCCAAGGACCTGTTCATGTACCCGGCCATCAGGGCTTTTTCCATTGCCTGCTCCCTTCGGATCCGCGAACGAACAGCTCCGAATTTTCGTTTCCAAATTCATCATAACCCGGCAGAACCAGAACCAAAAAGCCCGGCCTTTGATGAAAACTATCGGCAGCGTCTGTCGGCAGATTCACCACAGAGACACAGAGGGCATCATGTAAACTGGCCGGGATGGGTACGTCTACGGCAGGCAACAGGAGGTTGGCGATGAGAACGAGGCGACTGATGATCACCAGCATTCTGCTTTTCGGCTCACTCTGGGGTCTTGCCGAATTGGGACTGGCGCGGTTGGATTTTTCCGCCATTTCGACGGCGCCGTTGCTGACCGCCGCCGGTATTTTCTTTCTGGTACTCAGTCGTCAGGTCTGCAATATCCCGGGGTCTTCGCTCCTGCTCGGAACCCTTGCGGCAGGCTTCAAGTTTCTCAATCAGCCCTTCTTCGGATGTCAGTTTGCCGCGGTTCTGGTTCTCGCGGGTGTGTTCGAACTACTCTTTACGGGCTACCGACTGTGGGAGAAAAACGGCGCCATGCCGAATAGCGGGGGGCTCGGCAGTTTCCCCGTTTCACGAGCAGCCGTGGCGGCATTTCTTTCTTTTTCCACCTTCGTTCTTCTTGCTCGTTTCGGCCTCCAGAATCCTTTCTGGATCGATTACGGCCTGGAGAAATTGGTGCGATTCACGGTTTTTGAGGGGAGCGCCGCGGCGCTCTTGGCCGTTCCGAGCGCCTGGGCAGCCCTGAAGCTGGCAACCTACCTGCTCGAAGCTGAAAAGTCCTGGGACACCACTCGCTGGTTAGCCTTCCGCCTCGCCGCCCTGGGTTCCGGAGCAACCGGCGTCGTCGTCGCCTTGGCGCTTCGCTAGGAATACGCTCGAACCGCTTCGAGATTTCGAAGTGAAGGGCGTGAAAGCTGATCACTATTTTTTCGGCGCCCATTCGGCCAGCGCCACACCCGATATCACGAGAAGAGAACCGACGATCAGGTTGGCGGAAATGACCTCGCCGAGCATTAGGGCTGCGAAAGCCGCAGTCATCGGCGGGATGGTGTACATGTAAACGCCCACCTTCTGCGATTCGGTCCGTTCGAGTGCCGAGAAGTACAACAGGGTCGCGAGGAAGGAGCACCCGACTCCGAGGAAGGCGATGGCCATCCACGTCTCGGCCGTGATTTCAACCAATGAAAACGACCTCGACCGGCTCTCGAGCCATCCCACCGGCAGCATCCACACCGCACCCATCGCGGTCGCCATCGCCGTGACCCTCATGGCGCCCAATTCGTCAGTCAACCGTTTCCCAAAAACCGTAAACATGCCCCACATGACGATGCTGGCCAGGACCATCAGGTCCCCGTAGGCATGGGTTCCAAAATCAAATCCGCTGAGAGTCCCGCGCCCCATCACCACGAGAACGCCGACGACGGCGACAGCAACCCCCAGTGCTTTCTGGAAGGAGATCCGCTCTTTCAATACGACCGCCGACAACAAGAGGATTGTGATCGGGCCGGTGACGGCAAAGAGAGAGGCATTGGTCGCCGTGGTGTACTGCAGCCCGATGGTCTGCAATCCGTAATGCATGCCGGTACCTAAAAGGCTGAGGCCGAACAGTTGGGCCAGAATCCGCGGCGATTCGAGCCGCCCCGGCCTCCCTTTCACCAGGAAGGACAGAAAGCACAGCGCCGAGATCACCAAACGCAGGGAGACGACCAGGAGCGGTGGCGTGGATTCCAGCGCAACCTTCGTAGCAACAAACGACACCGCCCACAAGAGGCAGGCGAACAATAGGGCAATTCGTGCAGCTCTCGGCATGGCCGACGTATCTTACCGTTGTGCCAGAGCGAGGATGAACCAATCCCCTACGGTTATCGTGTCGAGTTCATGGACGATCATGGCGTGACGATGTTGAAGTAGGGGTCAAAGGTCTCAAGATTGGTCAAGATCATGCCCAGGCTCAGGGGGTTGCCCTCCACTTTGATCTTCCCGGACCCCACGAGTTCGATGAAGGGCACCTTCTGTCCCAGGAGCGCGGCAAAAGCCTGTGTACTGAGGTGATAGGTAGCATCGGCATTCTCGAGAATCCGACCCTTGGTATTGTTCAACACGCCGTTGCCCAGTTCGAGGGCATAGACCACCCCAATATCGGTAAAGTCCATGGTGATGGCGATTTTCTTGCCTACAAGATTGTGCCTTTTGAGGCGAACGCCGAAGAAATCAAAGAGCATATCCAACGAGACTGCACGCATGATGTCGGCCTTCCCTGTGACCGGCATCCGAACCTGCTGAACACCGTGGCGCAATTCTGAAGCCGCCGCCAGGTACTCGTTTCTCCAGACTCCGCTTTCGGCCTGGTAGCCCAGTTGCTCCAGGGCGTTTGCCTGTAAAGTCCTGGCCTGTTCGTTCTCGGGGTCGGCAAAGACCAGGTGATTGACCACCTCGGCAACCCAGCGAAATTCTCCACCGTCATAGGCCTTCTGAGCCATCTGCAATAAATTGTCCGCACCGCCCATGAATTCAACGTAGCGCTTGCCGGCCTCGGTAGGCGGCAACGGGTGGAGATGGGCCGGGTTACCGTCATACCAACCGAAATACCTCTGGTACACCGCCTTGACGTTGTGGCTCAAGGTTCCGTAATAACCTCGCACCGAAAATTCCCCAGCAAGAGACGCCGGCAACTTCATCTCCTCCGAGATCTCTTTGGGAGTCAGACCGAGGTTTGCGAGGCGCAGGGTCTCGTCATGGATGAATCGGTAGAGATCCCGCTGTACGCCAAGAAAATGCCTGATCTCGGCTTTTCCCCAGGTCGGCCAGTGATGTGACGCGAAGGCAAGCTCGGCGTCGTTCCCGAAGAGATCGATCGTCTCGTTGATGTATTTGCTCCATCCCAGCGCATCGCGAACCTGGGCGCCACGAAGAGTCACGATGTTGTGCATGTGATGAGTCGTTACCTCCGAAAGACAGAGCGCCTTGAAATCGGGAAAGTAGAACATGAACTCAGCAGGCGCCTCGGACCCATTGGCCATCTGGAAGACAATTCGAACGCCGTCGATGACCATCTCCTGCCCGGTCTTCTCGATCGTGTCGGTCGGGGGAATCAGGCCAACCGCACCGCTCGAAGTGGTCTTGCCGAGGCCTGTGCCGACCTGGCCTTGGGGCCCCGGAGCAATGACATTGCCGAACTGATAGCTGGCTCTTCGACTCATGGCATTGCCGGCCAGAACGTTTTCGGCGATCGCAAACTCCATAAAACCCGCAGGGGCGATGATCTTGACCTTACCGGAGGCAACCTGTGCATCGGTGACAAGACCCCGGACGCCGCCGAAATGATCGGCATGGGAATGGGTGTAGATAATCGCCTTGATCGGCTTTTCTCCCAGGTGACGAGTCGCCAGGTCAAAAGCGGCCCTGGCGGTTTCTTTGGTCAGGAGAGTGTCGATGACGATCCAGCCGGTCCTGCCTTCGATCAACGTCATATTCGCCAGATCGAAGTTCCGAACCTGATAGATCTTGTCGTGGATTTTGAAGAGGCCGTGGATGTTATTGAGCTGTTCCTGACGCCACAGACTCGGGTTGACGGTGTCCACCGTCTCCCCGGACAGGAAATCGTAGCCATTCATATCCCAGACCGGTTCTCCTGATTTATCCTTGATGACCAACGGCTCATTGGTTGCAATGAAGCCCCGTTTCGAATCCACAAAATCCTGTCGATTCGTAAAATTGAGGTGCGTTTTCACGGACTGGTTGGAGGCCACGGTTGCCGAGTGGGCCGGCTGTGATTGCGCCTCGCACTCCGTTGCCGAACCGGACACAAAAATTAGGCTGGCCATAAGGAGCCCGGTGCTGCAGAAGGGACATTGAATCTTGATCATCTTCTTGCCTCATTTCGCCGAAGCGGACGGCCTTGGCGCCGGCTTCATCATCCCGTTGGGGTTATCCGGAATCCCCGACATCACGTGCTCCGCCAGGGCGGTAATCGTCAAGGCCGGGTTGACCCCGAGATTGGCCGGCACAATTGAGCCGTCTGCAATGAAGAAATTGTCGTAGCCGAAGACACGGCCCGAGGCATCGCATACGCCGTCGGCGGCGTTTCGTCCCATCGTAGCTCCTCCCAAAATATGGGCAGTGCTGGCCATGTTGCCGAGGACCTCCAACAGCATGCTCTGTGGCGTTCCGTTCATTTTCTCGGCCAATTCCTCAGTCACGGAGTTGGCGATGGGAATGTAGGTTGGCGCTTTCTTGTCGGCATCGAGTTGGGTGGTCATCACACGCCCCCACGGCCTCCACCGCCTGACCAATTTCATCTTGTTGTCCAGGGGCTGCATCACCAGAACAATCGCCGAGCGGACCGCCCAGCCGAAGGGATAGACGGCCCTCAATGCACGAACGGGATGCCGGACAAAATTGCCCAGCCAGCGCAGCAGGCGAGGCCACGGAGGTCCACCCCCGGTCAGATGTGTGAGGTTCATGCCCATGAAGTCCTGACGCTTGCCGTAGCGCACCAACTCGATATGGGTATTCTCGTCCGGCCAACCGCCCGAGGTGATGGCAATACCGCGGCTGTAGTCCTCGTCGTAATCCTTGGCCGTCACGCCGAGCAGGGCCTCGGAGTTGGTCCGGCAAAAGTCGCCCAGGGCATCGGAGAGCTTGGGCAAACTACCTCTTTCCTTGCACTCGAACAGGAGCTTGACCGAACCCACAACTGAGGCGGACAGCACGACACCCCGCGCCCGGAGGGTCTTCCGACGTCTCCTGAAGACCGACGTCACCCTGATGGTGTCGATCTCGTAGCCCCCACCGTCAATCGGCCGGATATCGACCGCCTTTGTTTCCGCATGAATGTTGCAGCCTCGTTTCTCCGCCAGGTAGAGGTAGTTCTTATCCAGAGTATTCTTCCCGCCATCCTTGCACCCGGTCATGCAACCGCCACACAGGGAACAACCGGTTCTTTCCGGCCCCTCGCCGCCGAAGAAAGGATCCGGCCCGCTCTCGTTGGGAGTGCCAAAGTGTACGGCGACCTGGTGCTTCTTGAAGGTGTCCCCTCGACCCCTCTCCTCGCAGATCTCCTTGAGCAGGAAATCGGAGTTGAACATCTCTGTGGCCTCTGTCGCTCCCAACATGAAGTAGGCCAGCTCATAGTGGGGGGCCAACTTGGCCTTCCAATCCTCGTCCGTCGGCCACCGAGGATCGTCGAAAACCCCGTCAGGCGGTATCGGCAAGGTATTGGCGTAGATCAGGCTCCCGCCGCCGACACCGGCGCCGTGGAAAATCAACACGTCTTTCAAGAGCGTGATCTGTTGAATGCCGTAGCACAGGAGCTTGGGAAACCACAGGAAACGCTTGAGGTTCCAATTGGTCGTGGCAAAGTCTTCCGGCTGAACTCGCTTGCCCATTTCGAGCACCGCGACCGAATACCCCTTCTCGGCCAGCCGCAAGGCCGACACCGACCCTCCAAACCCCGATCCAATGACAATGTAGTCGTAGTCAAACTGCTCAGGCATCATGCCTCCCCCAGAGATTCGAGAATCGCTCATGCAAAGGTACCTCCATTCTCCCACGACCATATTTGGAAAATTCAGTCAGTGTCGTTCTCTCGTTGATGGTATCCGCTGCAAAATGGAGGCCCGTGGGACGACCTCTTTGACCTCTATGACCTTTCCGACCCCTTCCACCTAAAACTGTGCCCCAAGTCACAGCGATCCCTGTCAACCCAACACGGCCCACAACGTCAGATGGGCATGATCAAGAGGTGTCATCCACTCATCAACCAATCCAACCAAAGGAGAGTCTCATGAAGAAAGCCCTGATCGTTCTGTTCGCCCTTGCCGTTGTCAGCCCCGTTTTCGCTCAAGAAGGTCCGCCGGAAGGACCTCCGCCGATCGCGGTTGCAGCCCACAACCAGGTCGTCGAATTCCTGAACCTTGATGAGAGCCAGGTCGCAGCCTGGGATGAGATCTACCTCATCCATCGGGATGCCGAGCAACCTGTCAAGGAAGAAATGCACATCCTGGAAGCCGAGTTGAGGGAAATGATCGATGCCGGCGACGCGGATCCAGCAGCCGTCGGAGACGTGGTCCTCCAGATCGCCGACCTCAGAGCCGAACTCCACCAGATCCATATGACCTATCACGAGTATTTCATGGCTCTGCTCGATGAGGACCAGGCCAGACGCCTCGGCTTCATAGCCAGAGCCGACCGGGTGCAGCCGATCATCCCGGCTTTCAAGCTCTTTGAACTGATACGCAGACGGTAAACGCCATCCCTCCGAATCCAAACGGGGCTTCGGCCCCGTTTTTGTTCGTGTCCAAGGAAACTGAAAACTGGGCGGCCAACGCGGCGTGGCCGAGTATCTCTTGCACCTGCCCTCCGGACACGCTAGCGTCACACCATGGCGCGGGATACGACCTCAGACCCCTTAGGAAATATTCTCAGCCGGATTTACCGGTCGATCGTTCCCCGATCGATCATCCCCAAAACCGACGCCGATCGGCGACGCACGATCCTGGAGTTTCTCGTCCTTCACATGCGGCCGGTCAGGGTTCGTCGGAGCACGTTGCGGTTTACGCACACTTTCGGCCTTGGCGGCATGTCCTTGGTATTGATAGGTTTACTGATGGCCAGTGGTATTCTGTTGATGCTGGCCTACGACCCGTCTCCGGAGCATGCCTACCAATCCATTCTCTCTATCCAAGACGGCATGATTTTCGGTGCGACTGTCCGCGCCGTGCACCACTGGAGTGCCAATATTCTGGTGGCGGCGGCCCTGTTCCACCTCCTGCGGGTCTTTTTCACCGGGGCCTACCATGGCCCTCGACGCTTCAACTGGGTCATAGGACTCGGGCTTCTGATCGGAATCCTGGCAGCCAACTTCACCGGCTATTTGCTGCCATGGGACCAGCTTTCCTTCTGGGCCGTGACGATCTGCACCGGCATGCTCGGCTACGTTCCCGTGATCGGCGAATGGTTGCAGGCCTTCGCCCGAGGCGGTACCGAAATCGGCCGGGGCACCCTGGTCCTCTTCTATTCCTTCCACACGACTGTGGTTCCGGTGGTGCTGATCGTCTTGATGGCCTTCCACTTCTGGCGAGTTCGCAAGGCTCGAGGAGTGGTCTCGCCCAATCCCCAGGACAGCCAAGAGGACGACGACACCGAGAAGGTCCTGACTCTCCCCCATCTCCTGGTGCGGGAGTTGGCCGTCGGTCTGACCTTGGTTGCAGTCGTGGTATTGCTCGCGGCACTGTTCGACGCCCCCCTCGGTGCGCCTGCCAACCCCGGCATGAGCCCCAACCCGGCCAAGGCGCCGTGGTACTTCATGGGTTTCCAGGAGCTACAGATCCACCTCGAGCCCTTGATCGCGGTCGTCGTTTTGCCCGTACTCGGGGCTCTGGGCCTGGTGCTCCTGCCCTACCTGCACTTTGATCATGAAATGTCGGGTCCCTGGTTCCTTTCAAAGACCGGACGCACCACCGGGGCTCTTGCCGCCGTCGTTTCGCTGGTCGTGACACCCCTCCTGATTCTGATTGACGAGTTCTGGCTGCAGCAGGTCGGCGGCGCCGGGTGGCTCGCAGTCGGGGCTGTCGCAGCCGGCATTACTGCTTTTGCCGTATTCCTGTCAAAGAAATTCAAACCGGAGAAGGCCGAATTTGTCCAGTCGTTGTTCATCCTCTTCATGGTCGCCTTCGCCATCCTGACGATCACCGGAGTCTGGTTTCGAGGCCCCGGCATGGCTCTCGTATGGCCGTGGATTGGAGGATCGTGATGGCCTTCTACCCGTTTGTGATTTTCTCAGTGTCTGAGAAAGAAGAAAAACACAATAAAATGCAGAGGCGCAGAGACGCAGAGGTCAGGGTGCTCTCGATGCAGGCCGCTGCTATCGGCGTCAAAGGATCAACAACAACAATAAATCGGACCTCATCTCATCAAATTCTATTGGAAACCACAGATCCGACTCCATCGCAGGATTCTTGGCCCAACTCCCGTATTTTCGTCTCTGCGCCTCTGCGTCTCTGCGTTCACTTCTTCGTTTGGGCCAATAAACTCAGGAGTTCTTTGGATTTGTCGTCTCCATTATTGGTTACGGGCATGGAGACGCACTGCGGCTATTCCCTGAGAACCTCTTCGTGGCCATCATCCCTTGGAGCTCCCGCATGAGCACCTCCGAACCAACGACACGCCGCAGCCTGCTGGGCAAGATCTGGGTAGGTCTGGGAGGTCTGGCGCTGCTCGAGGGTGTCTGGATCGTCACGGATTTCCTCAAGCCACGCAAGCGACAAGGAAGCGATAAAGAGGCGGAAACCCTGATCGTCGCGGGACCGATCGAGAACTTTGATCCTGGCTCGGTGACCGCCTTCCAGCAGGGAAGGTTCTACCTCGCCCGGCTTGAAGACGGTGGATTCCTCGCTCTTTACCGCGAGTGCACACACCTGGGCTGCACGGTTCCGTGGATCGGCACAGAAGAGCGCTTTGTCTGCCCCTGCCACGCGTCGGTCTTCAATATCAAGGGGCAGGTCCTCAGCCCACCGGCGCCCAGACCCCTCGATACATTCGCCGTCCGTATCGAGAACGGCATCGTCAAGGTCGATACCTCCAGGACACTCAAACGCAGTTCGTTCTCTGACTCCCAGGTGGCCAGATCGTGAACAGCGACCTTCGCCCCTGGAAGATTCTCGGCACGATCTCGACGGCCGTGATCGTGCTGGCAATCCCACTCTCAGCCCTTCGGGGCGGTAGTTCTGATGACGTTTCCAGCGACGGCCCCGAAGCCACTTTTGTCGGACGGGAAAGCTGCAAGCCCTGCCATGAGCTGGAATATTCCGCCTGGCTCAACTCTGATCACGACCGGGCAATGGATGTGGCCACCGAGGAGACGGTCCTGGGAGATTTTTCAGACACCGAATTCACCTCGCATGGAATCACCTCCCGGTTTTTCAGATCCGACGGTCGGTTCATGGTCAACACCCAAGGTCCTGGCGGTCAGCCGGCTGATTTCGAGATCACCCACACCTTCGGCGTCGAGCCCCTCCAGCAATACCTTGTTCCCTTCCCCGGCGGGCGCTTCCAGTGCCTCAATATCGCGTGGGACTCGAACCGCAGCCAGTGGTTCGACCTCAACCCCAACCTGGTCATTCCGCCTGACGACTGGTTGCACTGGACCCGGGCGGCCCAGAACTGGAACGGCATGTGCGCCGAATGCCATTCGACAAATTTGAAAAAGGGTTTCGACGCCAAGACCCGGACCTATACGACGACCTGGTCCGAAATTGACGTCAGCTGTGAGGCATGCCACGGCCCCGGCTCGGAGCACGTCAGATGGGCAGATATCCCGCCAATGGCTCGACCGGAGGTCGATGACTTCGGTCTGACGGTCGATACCGGAAATATCCAATCCACTCAGTTGGTCGAACTCTGTGCGCCCTGCCACTCCCGCCGTTCGGAATTGGGCGACTACCACCATGATCAGGCCTCCCTTCTGGACAGTCAGATTCCTGCGGTACTGGAGGAGGGCCTTTATTACGCCGACGGCCAGATCCTCGATGAAGTCTATGTCTGGGGCTCCTTCACCCAGAGCAAGATGTACCACAACGATGTTCAGTGTTCCGTCTGTCACGACAGCCACAGCCTGAAGCTGAAATTTGAAGGCAACGAGCTGTGCGCGCAGTGCCACCGGGCCGATGTCTACGACACCGGGGAACACCACTTTCACAAGAAGATCCATGAGGACAAGCCGTCGGACGGCGCACTTTGCGTCAAGTGTCACATGCCGGAGAGCCCATTCATGGTGATCGATTGGCGTGCGGACCACTCCTTGCGCATTCCCAGACCGGACCTCTCGGTGGCTCTGGACTCCCCCAACGCCTGCTCCCAGGAAGGGTGCCACGGCGACAAACCACTGAGCTGGTCCGTTGACGCCTTTACCAAGTGGTATGGCATGGCCAAAAAACCGCACTACGGTACGACTCTGGCCGCCGGCCGCGAAGGTCGTCCCGAGGCCCTGCCTGAATTGGTTCGAATGACCGGCGACGAACTCTACCCAGCCATCGTGCGTGCGACGGCCTTGACCCTGTTGGGCGCCTACCCCGGAGAAGAGAGCCGCCGAGCCTTCGCCGCGGCCCTGGTCGACGAAGATTCCCTGGTGCGCTACACCGCCGTCAACAGCGTCTCGGCAGAGGGCCCCGAGGCTCTGGTCGAGGTGTTGGTCCCGTTGCTCTTCGACCCCGTCCGGGCCGTTCGGCTTCAGACCGCCGTCAGGCTTGCTGACGCCCCTGACGACTTGCTCAAAACCTACCAGAGGGAAGCCCTGGATCAGGCCCTCGCCGACTACAAAGAAGCGATGGAATATTCCCTGGACTTCTCCTTTGCCGGCCACAACCTGGGCAATCTCGCAGTGCGTCTCGGCAAGAACGAAGACGCGGAAAAACACTACCGCGAAGCCATCGTCATCGACGATCTCTTCTACCCGGCAAAGGTCAACCTCGCGGTCCTTCTCAGCGCCCAGGGCCGAAATGACGAGGCCGAGGTCCTGCTGCGAGAGGTCATCGAGGCCTACCCGAATGAACATCAGGTGGCCTATTCCCTGGGTCTGCTGCTGGCCGAAATGGGGCACTACCCGGAGGCGGAGGTCTGGCTCGCACGAGCGGCTGAAGGCATGCCGGAACACCCGGGGGCACGGCGGAATTTGGCGGAGATTCGACGGTATTTGGCGTCTATCGGAAACAATTGAACCGCCAAGGCGCCAAGATCGCGAAGAGAACACCAAGATAGTTATTAGGGTTGGGCTGGTGGAATCTGAGCCTGATTCGGCAGCTGCCGTGGCCCCTGTCCCGGCCCCTGTTTCCAACCCCGGCCTTCGGGAGTGCCTCCCGCCACTCCCGCTCGATCATTTCCCGAAGGGGAGACATTTTAGAATCCGGGAGCCCACCGCCCCTCCGGGAAATAACCTCGACGGCCTACGGCGTCGGCCGAGACTCGATCGCCGAGGCGCCCCCCGGGGATTGCCACCCTTGACGTTGTCCGAAACCTAACCCTTCTCGGGAGTGTGTCCCGGGACAACATCAAGAGAGGCACGTCCCGTTGGAGAGGGCGCTCTTGGATTTCGAGTTGGTCGGCAGCCCCATAATGCTACGATCACGCCTCACGGAGGACGGCAGCATGGAAACACAGGCCACAGGGAACAGAACAGCTCAAGAACGGCCATCGCGGCTGAGGTTGATTGCAACAGCATTCCCGGCGCTGATTATCGTGGCATCGGCCATGCCCGCATTCACACAGGAACCGGTTGATGCCGGCCACGAGGCCTCGGACCCACCGCCCGCCATAACCGTTCCAGCCGAGTTCAGCAGCGCCCGAGCAACGATGACAACCTTTCTCGAGGCCTTCTACGCCGATGGTGGCCAGGACCTCGACAGGGCCGTAGAGTGCCTCGACCTGTCGTCATTGCCTCCTTCGACCCGGGGTGGCCGTGGCCGAGAACTGGCGGTCGGGCTCAAGGATGTGCTCGACCGGACCCAACTGATCAACGTCAATGAAATCAGTGACGATCCGAAGGGCGCCGCCTGGACCCTCCCGATCACTGATGACCAAGAGATCATCCTGGACCGATCAGGTGACGGACGGTGGCTGTTTACCACCGCTACCCTCGAAGGCCTGGACGAGACGGCCGTTGCGGTGGAAAAACAGGAGATCGTCGAGGGAGTCAAGAAAAAGGTAGGCATCGTTTCGGTGGCTCAGTGGCTCCGGGCAAAGGCGCCACCGTCTCTGAGAGGCCGGGCCCTTTCTCTCGAGGGGTGGCAGTGGATCGGACTCCTGCTCCTGATCCTGATCGGTGTGGCGACCAATCGTTTGGTCGTTGCTATTCTCCAGGGACCGGTCATGGCCGGACTTCGCCGATGGGCCCACGAGGTCGATTCCGAACTCGTTCATCGATCCCTCAAACCGATGGGCGCTTTGGCCATGATCCTCGTGTGGTGGCTGGGCATCTCGTTCCTGGGCCTGCCACTGGCCTTTCTTCGCTGGTTCTCGACCCTGGTCGAGGTCGTCCTGATCTTCACTGCCTCACTGACCGCCTACCGACTGGTCAACGTGCTCGGAGACGTTCTGGACAAGAGGGCCCGGCAAACCGCGAGCCGGCATGACGATTTGCTGGCCCCTATGATTCGCACGACACTCAAAGTGCTGGTATTTGTCGTGGCCTTCGTCATCCTGGCCGGCACCTTCGAGCGGGACCTCACCGGACTGCTTGCCGGTCTCGGCATCGGTGGTCTGGCCTTCGCCTTTGCCGCCCAAGACACACTGGGAAATCTCTTTGGCTCTCTGACCGTGCTGCTCGACCGGCCGTTCCAGGTCGGCGACTGGGTAGTCGTCGGCGACGTCGAGGGTACGGTCGAGGAGGTTGGATTCCGATCCACTCGAATCCGCACGTTCTATAATTCGAAAATTACCCTGCCCAACTCGCAACTGACAACCGCCTCGGTCGACAATCTTGGCGACCGGCAATACCGGCGGTGGAGTACTCGCCTCGGCGTGGCCTATAACACGCCGCCTGAGAAAGTCGACGCCTTCTGCGAGGGCATCAAGGAGATCATTCGACAACACCCCAGCACCCGGAAGGACTATTTCCACGTCGCCCTCAACGAGTTCGGATCGTCAGCCCTGGAGATCATGCTCTACGTCTTTTTCGTCACGCCTGACTGGGCGGACGAGTTGAAGGAACGCCATCGTTTGGCGATCGACATCCTGCGATTGGCCAAGGAACTGGGTGTCGAATTCGCATTCCCCACCCAGACGCTCTACATGCGACAGGAACCCTGGTCACCGACCGCAGTCGTGCCCTCGGAGAACTTCACCGACGGCAGCCTCATCCTTCAGGAAGAGGCTCGGCAAACTGCACAGCGCCTGACTCGAGATCTCAAAGACAGCCCCGGAGGAAACAGCTGATGGCTCAGGTGCTCGGGATCGGCGGCGTCTTTTTCAAGAGCAACGACCCCGAAGGCAGCAAGGTCGAGCTATGGCAGCCGCCGGATCCCACTGGGGCCGGACGTCTCTGACGAATAGAGCCCTAGCCGGTTGGTTTGGCCGTATTCGGCCGGTGTCCGCGCACCGGCGTCATCGGGACGTAGTGAGTTTCCTTCTTGATCGTCGCGACGCCCCGCTCGATTTCTTTTCGCTTTGTATCGCGGAGGTGGGCCTGCAGATCGGCGACGGCATCTCTATATTGCCAGCTCCGAGAGACCCGTGAATGGAAAACAAAGCCGCCAAACTGGAGCCTTTCGCCCATTTGATGGACATGGGCGACGAGCTTGGGTTTGAGGATTTCGATTTCGGCCTCGAGGGCAGCGATCTGCAACCGCAGCTCGATATACCGTTGAATGTCGTGTTTATTGTCCGTCATCTTTCACCTGTAAATTCTATTTTGCAGGGTGGACGGGTTTCACAATTCTAACCCTGTGGAACCGGAACCACAAGGGAACCATGTCCGTTGAAACAGCTTATTGATCATTCTCACCGGCATGCTGGCGACAAGGCCCTCTTCTTGGCCAGACCGAGAATGCATCCGAGGGCCACCGCAAGCAGAGCGGCACAGACCACTCGAAACTCAGACGGCAGCGTGAAGGTGACGGTGTGGGCCGGGATCCAGAACCACAGGCACGAAAATCCAACAATTCGGAACATATTCTTCCAGTCGATGCCGGTAAAGACTTCGACCAGGGGCCAGATGGAAAACAACTGACCCCGCTCGATCAAGGTGTCGGTGATGCGGTGGGAGACCATCATCGGAAAGGCAAAGATCAGATTCATGAAGAGGCTTTTCCAGAAGGCGCCGGCAAGTGCCGAGCCCTCTCCCGGGATCAACCCTTTGGCCAACAGCCCGTCAACTCCGAACGAGAACAGCGGGAAGACCACGGTGAAAACCCAGCCGAGCACGCCCCAGACCAGGACACGCTGCCAGAGCCGGATACCTGAGAGACGCCACTGACCAAGGGCAATCCGGGCGCCCAGGAGTTCGCCCATCGTACCGAGAAGACCGATCTTGAAAAAACCCATTGTGAAGGGAAAGGCCACGGTGGCCGCGGCAAAGGCAACGCGCGACTCCGGAAACGAGAGCACCACGACAACCCCGGCGAGGATCGTTATCCAGATTGCTGTGATCAGGCGTTGCATTCGATTTCCCCTTTCACACATGGCGCCGCTTCGTAACTCCGTGACGGCAAAGTCTAACCCGGCAGAGCCTGAAACAAACTCGGTGCTGCCAGAACACAAAGATAATTGAACAACCTGGGATCACAATGCGGGGCAGGAGCCCCGCGCTCCAACCTTGAGTACTGGGACGCCTCCCGTGGAGCGCGGGGCTCCCGCCCCGCAACGGTTGCCTCCCAAATTCAGCACTCAATCCAACAGATCAACCCATTCAGACTTCAATTCAGGGACGGTCAGCACAACAAACCCCGGTGGCGCCGCATGGTGCAGTGCGCCTGGACAAATAACCCGGGTTCCGTGCTCCACCTCGTCCCGCCGGACGTGGGTATGACCGTGGAACACCACGTCGTTCTCCCCCGAGCTGACCATGGCTTGAAACTCCTCATAGCGATGTCCGTGAGTAAAACCCAACCGGCGCCCAACCACATCGAGTTCTCCCCGGACGCCATGACAGGTATGACCGAATCGGATCATCGCCGCTCGTAGCGGATCCTCGTTCCAGTCGCAGTTGCCGAAGACCCAGTGGACCTCGAAGTCCGCCAGGGTCTTGACCGCCTCCACGGTCGTGATGTCGCCGCAGTGGATCAGAGTCTCGACCCCCATTGAGGAGAAGATCTCCGCCGCCTCGGCCAATCGCTCAAGGCGCCCATGGCTGTCGGAGAGAACACCAATCAGAAGGGGACACTCTTCTTTTCTTATGGGAGATCCCTCCGCTCGGTCGCTCCGCTCCCTCGGTCGGGATGACAGGGAAGAGGGAAAGCCCCCCGCTGTCATTCCGATCGAAGGCCCCCATCCCGCTGTCATTCCGACCGAGCGGAGCGAGTGGAGGAATCTCACCCGCCGACAACCGCCTCCAACTCGGCCACCGTCTTCGGAATTCCGGGGCCGAGGACACGGGCGCCCTGCTCGGTGATCAAGACGTCATCCTCGATCCGAATGCCACCGAAGCCCCGGAAGGCATCCAGCCGATCGTATCTGATGAACTCACTGTGCCGGTCGGCGGCCCGCCACTGATCGATCAGGGCCGGCACAAAGTAGAGACCCGGCTCGATGGTGATGACGAATCCCGGTTCGAGTTTCTTGGCCAACCGAAGAAATGCAAGACCGAACTGTTCGGACCGGCTATCCCCCTCGTCGTAACCGACCAGGTCGCCCAAATCCTCCATGTCGTGCACATCCTGTCCCAGCATGTGGCCCAGCCCGTGTGGAAAGAAAAGGGCGTGGGCGCCGGCCTCGACGGCTGACTGTGGATCGCCCTGCATCAACCCCAAGTCAACCAGACCCCGTGCCGCCGTCAGCGCAGCCAGCATGTGGAGCTCTCGGTTGGTGCGTTGGGGCGAGGCCGCCTTGATGGCTGCCTCCTGCATCGCAAGAACGATCTCGTAGATATCCCGCTGTTTCGACGTGAAGGTCCCGCTGACCGGGAAGGTTCGCGTGATGTCCGAGGCGTACCAGCGAGCGCTCTCCGCCCCGCTGTCGACCAGGAGCAATTGCCCCTCGGCCAGGGTGTTGGCGTAGGACGTGTTGTGCAGGACCTCGCCCCGGACGGAGACGATCGGATTGAAGCTCTGTTGCCGGTCATGGGCCAAAGC
>JAUXDC010000191.1 GCA_030618605.1 Holophagae bacterium | reverse complement strand
AGATCACCGATCTCCTCCAGATCCTGGTACTCGTTGACCGTGCGAATCAGGTACTGAGTGTCGACGCCCCTGAGCGAACCGCCCGGGAGATTGATATTGGAAATGCCGACGACCTCGCGAATCCGGTTCAAAGGGATCTTCAGAGCCGCCAGCCGTTCCTGGTCAACCTCAATCTGGATTTCTTCTTCCAACCCACCCTTGATGCGAGCCGAAGCAACCCCGGGAATCGTTTCGAACGCCGGCTTGAGTTTGAGGTCAGCCAGACGCCGCCCCTCCATTAAGTCTCCGGGACTCCCGAGGGCTATTCGGAGGATCGGGTCCAACGAAGGGTCAAAGCGCAGGACGACAGGATCGTCCGCCTCCTCCGGCAGTATCAATCGGTCCAGCTTCTCGCGAACATCCAGCAGGAGCAGATCCATGTCGGCGCCCCAGGCAAATTCCAGGGTGACCTCAGACACTCCTGGCCTGGAAACCGAATGGATCGATCGTAGACCTCGCAGAACGCCCACAACCTCCTCAACCGGCCGGGTCACCAGATTCTCGACCTCAGCCGGCGCAGTATCGGAAAACTCCGTTTGAACGGTCAACGAGGGGTAACTGATGTCCGGCAACAGATCCAGCGAAAGCCGCTGATAGCCAACGACACCAAAGGCCGCAAGCGCAATTGCCGTCATCAAGACCGCAACGCGGCGGCGGACCGCCAGGGCAACGAAAGCTTGCATCAGCCCTCCGACGGGGCGGGAGCCTCAGAAACTTCGCTACCGAGGTCGAGTTTCTCCAGGATGGAGATTTTCTGGCCGTCGGCCAGTGATCTTTGGCCCTGCACGACAACGCTCTCTCCCTCAGCCAGACCGGTGATGATCTCGGTGAAGCGATCATCCTCGAACCCGACCTCAACCACCCTTCGGACGGCCGTCTCGCCGTCGCCGACGTAGACAACCCGTTCCTCATGATCCCTCAGGACGGCAATGCGTGGCACGACAATGACGTCATCGTGGCGATCGGTAACAATCGAAACCTCGGCGAAGTCGCCCGGTCGGGTGCTCGAGGGGAACTGGCTGATCTCGACCGTGACCTTGATCGTGCCTGAGGTCGAGTCGACCACGGGGCTGACCAGGAGAATATGGCCCTCCAGACGGTCGCCGGTCGAGTCGACGACCAGTTGCACCGGTTGGTCTGTCTGAATGTTCCGGAACTCCCGTGCCGGCACGTGCACCCGGGCCAAAAGCCGGCTGAGGTCGGCCAACGTGAACAGAACCGTGCCGTTGGAAACCGTCCGGCCCTGATCGACCGACCTGGCCACGACCCTTCCGGTGAAGGGCGACTGCACCCGCGTGTAGGAAAGCTCGAGAGTCGCCAACTCCCACGATGCCTCCGCAGCCTTCATCTGGGAGCGGGCGGCATCGGCAGCCTCGGCGGAGACCAGGCCCTGGGCCAACATCTTCTCGCTTCGTTCCAGTTGCAAACGCTGCTGGTGCAACTCGACCTCGGCCTGGGTCACCCGGTGCCGGTATTCCGCATCATCAATCTTGATCAGAACCTGTCCCTTGGCAACACGATCGCCCTCCTCGGCCGCAAGCGACTGGATAATCCCGTTGACCCTGGCCAGTACATCGGCCTCCTTGTTGGGATCGAGCGAGGCAGTGGCCGAGTAGTAGGTCGAGATATCGCCCCGCTGGACCTGCTCCACGGCCACTGCCGCGGTCGGCAGGGGCGGCTTGCCCCCCGGTTCACCCTGAGCGGCTTCAGGCCCTCCAGGCTGCCGGCCACCAGGACGGCCGGTTCGTGCTGCCGGTTCGTCCTCGCCACCCTTGCATCCCACCAGGGTCAGAGCGAGGACGAACGCCAGGGCTGCCCCTTCTGCGATGCGTCGTAATCCTTTGGTTCTCGTGTTTGCAATCATCGTTTTTCCAGCCTCATACCTATTCTTTTTCGGTGTTTTTGATCCTAACTCAAAATGAGCGTTCCCGATCAGGGAAACCAACCGGAACGCTCCTCCATTTCCTCAACTCATACGGCACAACCCCTTCTTCGTTGCAGGATCGACGAATCTCTGCCGATCTGATCAATCATTACGGCCACCCGCGGGCCTGGGAATCGCGCTTCCGAAGCATACACCGAAGGTCTGATCCCACTGAATCATATCTGCCTCAGGCACCCTCAGCCCGCCTACTGATTATTGTAAATGCTCAACTGTGCAATAATAAAAACGGCCAAGGCTCGCGATAATGCCCTCCGGTTATTTTATTATTCTGAGACTCATTCCGTTTCTTGGCAGCGTGAAGATGGAGGTTTCTTGAGCGGCAACACCTGGAAACAGGCTCAATTGCGGAGTTTGACAATGCTCGGATCAAGGACTCAGAGACTGGAATGAGTTCGATTCGGGATAGGCTCAGGATGGCAGGATCATTCGCCCGTTGGATCTTCCAGGCTGACTTTCTCCCCAAGACCCCACTGAAAATCGCCCCAGGTCCTCTCCCTCCCGCCAGAATCGAGCCGCCGATACGCCGACTGCCGTCATACACCCGAATTCCATTCATAGGTTGGCTCATCGCTCCAGAGGATCTGCCCGAGGCCGCTGAGATGGTGCCGGCACCTCCCAAAACCGATTTTCTGGCTGCCGTCTTTGCAGCCGAAACCCTTCCCCCTCCCCCCGAATCCATCGCCGGCCCTCGTGCCGGAACATTTCTGTCCGATCTTCTTTCTCGAGACCGCCTGCCTCCACCAGTTGAAAAGAACGATCTTCGGGAGGAAGGCGGCCATATCGGTGTCCGCTGCGAGGGTTGCCACGAGCCCATCGGCAGCCATATCACAAACGGCGAGATGACCGCGCCAATGCTCATCCCCGCCAGTTTCGAACTGTGCACCCGGTGTCACAGGCACCTCGCTGCCCGGCCTGATGATTTCCCCCAGGTCAATCCTCAACAACACCTTGAAGACAACAAAATGGATCTCACCGACACCGTTTGCACCGAATGCCATGACCCACACTCACCATTCTGAAGAGTTGATGATGAAAAAGACCAACCAGACATCGACACGCCGGGAATTCTTGAGGCAATCAGCCCTCACTTGTGGAACAACAATGGCGTCAATGGCAGTCATCGCTCTGATTCTCCCAGAAGATGCCAGGGCTACAGGGACGACCTCGGAATACGACTGGGACAAGCACCGCTGGGTTTACTTAATCGACACCCGCAAGTGTATCGGCTGCGGATCGTGTGCCCGGGCCTGCCGAAAAGAAAACCAGGTTCCCGAAGGCATGTACAGGACCTGGATCGAGCGTAACGCAATTCCACCGGAGGGAGAGGTTCACGTTGATTCCCCGGATGGGGGTGAACACGGTTTTGAGCCGGATCCGCCAAACGCACACGTGCGTAAGTCTTTTTTCGTGCCCAAGTTGTGCAATCACTGCGCCAACACACCGTGCACTCAGGTCTGTCCGGTCGGCGCCTCATTCGAGACAAACGACGGTGGTGTCCTGGTGGACCCAAAGCAGTGCATCGGCTGCGGATATTGCCTCCAGGCCTGCCCCTACGGAAGTCGTTTCATGAATCCTCACACGCGGACCGCAGACAAGTGCACCCTGTGTTACCACCGTATCACCAAGGGCCTCTCCACAGCCTGCGTACAGGCGTGTCCGGTGGGGGCCCGCCAACTGGGCGACCGCAAGAACCCCAACGACCCTGTCAACGAAATCCTGGCGACCCAGCGCGTGCAGGTCCTGCAACAGCAGCTTTTGACCAAACCGCAGTGCTTCTACCTGGGCCTGGATATGGAGGTTCGCTGATGGGACACCAACTGATCGGATCCCTGTTTCCCAACGATGTTCACATCCACTGGACTTTGATGATCGTGCTCTATCCATACGTGACCGGGCTGGTGGCCGGAGCATTCATCGTGTCCTCTCTTTACCACGTCTTCGATCGAGAGGAACTGAAACCACTGGGCCGGTTTGCCCTCGCCGCCTCGTTCTGCTTTCTCTCAGTGGCGACGCTACCCCTGCTGAACCATCTCGGCCATCCGGAAAGAGGCCCGATGGTCGTCATTACACCGAATTTTTCCTCGGCGATGGCGGGTTTTGGAATCCTGTATGCCTCTTACTTCCTGGTCGTCGTCCTTGAGATTTGGTTCGTCTTTCGAACCGATTTGATCCGCTATGCCGCCGAGTCACGCGGCTTCAAGCGGATGTTCTACGCAACCCTCGCCCTCGGGGTGTATGACACGTCGGAGGAGGCTCGGGCCCTCGACCACAAGATCACCAGGATCCTGACGGCCATCGGAATTCCCATGGCCTGTTTGCTGCACGGATATGTCGGTTTTCTTTTTGGCGCCCTCAAGTCCAACCCCTGGTGGTCGACGCCCCTGATGCCCGTCATCTTCCTTTTTTCGGCGGTCGTATCGGGAATTGCGGTGCTGATCGTGTTGTACCAGTTGGCGATGAAGATCAAGGGCATGGCGATCGAAAGGGACACCATCTCGGCACTGGTTCGTTGGCTGTGGCTCTTTATGATCATGTCTCTGACCCTCGAACTGCTCGAGATCATGACTCTGGCATACGAAAAGGCCGAGGAGTGGGAGGTCATCGGCCCTCTCCTTGCAAACCAACTGTCGATCTCGTTCATTTCGGTTCAAATGGTACTCGGCGGCCTCATCCCGTTGATCCTGTTGGGGATCGTCGTTGTGATGGGGGCCTATATGGACGATCGCATCCGCAACACCCTGTCCATGGTCGCTTCCCTCCTGCTGCTGATGCAGGTCCTCGCCATGCGCTGGAACGTTGTTATCGGCGGCCAGATGTTCTCCAAGAGCATGCGTGGTTTTCGCGACACCTATGTTCCGGGTATGTTCGAAAAGGAGGGAATCCTCGCCGCGGCAGTCATCTTGATTCTGCCGTTCCTGCTCCTGGTTATCTTCGAACGCATCCTCCCGACAATTGACCACCTCAGGCCCAATACCAGTGACCTGGGTCTGGATTTGGATCCCGAACCGCTGGCGGGTTGACAGGAGACTTATGGCACACGACCTCGAACGATTCGAAACTGACATCAAAGAACTCAAGGACGTGGTCGCCACGCTTGCCTCCCGGGTAGAGGCGTTGGAGACCGGCGCTTCACAGCATCTTGCCTCCGAGGACCTTCCCTCGAAACCGGAGAGTCAACCGAAAGCGGCCAAGATCACGGAGATTTCAAAGCAAATAACTCCCGCCGCCATCATGACATTGGTGGGTCGCAGTTGCCTGGTGTTCTGCGGAGCGTTTCTCCTTCGGGCGATGACGGACGCAGGGACAATTCCTCAAGGAACCGGCATCCTCCTCGGCCTGGCCTACGCGCTCGTCTGGCTCGTTGCCGCTGAACGGGCCGGTCGTAAGTCCTTGATCCTCAGTGCCGAATTCCACGGGCTCGCCTCGGTGGTCATCGCTTTTCCCATCCTGGTCGAGGCCACACACAACTTCCAGGTCCTGAGCCCCAACACCGCAGCCCTTGTACTCACTCTGTTAGGCGCCTTGGGCCTCGTCGTAGCCTGGATTCATCGCCTGCCCATTCTTGCATGGGCGACTTCCCTGGCCTCACTTTCAACCGCGCTGGTGTTGATACGCCTGACCTACCGCCACGAGCCCTTCGCCATCGTTCTTCTTGCGCTCGGCCTGGCTGCGGTGTGGCTGGCCTATCGCCGGGGTTGGCACGGCATCCGTTGGTTCACGGCGTTCGGCGCCGATCTCGTCGTTCTCCATATGTCGATCCTTGCCACCAGCGCCTTGGGAATCCGCCCTCCATTCAATGACCTCTCCATTCGTGCGGCCGGTCTGATAGCACTGGCTCTCTTCGTGATCTACATGGCAAGCTTCACGATCCGAACCCTCGTCCGGCACCGCAACGTCACGGCATTCGAGGTCGTTCAAACCGTGGCCGTACTCTTGATCGGCTTTGGTGGTGCGGCCCGTATTGCACGCTCGACAGGTTCCGGCTTTGTCATACTCGGCCTGGCTGCTATCGTCCTCAGTCTGATCAGTTACGCAGTCGCGTTTGCCTCAGTGGATCGGCGCCTCGGCCGGGGCACAAACTTCTTCTTCTTCACCACCCTTGCGATCATCCTGATACTGTACGGCAGCTCTATAGCGGCGCCTGAGAACGTTCTCTTGCCGCTGTGGTGTGTGCTGGCCTTGGCGGCAGCGGCCCTGGGCGGACGATTCGATCGGGTCACGCTTCGCGCCCACGCCGCGGTATATATCTTGGCCGCATCTATGACCGCCGGCATTCCCGGCGCCGCCAAGGACACGTTCATGAATTCGGGCGCCGAAAGCCCCTCGCCAGGCGTCCTCGCACTGGTCGTTCTATGTTTTTCCCTTGTTTGCTATTTGATTCTGGCAGCCACCCAGATCGGGGCCGAGACCAGTTGGCGGGCCCGTCTTCCCCGTTTTTTCGTGGCGGTGATCACTGCGGCCGGCCTTGGGACACTGATCGTCAGCGGCTTCGAACAATTCGGCGGGATTTATGCATCAGATCCAGGCTGGATGGCCGCCATTCGAAGCCTCGTCCTTGCTGGCGCCGCCCTCGGATTTGCGGTCGCCGGCCGGCGGAAGACTCTCCAGGAACTGAGATGGCTCGTATATCCCATTCTCGCCATCGGGGGCATCAAGCTCGTGCTGGTGGACCTCCCCGCAGGGAACGCCTCTGCCCTCTTCCTTGCCTTCGCGGCCTATGGTACCGCCCTGATCCTTGCCCCACGATTGATGAGACGGTCCGAATCTCAGGCTGCGCTGAAAGGACCGTCCTCTTCCGCATCCAACCCGCCACCCCCGAACGAGGGATAGACTTCGGCGTAAACCCGAAGCATCTCCTCGAAGGGAAAGTCGGCATAAGTCCCCCGGTCCCGAATGTACTCCATATGGCGTCTCCCGGTGGCGTCAAAAGGCTGAAAAAGAGTGTCCGAGACTCCGTCGAACTCAAGAGGAAGCACACCGAATCGCTCACACAGTCTGGTGTTGAATGTGGGCGTCACCTTGACCCAGCGATCCTCAAGGAATACCTCGGTGAATCCGTGGAACGCGAAGACGTCGGTCCCCAATTGCTCCAAAAGACGCGGAGTCGCCAGGTGATTTCTGACATCGGCGTATCCCAGGCGGGTCGGCAAGCCGACGGCTCGCCCTGCGGCCGCCATCACGATCGCCTTCGGCACACAGGATGAGATCAATATCATCGATTACTCCGGCTTCGTCGATATCGTGCGCTACCAGAAGATCAACATCAGGGCCAAATCACCCGGCGAGGTGTATCCGACCGGCCCTCAGTCCTCGGTGAAAAACAACATCGGATTCCTGCGGCAGTGCATCAAGAAGATCCCCACCGTGAACTTCATC
>JAUXDC010000255.1 GCA_030618605.1 Holophagae bacterium | reverse complement strand
AGGCATACTTATCGTACGTCGAGCGAGCGAATCGAGAAAGCGCCGAAGGTCGTTGTGGATTGCGCCTTGCAGCCGGACACTGGTGAGAAGGTCGGGTCATGCCGGTCATACGTATTCCGGGAGGTATTCCAAGATGTCGGCGGGCTGACAGTCCAACTCGCGGCAGATCGCGTCCAGGGTCGAGAAACGAATGCCCTTGACCTTGCCGGTCTTGAGCAGGGAAAGATTGGTGACCGAAATCCCGATGCGGTTGGCCAACTCGGTCAGTGACATCTTGCGCATCGCCAGCATGACATCCAGACGGATCTCGATCGTCATGCTGGGGGCCTCAGGGTGTGGGGTTGATCCTTCATAAGATCAATATGGGGCAAAAATTTTAAGTGTCAAGGAAAATTTTATGTAAAACGATAATTTTTCACTAAAAACTTAAAATAGTGCGCGAAGCGCACCAAAGGATTCTGTGGGACAGTGGCCTGGGTGGCCCTGAAATCTCCGTTGGTTTTCGGGCCTCTGTCCCACAGAATCCTAAAAGCTGTAGCCCAGACTGAACATCATCCGGAAATCGCTCTGTTCGGGGAAGTCGCCGGCTGAGTTTTGGCGGGGGTTTTTGACGTAGTCCCACACCCAGTCAACGTCAAAATCGAGATCGCCCGTAAGGTCGAACTCAAAGCCGGTCAAGAGGTGGTGAGTGTAGGTCCCGGCCTCCTCGCTGACGATGTAGAACTTGTAGTCGAAGTGAAAATCCATCCAACCGGTCAGTTCGTTTTCGTATTTTGTACCGATTACCAAAGCCGGTGAGGTCTCGGTATTGTCTTCTTCGGGCAGAACGTCGTCAAAGGTGATGCCCTGGTAGGCGATACCGGCGGTGACATCCCAATCGACCTTCGAAGTATCTTTGACCGTGTAACCAAGGCCGATGCCGATGGTGTACCGGTTGGCGATGTTCTGGAACGGGTCGCGAAAGAGCTCGCCGTAGACCGGTGTCCAATAGAAACGATTCGAGATGAACCTGTCCCAGTTCGCGTTGAGGCGTTGGTTGTCGGCAATGGAGATGTCATCGCTTTCACTGAAATTGCCGAGGTAATCGATATTGATCCGACTCTGGGGTGTTCGGCGAATGAGGTTCGCTTTGGCATTGAATTCTGTCTGTTCGGTGTTTCCGGTCCGAATGTTGAGGCCGGCACTGATCTTGCCGGTCCAGTAGTCCCTCCTTCTTTTGGATTCGCCTGGCGTAATGGACAGGACCTGTGAGCGTTCATGCTCTGAAGTCTGTTTACCGATCACCAGAATGATGTCACCCTCGAGCAGGATCTTGCCGGTGGCGATTGTGTTGTCCAGGAATCTCACCTGAAAGATCTGAACTGACCGGATCTCTTTGATGTCTCCCCAGTCCAGGCTCTGTTCGTCGAACTCGTCACTGTCGAATTCGAGGCTCTCGTCGTACATGGCGATGATCTCGCCCTTGAGCCACTCGTCCGAGGTCATCTGGACCCAGTCGAATTTATCCGGCATCGGCGGAGCCGGCTTCCATCCCTCGGTCTCTTCCACCGCAAAGCCTGGGGTCGTGGCGAGAATCGCTGTGGCGATCACCAACAAAACCCAGCTGGTTCTTTTTTCATTCATATTGTTTTTGGTGTACATGACAATTCCTCGAATTTCCGCTCTTAGGCTTGCTTCTTGAACTCAGCAGAATATACGCGGTTCTCCGAGAAATTCAAGACCACAATCTGGCTTGCCGATTCGCAGCGCTGCACAGAGCTCAGCTGACAGCTGACAGCTGACAGCTCTCTTCACGGAACCCAGGCGTAGCCGATCTTGAAAAAGGCAGTGCGGTTGAGTTGCGTCAGGTCGATCTGGCTGTCGCCCCGGTGATTGTCGGAATACCCCAGGTAGAGAGCGGTCTGGGGGTTGACCTTATAGGTGAAGAGCAACTGTGTCAGGAAGTGCTTGAATTCCGGGTCGCGAGGCGTGGAGTAATTCTCTACCTCATATTGGTAGTCGGCGTATTGCAGTATCAAGCGTACGAAGGCGCGGCGATTGAACTGGTAGACCGTACGGAGTTCACTCAAGTTGGCCGTGTAGAGGCGGCCGACATCGGCGTCGAATTTCTCGTAGATGTGAGAAAAATCCAAATTGAGGTGGCGCCCGGCGAACCACTCGACCGAGGGCGCCACTCGCAGTCGGTCTCCCGGTCGTGCATGGGCATAATCGACCCGGTCTCCAGCCAATACACGAAGTCCGAATCGCACGTCAGCAGCTGGATTGAAGCCAAAGTTGAAGTCGATGGTCCGGTCGTCGTACTCCTCCCCGAGGTAGGTCTGTTTGCCGACGTACATGACGGTGTAGATCGAGGTCTGAAGGGGCCCGTTGTACATCAAAAATGTCCCCGGGGCGCTTCTCAGCATGTTCCCGTCGGCGTCTTCTGTGCGTTCATATCCCAGCCACACCTTGATCATGTTGTACCAATGGTCGGGGTCGTCCTGTTGCCAGGTATAGAGATAACCGGTGTCGTAAAAGGCAAAACCGGCCTGGGGCACAAAACCCAGGTCGGCCCGGAATCCGGGACTGATTTCCTTGTAATTTCCATAGACTTCAAAGGTCCGTGTTTGATGGATGTAGAAGAATTCGATCGCATGGCCGGAGAACTCATCTTCCGGTTGGTCGTGGTTCTGGGCGATATCCAGTGGGTATTGGGTCTCTGATCCGAGAACTTGGAGTCGAACGGTATCGGTGGGGGTCAGGCGGAGTTCGACATCACCTCCGTAGAGCCGATTGTGGTAACCGTCGGCGCCCTCTCGGTTGGTGATCAGACCGCCGACGGTTGAGGATTCTCCGACGTCGTAGCGATAGCGCAATACCGTACCGGTCGATGCAGTCTCCAACGACGTCGCTGTGGAGCCCTCAGGTCCCGGGAAGAGCAGGTTGGTCATATCGTCCCGAACTGAGAAGAACCCGATAGCGCTCCGCCTGACCTTGCCCGCAGCCTTGACGCCCCAGGCGGGGTCGGCCAGGGTCCGGGTGTAGATCGCATTGATCGGCGTCTGAAAATAGTCGAAGCCTTCCAAAAAGAACGGGCGTCTCTCGGGGTAGAACAGGCTGAATTGTGTATTGATGTCCAACTGTGCGGCGTCGGCCTCGATCTGAGAAAAATCCGGGTTGATGGTGGCGCTGAGATTGAGGTTTGGGGTAATGCCCCAGCGTGCAGTCAGACCCGCCTCAATACTGGAATTCACCTCTTCGAAAGGCCCGTCGGGGAATGGTGTGCGTTCTTCGGAGCGGATCGCCGACACCGTCGGTGCAAACTCCATATTGAGGCCGGGATCGGCGCCGGCAAACCCCTGGATGCGGTCGGCCTGGCAGAGATAGCAGTTGTTGGAGCGGTCTCGTGGGAAGAGCCCCATTTTGTGTGTGACGTTGCGTGGGTAGGAACGCACGGCGTCGATCCGCCAGATCTGGTCGCCCTTTGAAGACTGAAACCGAAGAGAACTGAAGGGGATGGCCATCTCAACGATGTAGCCGTCGTCGATGATACGGCCTGCGGAGTCCCAGATGGCGTCCCATTGTGGACCACCGCCGCCCGAAGTCGTTTCGATCATGTCCGCCTGGATGCCCAACGGGTTGACGAAGAAGTCGAAGGACCGACGTGCATCGTCGAAGGTGTCGAGGACGAGTGCGACCCAGTCGTCGTCCCAGAGCCGGTCGCGGTCCGAGTAGCGGGCCCGGATTGCGGACGGGTCGGTGTCGAAGGCCCGGAACGCCGCATAGAAGTGGTTTTCGCCGTAGCACAACAGAACCTCTGTCCGGACCGGGGGATCAATGTTCTCGCCAGGCTGGACCTCGACATCAAGCTCGAGAACCAGGGCATCCTGCCACGCGGCCTCGTCCAGCACTGCGTCGACGTTGATCCTGCCTTCAATTTTCGGAATTTGGTGGAGGTCTGACGCCGCAGCGGCCGAAACCACTACACCCAGACAGAAAAAGAGGGCTGTGAGGGCTATCGTTTTCTGAAACACCAATTCACCCCGGATCAGTCCAACCGCAGGGTCGGACCGCGAATGAAGGGTTTACGGTGTGAAAGCCCTGAGGGTTATGGTGATTCCAGGAAGCTAATTATGGCGACGGGCGTCCCGCCCGCCGGGGCAGGCGAGACGCCTACCCCCACAACTCAATCAGCGATTCGAACTCCACTTTTCCTTACCTCGATACGCAGCCGCTTCTTACATCAGTGACCTGAGGATCACCTTGAACTCGAACTCCACCTCACCGGCCTGAATGGTGTCTCCGGCTTCGAGTTGGTGGGCTCGGATTCTCTGGCCGTTGACCAGCGTGCCGTTGGTAGAGTCCAAATCGACGACCGCAAAGCCACCCTCATGAGGTACGACCTTGAAGTGTTGGCTGCTCAGTGCCTTGGCCGCAAGAGTCAGGGTGTTGACCCCTGGTGCACGGCCGACGGCAAAGGCCCGGTCGTGCCTCAATCTGAAGGAGCGGATCTCCTTGCCCGGCTCGATTACGCTGATAATGTGCTGTTCATCCAAGATACTGGTCGTGTCAATATCGCCGTCAAAGGGCAGACGCTCAAATGCCGATGGATCGAGCAGGAGTTCGTCGGCGCTTTCGTCCATCGGTGGCGCCGTGAACAGGTCGACCGTTGGGTCCTTCGCCGCGTCGGCCTCGCTTTCGAGCAGTTTGGGATCCAGGTCCGGGTCGGTTTCCCAGTCGGTCGGTTCGGGTGCCTGGGCCTGGGTGGGTCGGCGCCCACGCCACAGCATCACTAGTGCCGCCAAGATGGCGACGACCAGCACCAGCAAGAGGGGCAGGAGCCACCAGGGTGTTGTGCTGACCTCTCGGATGGGCTGAGGCGAAGTCACCGCATGAACTTCGATCGGCTCAGACGTGGGAAGAGCGACCTGGGCGGCCTCGATCTCGGCGGCCGTCGCGCGAGTTGCCCTCTCGACGGCCTGCGTGACTGCTGCCGTGCCAATCGTGCTTGTGTGTCCCAGATAGGCGCCATCGGTCAGCAAGGCAAGACGGCGCATGGCCTTCTCGTCGACGCGGCGGCCGGTACCGACTGTGACAATGCGGACGTGGTGAGTGCGGCACAGTTCCGCAACGTCTTCGACAGTCGTGGCGCTATTCTCATCCCGGCCGTCTGTCAGAAGCAGAATGACACCGCCGTCTGGGAGATCTCGGGCACTGGTGAACAAGGCATCGTTCAATAGGGTGAAATTCCCAGCGAGGGTGAGACCAGCCAGAGCACTCCTGGTGGTTTCGATGGTGCCTGAGGGGTCGACGATCCATTGGGGGATGTCGTCAAATGCCAGGAGTCCGACCTGAGTATCCGGGGGCCAGTCGGCCAAAATATCGCTGACGTTGGAGACCATCGATGCCAACTCCGACTGGGAGAGCGAACGGCTTGTGTCGACAGCAACGACGACCGGCACCTCAGACGCCGAGATCGCCGGCGCCGCTGCCAATACGGTCAAGAGAATCAGGGAAATCAACGAGGCGGGACGACGAAGAGTGATCAAAAACTCAAACCAGCGGTGCATGGCAACCCCCCACGGAATCAGGGTACACGAAAAGGGGTGAAGGGTCGAAGGGTCAAAAAGTCAAAAGGTCAAAAAGGTCGAAGGGGTTGGACGTCCAACGCTCAACGTTCAA
>JAUXDC010000331.1 GCA_030618605.1 Holophagae bacterium | reverse complement strand
GATCCTTATCGTTATGGCTTCGATCGCCTTTTCGGCGGCTTCGTCGTCATCGAACGTCACGAAGCCGAAGCCCCGCGAACGACCGGAGTCGCGATCGGTGATGACCTTGGCCTCGCTGATCTCACCAAAAGGCGCGAACGCCTCCTGCAGGCCATTGTCATCAGTGTTCCAGCTCAAGCTTCCAACAAACAATTTCTTCGACATCTGTCTTCTCTTCTCCTGGAGCCACGGCCCCGAAGAGGCTGGCTCCCGTTCTCAAATTGGGGCGGGCCACCTGCCCGCCGACACGGGGATCAGCCACATTGGCCAATCCTGTATTCAGGATTATAGCACAAGTCTTCCGATATCAAGCCTTTGCTCATTATTCAGGACTTTCGGAACACCGCATGTCGGACTCGGAAAGTTTCCGGCACGGAAAACCAGCAGGATTGAAAGCCAATCACGAGCTTCACGCTTCGCTTTCGACGGTCCCCTCAACGATTCCCTCATCCGTTCCCTCTACCGTCTCCTCATCACCTTCCTTGCGAGCCTGTCTCGCCAATCTTTTCTCTTCTTTTTTCTTCTTCTTTTCCAATTCCTTGCGGCGCTTTTCAAACTTGTAGGCTCCGGAGTTTCGTGCCATCTCTATGTCTTCTCCCGGACCTGTCACATCATGAAAACTGAGTCGGAGCGTTCCGCCCTGACCTCTGGGTTCTCACTTCATGGAGCTGATGGATGGGCCCTATCACTAATTGGTGTCAATCGAAGGATCGAGGCGGACGCGTTTGAACCAATGAATCAGACCGATCCACCTCGGGCGAACATGGACAGTGTACCTGAACCCCGCGAAGCCTTGCCATCAGAGAGCAAGGCTTCACCGGGAGCTGTCAGTCATCAGCTTTAAGCTCTCAGCCTGTTGGTAAAGACACGGCGCCACGAAATAGGATAGGCTGGACCGCGATGAAGACAGCACAGGCAGACCAAACCGTCGATTGCCCCCACCGAGCCCCATGCGGAGCATGCTCGTTATTGTGCCAACCGTATGGGGAGCAACTCGAAAGCAAACGAAGCAGACTGACGGAGGCCCTCGGCCGGAGTGTGCGCTTCGCACCCCGCCAAATCCTGCCGACCCTTCCATCCCCGAATATTGAGGGCTATCGGACCCGCGCCAAGATGGCCATCTCTACCGATAGAGACCGTCGGTCTGTGCTCGGGTATTTTCAGCGCCGGAGCCGGGAGGTCGTCGATGCTCCCGACTGCGGGGTTCTCGTTCCGGAACTTCTCGAGACAACTCGAGCCCTTAGGCGCCTGCTGAACTCGTCTGCTTCCATCCCATACGCCCTGCGATACATTGACCTGCGTTGCGGCAGTGACCCCAAGCTCCAGCATCTGACGCTCGTGGTCAGGGACGATTCCCTGCCGCGCCTCCCCATCGAAGCCATCGTCAAAGACTGCCCCCATGTCGCCGGCATCGCTGTAAACCTCAACCCCAAAGGCGGCTCCCAAGTCATCAAGGGGCGTATCGAACCGGTCTCCGGGGCCCGCGAGGTCTATGTGGATTCAGCCGGTCTCTCGCTGCGGGTTTCCCCCGGTTCCTTTTTCCAGGTCAATCTAGGTCTTCTGCCCGAACTTCACTCACGGATGTCTGCGTTCCTCGGCGGCGGAAGTCTCCTTGTCGATCTCTACGCAGGTGTAGGAACCCACGGCCTGGCGCTCAGAAAGAGTTTTGGCCGCGTCCTCTGTATTGAAGGCGTCCGAAGCTCGGTAGCGGATGCCCGGGCGACCATCAAAGCCGGTCAGGTGGACAATGTCGAGGTCCTCGCCAACCCGATCCGCCGCACTCTGAGCCGCCTGCACTCGGAAAAACCCGAAGCCATTGTGCTCAACCCATCGCGAGTCGGCGCCGAATCACAGGTCCTCGCTACAATCATCGCCTCATCGGCCAAACGCCTGGCATACCTCTCCTGTGACCCCACCACCCTCGCTCGTGACCTCCAGATGTTGATCGGCGGCGGTTTCGAACTGGTCACGGTCCAGGCCGTCGACATGATGCCTCAAACGCGGCAGATCGAGGCCCTGGCTCTCTTGCGGCGCTGACAGCTTCCTCACCAGGCCAGGTACACGACGTGCTGTGGCCCCTCAAGTTCGGGCTGAAGGGCTTCGAAGTCGAACCCGACCGATTTCAGCCTTTCTTCAAATCCTGAGTCTGCCTCCTCGGTCCATACCGCAAAGATCCCGCCCGGGACCAAGGCCCGCCGGGCCCTCTCCAGCGCCGCGCGGCCGTAGTGCGGATGGCCGGAATCTTCATTGGCGTCGAAGGTCCCTTGATAGAGATCAAGAATGATGGCGTCGTAGCCCTCCGGGCCGTCACCTGCCCGGCGAATCCTCTCCGCAACATCACCGTAGAAGAGTTCCACCCGCGGGTCATCCACAGCGTGGTCCGTCAGAACCGCCATCGGGCCCCGGCACCAGTAGGCGATCACCGTATTGAGCTCGACCACCTCTACCCGGGCGCCGGGCGGCAGGGCATCCAGAGCCGCCCGCAAGGTGTAACCCATCCCCAGGCCGGCCAGCAGCACCCGCGGGTTCGCTCGATTTTCGAGCCGCTCGCAGGGAACTCGACCCAACTCCAACTCGCTGAGGTTGGATTCCGAGGTCATCAGTGTGAGGTGATCCACCGAGATTACGAATTCACGCTCGCCCCGCTGCATCAGCAGCATGGTGCCCTCGTCTACCTCTTCGTCGTCGATCGTCCTCCACTCGTCATTCATCAGGCTAGTTTTAACCTTTCTTGGAGAAAAATGCACCATTTCTGAGGACGATATTTGTCGACCTATCCTCGAACTCTTTCGAAGAAATGGTAGAAACCTGCCGCCCTTGACCTCGTATCTCGAAGTGTCGAAAGCACCCCAGCCAAGATTTTCGGGCAACGCCACGGGCAAGATCCAGCCGGTCACCCAGGTCAATGTCTCGGCGGATGTCAGCGCCAAGATCACTCGGCTCTTGGTCCAGGAAGGCGACTGGGTCGAGAAGGGCCAACTGCTCGTCGAGCTTGACCGTGAAAATCATGTCGCCGCGGTCGAGAGCACTGAAGCCAGTCTCAGAGTCGCTGAATCCAACGTTGACCTGGCTCGAGAGAACATGCTCAAGGCGGAAAATGACCATGAGAGAACGACATCGTTCTTGTGACCCTCGATGACACGTCGGAAATCGAGGTCGACGCACTGCAAGGTGTTCGTCTTGCCGGAGAGGTCACCGAAATCGCCTCAAGCGCCAGGATATCGGCCCAGGGCACGAGCGACCAGAAGACCGGGTTCGAGGTCAAGATCGGTATCACAGATCCAGCGGTGTCACTGCGGCCCGGCATGACCGCTTCCGCGGATATCGTCACAGACGTCCATGAAGATGCCGTGAGCGTAAAGATCCAGTATGTGGCGGTGCGCACCCTCGAACAATTGGGAGCAACCGAGGGCGCCGACGGCGATTCAAAATTCCAGCCGGATGACGAAGGGTTCGTGCAGGTTGTCTGGGTATTCTCTGATGGCGTCGCCGAGGCACGCCAGGTAACGACCGGAATCCAGGGAACCGATTTCATCGAGATTCTCTCAGGCCTGGACGAGGGCGAGCAGGTCGTCGTGGGCAGCTATCGCGCAATCAGCCGCGACCTCACCGACGGCGCCGCCGTCAGGGTCGACAACGCCGGAGCAGTGGAAGGGTGAAATCATGGCGTTCGAAATAGCCGGTGTGACAAAGAACTACGCGATGAACGGGGTCGGCGTGCAGGCCCTGGCCGGAGTAACCTTCGATGTCACCGACAACGAGTACGTGGCAATCATGGGTCCGTCCGGCTTGGGCAAGTCGACACTGATGAACGTCATCGGCTGTCTCGATGTGCCGACCTCCGGGAGCTACGTACTCGA
>JAUXDC010000262.1 GCA_030618605.1 Holophagae bacterium | reverse complement strand
ATTCTTCCTGGAGCGGACTCCCAACCTCTTGGAAGTCAGGGCCTTGGGCAGCCGCAATTCCCGCAATAGCCAGAATGGCTCCAAATATAATCAAGATTTCTGCAATGCGCCTCATCTGTCATCTCCAGCACAGAAGTATACAGAGGTTGGGTCTCACAACAGAAACGGCGCCCATCTGGGCGCCGTTGAGGATCGTTCAGTTTAGTTTTAGCCGAAGCTACGGGATATGAACGGTCATGCCCTTTGCAACCGAAGCAGCGTCACCGGAGACGACGTTGCAGTATGAGAGTTTCTCTTTGACCTTGGTGACCTCGAGGGTGGCGATCGTCGTCATGTCCTCATCCAAGATTTCTCCGGTGTCGGGGTCTCGGATAACCTCGACGTCGCCAACGATGAACTGCTGGCCCACGCCGACACCTTCACGTTCGCCCCGGTTGACATAGATCGTACCGCTCTTGTTCATGACCACCGACCCGGTCCACTGGAAGTTCGGCAATTGTTTGATCAAGAACTGGACTGCTTCATCACAGGCCGCCTGGATGGCCAGACCGACGTTGTCATTACTTTCGCCGCCGAAGGCCGCACCCCACGAACCGGTGTCGTAGCCGACGTTCATGCCCTTTTTCTTGCTGACGCCGACGATGCTCTTGGAGGCGACCACCTGGCCGGTGCTGGCATCGACGATGTAGATCGTCGCGTTGATCTCGCCCTGGCCGCCCTTGCCACCGAGCCTGAGGCCCTTGAACCGAATGCCGCCGCCGGCCTTCTTGGTACCGTCCTGGACGTGGGTGATGGCACCCTTGACCAGGAGCTGTGCCGGGGTCATCTGGCCGGTGACTGCTGCCTTCTTGCCGCCTGCGGTCCGTCCGGAAGCCGAGAGGTCCTGTTCGTCCATGGCGGCGTTGCGCATATCACCTTCGCCAAGGACGATGAAGTGGCCGCTCTGGTTGAGCATGTCGGTCAAGACCGTGCCCCATGCGTTACCGATGTCGAAGTGACCGTACCAGCCGGCCTTGTTTTCGAATTCGGTGACCGTGATCGAGAAACGCAATCCCCCGGTCGCATCCTCGGCGACAACCATCCCGGAACACAGAACCAAAAGCGCGGAAAAAACCAAAATCTTCTTCATCATCTCCTCCTCAATTTTTCACCGAGCAATCGTACCGTGGACCGGTGAGCACATCAAGCAGTCGTTCCCTCTTGAGTCCGTTGAGCTTTGCAGACGCACAGGGCTGTCATGTTGACGATTTCGTTGACTTCCATGCCTCGTTGGAGGATGTGAACCGGGGCGCCGATGCCGGTCAGGATCGGGCCGATCGCTTCGACCTTGCCCAGGCGCCACAGTAATTTGTAGGCAATGTTGGCAGCGGCCAGTGTCGGGCAGACCAGGATATTGGCGTCACCCTGGATGGTCGACCACGGGAAGGCTTGCTCGGCAATCACCGGTTCAACGGCGGTGTCGGCGTGCATCTCTCCCTCAATCTTGAGGTCGGGCCAACGCTCTTTGGCGATCTCCACCGCCTTGCGGACCTTGCGGCATGCGGCATCTTCGTTGGAGCCGAAATTGGAGTAGGACAGCATGGCGACGCGAGGGTCTACGTCGAAGTAGGTGTTTGCCACCCTGGCGGTCAGCCAGGCGATCTCCGCCAGTTCTTCGGCGCTGGGATCGGGGTTGACGGTCGTGTCTGCGATGAAGAGCATGCGGTCTTCGAACAACAGCAGGAAAACGCCCGCCACCTTGCTGACGTCACCCATTGTCTGGTGGATCCGAAGAGCGGGGCGGATGGTGTCGGGATACGAATGGGACACGCCGGCAATCAGACCGTCGGCATCGCCCTGCTGCACCATCATGTTGCCGAAATACACCGGGTCGCGAAGTCGTTTGGCGGCATTGACCGCCGTCGCGCCGCGCCTCCACCGCATTTTGTGGTAGGCCTCGGCATAGGCTTCGCGTCGATCATCCTGAGAGGGATCGACAACCGTGATGTCGGTTGCGTCGATTTCATGTTCGGCCAAAAGATTGCCGATGACCTCGGCGTTGCCCAGGAGGATTGGTTTGCAGATCTTCTCGTCGACCAACATCTTGGCGGCCCGAATGATCGCGTCCCGTTCGCCTTCGGGGAAGACGATATCTTTGGGGTCCAACCGGGCCTGGTCGATGACACCGTGCATCACCTCGCGGGTTCTGGAGAGCCGGTTTTCCAGTTCTCTGATGTAATCGTCTTTTGACGTATACGGTTTACGGGCAACCCCGGTCCGGATGGCGGCCTCGGCAACGGCCGGCGCCTCCCACAAAAGGACCCGGTAGTCGAAGGGCTTGGGAATCAGATACTCCCGTCCGAACTTGAAGGGTTTGCCTCCGTAGGCGCGCACGACCGAATCGGGAACATCTTCCTTGGCCAGGTCGGCCAGGGCCTGGGCTGCGGCCAGTTTCATTTCTTCGTTGATGCCGGTTGCGGCAACATCGAGGGCGCCGCGGAAAATGAAGGGGAAGCCCAGGACGTTGTTGACCTGGTTGGGATAGTCCGAGCGTCCCGTCGCCATGATGACGTCGGAACGTGCAGCCAAGGCGTCTTCCGGCATGATTTCAGGGTTGGGGTTGGCCATGGCGAAGATAATCGGGTCGTCCGCCATCGTCTTGACCATCTCCTGGGTCACAAGCCCGGCAACCGACACGCCGGCGAAGACGTCGGCGCCAACCATGGCGTCGGCGAGAGTCCGAGCCTTGGTGTCGACGGCAAACCGTTCCTTGTAGGGGTTCATGCCCTCGGTGCGGCCCTTGAAGATGACGCCTTTGGAGTCAACCAGGAGAAGATTCTCCGATTTGACGCCCAGGGAGAGATAGAAAGTGGCGCACGCGATGCCCGCCGCTCCGGCCCCGGAGAAGACCACCTTGATCTCATCGATCTTTTTGCCAATGACCTCGACGGCATTGACCAGTGCCGCTCCCGAAATGATGGCCGTGCCGTGCTGGTCGTCGTGGAAGACCGGAATACCGCAGGTTTTCTTGAGTTCTTCTTCAATTTCGAAGCACTCGGGCGCCTTGATGTCTTCGAGATTGATGCCGCCCAGTGTCGGCTCGAGGAGCTGACAGAATCGGATGATCTCCTTGGGGTCTGCGGTATCGACCTCGATGTCGAAGACGTCAATGTCGGCGAACTGCTTGAAGAGCACGCCCTTGCCCTCCATCACCGGCTTGCCGGCAAGGGCGCCGATGTTGCCGAGGCCGAGAACTGCGGAGCCGTTGGAAACTACGGCCACCAGATTGCCCTTGTTGGTGTACTCATAGGCCAACTCGGGGTCTTTGGCGATGTCGAGGCAGGGCTCGGCAACGCCGGGCGTGTAGGCCATCGAGAGGTCGCGCTGCGTATTGCAGGGTTTTGTCGGCACGACTTCAATTTTTCCGTGGCGTTTGCCGGTGTGGTATGCCAGTGCTTCTTCTCGAGTGACTTTTTTCATAGTGTGACCCCTTTTGGTTGGAGCAATTTTTCAACTGTAAAATCCTCTTCGAGAAAGATTTCACAAACACGAAATATAGGCCGTGGCGGCTCAGAGGTCAACCGGAAAATTGTCAGTGAGAATTCCTCAAATCCGGCGGAAATTGTTGTAGCGTTCGATCGCAAGACGAAGGAGCTCGTTAAGGAGGGCCGGATACTCAAAGCCGGAAAGAGACCAGAGCCTGGGAAACATCGATATCGACGTGAATCCGGGGATGGTGTTGACCTCGTTGATCCAGATTTTTCCGGTTGTTTTTTCGAGAAACATATCGACCCGGGCCATGCCCTCACACCCCAGGAGCCGGAAGACCTCGACGGCGAGACTTTGCACCTGTTCGGTTGTTTCGGCATCCAGGGGCGCCGGCGCAATCAGTTGGCAACGGTCGTCGAGGTACTTGTCCTCAAAAGAGTAGAAGTCGTCACCGGGCACGATTTCGCCGGGCACGGAGGCGCGTGGTTTGGTGGTGCCCAGAACGGCCACTTCAATCTCTCGTGCTTCGATCCCCTGTTCGATCAGGACGGTCGTGTCGGATCGCAGCGCCGTCTCGACAGCGGCGTCCAGACTCTCTGTGTCGATGACCTTGGTGATGCCGACGGATGACCCCATGCGTGACGGCTTGACGAAGAGTGGAAGCCCAAGGTCCAGGGCCCGGCGTCGCAGGGCGTCAGGATCGGCCCGCCAGGCGTGGCTGGTAACCGTCACCCATGGCGCGGTCGGCAGCCGATCGTTTTCGAACATTTTTTTGGTCCGAACCTTGTCCATGCACAAGGCCGATGCCGCAACGCCGGAGCCCACGTAGGGCAGGCCCAATATCTCAAAGAGGCCCTGAATTGCACCGTCCTCGCCAAAGGGCCCGTGGAGGACTGGGAAGGCCACATCGAACGAGTCCTTCAACAGGGTGGGATTGAGGCGGTGGGCGCCCGTGAAACTCAGAGCCTGGTCGGGCCTGTCCCCGCTGCCGTTGAGAATTCTTTGACTCTCGCCGTCGGTTGCCCAGAGTCCTTTGTGGTCGATGGCCATTGGCAGGACCTCGTGCCCGCCGTTGTGCAACGCGGTGGCCACCGAGCGTGCGGAGACGATGCTGACGTCGTGTTCGCCGGATCGTCCGCCGAAGATCAGAGCTACTTTCATGGGTGGATTGTAGACGAACTCTCCGGAGCGATGGAGACAAGGAGGTTTATTGGAAACCAGAAACTGGGAAATCGCGTTATCGGTTGTCTCGATGACTGCGTTCAGAGAATCGTTGACGCATTTGGCCCGAAGAGATGGTGCCATGACGGGTCACTGATGGGGGCTTGGTTGTTTCCAGTATCAAGTATCAAGTATCAATTCCAGTATCAAGTATCGAGTTTCTCCGTGCCAGGTCGGTGACGCTCTCCAGCACGGCGGTGCAGCCGGCCTCCAGCAGAGTTTCCCTGGATGCGGCTCCCGTCGTCACACCGACGACGGTGATTCCGGCGTTGATGCCGGTTTCGGCGTCCACGGGCATGTCGCCGACGAAGATCGTGTCGGCCAGAGTGTGCCCGGTCGCTCGGAGGATGTATTCGAGCATTGCCGGGTCTGGTTTGTGGGCGTCAACCGTCTCGGGTCCGGCGACAACCGCCATCAGGTCATTCCAGCCATGGTGGGCGACCAGATCCTCAATCCATTCCAACGGCTTGTTGGAAGCTATGGCCAGCGTGTGGTCCAGAGCGAGGTGGCGAAGGGCCTCGTCCACGCCGGGAAGGGGCGGCGTGTTGTCCAGCATGACTTCTTGGTAGCGCAGTCTGAATCTCGCCAAGAGTTCATCGGGCTCTACCCCGTTGGCGATGACGCCGGCCACGAGTCGCCGTGCGCCCCGCCCGACGTGGCGGTAAATCCAGTCGAGGTCAACCGGCGGCAGGTCAAAATCTTCCAGGGCCAGGTTGAGGCCCAGCAGGATGCCGGGGAAACTGTCGGTCAACGTTCCGTCGAGGTCAAAAATCAGCAGAGGATGGCGTTGCATCGGGGGAGTGTAGCTGAGTGGGGGGG
>JAUXDC010000338.1 GCA_030618605.1 Holophagae bacterium | reverse complement strand
ACCCGGCTGCTTTTTTCCTCGACCGTCGTCGTCAAGAGGTACTGGCCGCCGGTCATCACCGAGATCAAGAGGAGAATCATGAAACCCGCCGGGAGCAGCATATTCAAGACCTCGTTGGTCTCTTTCTCTCCTGTCTCGGTCACGGTCGTCGAGCTGATCCGAGGTACGCGGGTCAGGGCTTCGATGGTGGCGCGGTCGAGATCGGTCTGGCGGATACGGGAGTCGACGATCGTTGTTCGCATTCCACGGCGGATCTCGTCGATGATGCGGTCGTCCAACTTCTCTCTGACAAAGAGGTCGTAGGCGCCGAATGCCTCTTCACCCTCGACGCGCTTCACGGCGTCGGGGTGGACAGTGATCAGGGCCAAGCGGGATTCAGGGCCGGATTCGCCGCCGACGAGTCGGTCCTTTTCGGCCTCGAGATCGTGGCCGCTATCGATCCTGACGATGTCCAGATCGGGGACCTCACCCAAAAGGGCATCCAGGCTGGGCTGGGCCATGGCTGCGTTGGCGCCGCCTCCGGGAATCTGTTCCATCACCTCTTTGGCCTTGGCCTGGGTCTCGCTGCGCCTCTCGGCGATCGCCTCGGGCTCGAGGTACTCTGCCAAACCGTGAACGATCTCACCGGTCGGGTCGATGACGGCGACCTCACCCTCGATGCGCGGAGGTTCCTCGTTCATCAGCAGAGGCATCATGATGACCATGAAGCCGATCAGGGCCGGCGTGACCAGGATGCCGAGGATGAAGCCCTTGGTGAGAACCGTCGAGAGGAACTCCCTGACTGCGACGTGGAGGATCTTCTTCATGATGTCTCCTCGACGGCCGATCTGCTGCGAAGCCCTGCTCTGAGATTATCCAGGTCTACTCCGGACGCGCCCCCTTCGGTGACGATCTGCACGAAGATGTCTTCGAGGGTCGGACGGTGGAGCTCGACGCGGGATGCAGGGACCGCATTGACGATCTCCCTGATGACATGGCCGGGATCGGAGCCCGGCTTGAGGGAAATCTCGTGGTGGGCGCCCTTGCGGGTAACGTCCTCCACCGAGGGAAGGTGCTCGAGTGGGCTGCTGTCGGCACCCATCTCCAGGCTTTCGAAGAGGATCGTGCGGGGGTCAAACCGTTGTCGAATCTCAGTCAGACTGTCGTCAAGGACCTTGTCCCCGTCGTTGATCATGATGATGTGGTCGCAGATCTGTTCGGCCTGCTCCATGACATGAGTCGAGAAGATTACGGTGGCGCCTCGCCGGCCCTGCTCAAGTACCAGATCGCGCAGGAGCCGCATGTTGACCGGATCGAGGCCCGAGAACGGTTCATCGAGGATCAGCAGTTCCGGCTCGTGGATGACGGTGGAGATGAACTGGATCTTCTGCTGCATGCCCTTGGACAGCTCTTCGCATCTCTTGTTCTCGACCTCGGCGAGGCCGACCTTTTCGAGCCAGCCTCGAACCCTCTTTCGGCTACCGGTTCCGCTTTCCCGCTTGAGGCGTTCCATGTACATCAGGAATGCGCCGACCTTCATCTTCTTGTAGAGACCGCGTTCTTCGGGCAGGTAGCCGATTCGATCCTTGGCGTCGAGGGCCGACTCGTGGCCCAGCACGCTGATCTGGCCGCAGTCAGGGAAGAGAATCGACATGATCATGCGGATCGTCGTTGTCTTGCCCGCCCCGTTGGGTCCGATGAAGCCGTAGATCGCTCCGGTGGGGACCACCAGGTCGAGATCACGCACCGCGACCTTCGTGCCGAAGGTCTTGGTAACGCCTTTGAGTGTGATTGCATCTGACATTCGTTGCTCCTCAGGAGCATGTGCCGAATAGAATCGGCGGCGCCTTTCGGGCGCCGTGAAGGCCGTTCTTCGTTCCATTCTCGGCCCGTACGCTCAGTACTGCGCCTCGAATGAGCCTCGAACGGTTCTTCACGGCCCTCCGAAATCCATCCGCCATCTATCCGGTACAAGCTCCGGCCGGGGATTATTGCATAGATGGGGGTGACTCCGAGCCCTCTTGGTGGGCCAAGGCCCACCCTACGAGCCAACAACTCTTTTGTAGGGTGGGCCTTGGCCCACCATCGTACCTTCAGCGGCACCCTGCGCCTTGTCATACCTCTCCCGCCTGTGCGATGGTACGGAGTCCGAAATACAAAGTTTGAGGAGATCCCATGGCATACCCAGAATTTTTTGACCAAGTCCCGACAATCAGGCTTTTTGATCCGCTCGCACAGGTGTTGGGAGCGTTCGACGATGGTGTGATCGAAATCTCATACCCGGAGGTGGTCAGAGCGGCGGGCCACAGCTGCCCGACCGTTGCAAGTGCCTATCTGATGACGCTCAAGGCGTTGGAAAGCCTCTTTCCGGATGGTTTGCCCGTGCGCGGGGGCATCGAGGTCAAGTTCAGCCAGGATTTCGACGAGGGCACTGCCGGTGTCGTCGGGTCGGTGGTTGCCCAGATCACCGGCGCCGCCGGGCCGGGCGGATTCAAGGGTATTGCCGGGAATTTTGGTCGGAACAATCTGATGCAGTTCGGCGTTTCCCAAAGCCACGCCGCGAGATTCACACGGAAGGATACGGGCCGGTCAATCGATGTGGATACAAACCTGAATGTCGTGCCGCCGTCGCCACAGACCATGCCCCTGCTCCAGAAGATCATCGCCCAAACGGCCGATCAGAGCGAGAAAAACGAATTCGCCCGCCTGTGGCAAGACCGCGTCAAGCGGATTCTGATTGATCAGCGGGATGATGCCGGGTTGGTCTCGGTCACCCCCCGTAGCTGATCGCTCCTGGATCTCCGGACCCTTTTGAACTTGGGGGGTCTGAGAATAGCCACCACGCTCCGGCGGCGAGGACTCCCAGGGCAGCAACAAGTATGGCGGCGTCTTTTCCAACCGTTGCATACAGGATCGCGGCGATGACCAGCGCGGCCGCAGCGACGCCTGAGGCTATGCGCGCTTTGCGGTTGAAACCGGAGGCGGCCACGCCAAGGCAACACTGCTTGTACTTCTTGCCGCTGCCGCAGGGGCAGGGGTCGTTACGGTTGACCTGTGAGTGTGTCACTGAGATTTCAACTGGTCATGGATTTTAAAGAGGACGACGACGACCTCGAAGAAGAGTCGAACCAGGGCCAGGTGGATCACTGAGATGATCGGCGACAAGAGGGTCCAGACCAGACCGAGAAAAGCCATGCCCCAGGCGCCGAATCGGATGCCGGAGACGATGGAGGTGATGCCCGAGAAAACCATGGCGAGGAAGCCCAGGGCAACAAAGACCATGGCGACGGCATAGAGAACGGTGACCATGGTCGGGGTGACCAGCGACTCGAATTTCAGGTCGAAGAGGGAACGCCAGAAGCCCATCCGATCACGGACGGCGCCGAGGTCGAATGCCCCGGCCAGAGCGGGTACCTTGTCTTGGGCCGATGGCGGGGTGGAGGGGATCTGGATCACAGGTGGCGTAACCGGGGCCCTCAGGACCTCGATCTCCGGTACTTCTTCCGGCGCCAGCCATTGATCCATGCCGTCCTTCCACACGAGGAACGACGCCGAAGGCGCGGACCCGACGTGGTCGGCGACCTCCTGGAGGCTGTGAGTCCCGTCAATCTGCCGTCCGTCTTGAGCGATGTGCCACAATTTCTCGGTCATACCCATGCTCCTTCCGCCAGACCCTTGGCCGACTGTCTCGATGTAGAAACAACACCCAGAGTAGCAAATCTCGGAAGCTGGGAGGGG